>CANFKD010000028.1 GCA_947447115.1 Caulobacteraceae bacterium
ATGGAAAAGGTATGTTCGGTCATGATTTCGCGTCTGCTCACTGAAACGTTGGCTTTGGGAAGGTGGCGGGCTTATAGCCCTGCGCAACAGATCCGCCAACCTTTGGAAATCAATCTGTTCGATTGATTGCAGCGTCCGCGCCCAAAACCGAACCAAAAAGACCGAACGCCTCCATGCTTCAGATTAAAGATCTCAACTATACGGCCTGGGGCCGTCGCTTTTTTGACGATGCTACAGTCAGTCTGCCCACCGGGTCCAAGGTCGGACTGGTTGGTCGCAACGGGGTCGGCAAGTCCACCCTGTTCAAGCTGATCCTTGATGAGCTGGAAAATGGCGGCGGCAGTGGCATCACCATGCCGCGCAATGCCCGCGTCGGATCGGTCAGCCAAGAGCATCCGGCCACGCCGGTCACCCTGATCGACACGATCCTCGAAGCGGATGTGGATCGTCATAATCTGCTGCAAGAGCTAGAAACCGCGCCGCCTGAACGGCTTGGCGAGATCTATGGCCGCCTTATTGAGATCGACGCCGACCGCGCCCCCTCACGGGCTGCTGAAATTCTGTCGGGTCTTGGCTTCTCCACGGCAGACCTGACGCGCACCATGGCCGAGTTTTCCGGCGGCTGGCGCATGCGGGTCGCCTTGGCGGCGGCACTGTTCGCCGAGCCCGATCTGCTGCTCCTCGATGAGCCGACCAACTATCTCGACCTTGAAGGTGCCCTTTGGCTCGAAGCGCGGCTGAAGAAATATCCCCATACGGCACTGATCATCAGCCACGACCGCGAACTTTTGAACAATTCGGTCGATCACATTCTGCACCTGACCGACCGCAAGCTGGAGATCTATACCGGCGGCTATGACGATTTCGAACGGATGAGGGCCGAAAAGCTTCGGCTCCTGTCGGCCAACAGGGTTAAGCAGGAGGCTGAACGGGCCCACCTTCAGGCCTTCGTAGACCGCTTCCGCGCTAAGGCCTCTAAGGCCGCGCAGGCCCAGTCGCGCATGAAGCGTCTGGCCAAGCTCCAGCCCATAGGGGCGACTATCGAAGAGCGGGTCGCGCCCTTTACCCTGCCCTCTCCGCCCCGGCCCCTCGCCCCGCCTCTGGTGCGTTTGGACAATGCCTATGTCGGCTATGACGGTAAGGCGATCTTGCGGAATCTGAACCTGCGCATGGACATCGACGACCGGATCGGTCTGCTCGGCGTCAATGGTGCGGGCAAGTCGACCTTTGCCAAGCTGATCGCGGGCGCGCTCGAGATCCAGCAGGGCCATATCCACCGGGACAAGCGCATGCAGGTCGGCTGGTTCCACCAGCACCAGATCGAGGCCATGGACCCCGACGATACGCCGCTCGAAATCATGCGCCGCGCCATGCCGGACGCCAGCGAAGCGGCCCGCCGCTCCAAGCTGGCCCAATTTGGTCTCGGCTATGACAAGACGGAGACCACGGTCGAGAACCTGTCTGGCGGCGAGCGGGCGCGTCTTTTGTTGAACATGGTGGCCATGAAGGCCCCGCACATGCTGATCCTCGACGAGCCGACCAACCACTTGGACATAGATAGCCGCCGCGCCCTGCTCGATGCGCTCAATGACTATGAAGGGGCCGTGATCCTGATCACCCACGACCGCTCCTTGATGGAGATGGTCGCCGATAGGCTCTGGCTGGCCGCTGACGGCTCTGTGAAGCCCTTCGACGGCGATATGGACGACTATGCCAAGTTCGTGCTCGACCGCGCCCGTGTGGCCGCCAGGGCGCCAACGCAAATCAAGGACGAGCCGGCCAAGGCCAAGTCTGCGACGCCAACCGCCCCCACCGCACCGCCAGCCAATCGCGACGCCCAAGGCTTGGTCGCGCCACTGAAGCGTAAGATGGAATCGGCCGAAGCGACGCTAGCCCGCTGCACCAAATCCCTAGAGACCCTCGATGGCCAACTATGCGACCCCAGCTTTGCCGCCAAACATACCGACCTGACCCGCCAGCGCATCAAGGCGCAAGAAATGCTCGACGTGGCAGAGGCCCGCTGGATGGAAGCGGCGGAGACCTATGAAAAGGCCAAGATCGCGGCGGGGCTTTAGGGGGGGGTAAAAAAACAAGGCCCCCTACGTCGCTTCGCGCCACTTCCCCCAGAGGGGGAAGATCTAGGTCGTTAAATCTTCCCCCTCTGGGGGAAGTACCTGCGTAGCAGGGGTAGGGGGTTTTGCCCCCCCCTACCCGCCACCTTCCCCGCGTCATTGCGAGGCGTGCAACGCCGAAGCAACCCATGGGAACATCAACTGAGGTCCGTGTCAGTCCCCTGGGTTGCTTCGCTGCGCTCGCAATGACGCGGGTGAAAAGCAAGGCCCTCACCCACTAATTCTCCACCGAGTTCCCCGTGAAGGCGGGGATCCAGCCGTGCCGCTGCTAATCAGAATGTAAGGTTCTGGATCCCCGCCTTCGCGGGGAATAGGGCGTTGGGTATGGTGAGGGAGGGTAACCCCACTCCCCCACCCCTTCATTCCCTAAAGCGCCCCGGCATCCCGCAGTCGTTCCAACAACCGTTCTCTCGGCGCAGGCAACGGGCGGTTCATGGCGGCGAAGACGAACTGGTCGAGGAAGTGACCGGTCAGGGCCATGCCCGCGCCTATATCGCCCGGATTCAAGCCGCCCTGCGCCGAAAGCATGAAGGGCGGCAGGATCAGCATCTTGTCGTGATAGGGCTCACCGGCGGCGCGGCTGACCGCCCGGCCCGTGCGGGGGCTGACATAGACCAGGTCATCGACGGAGCCCGTCGCCGCACAGCGCGACAGGTCCAGACCAAAGCCAAGGTCCTGCAACAACCCGGCCTCAAAGCGCACATAGACCGCTGGCCAGACCTCGGTCAGGGGCAGGCAGCCAATCAAGACTTCAAAGGCAAGGAAGGCCCCCGGATGGGCTTGGCGTTCGGGCAAGGCCCCCGCGATTACGGCAGCCGCAGACGATAGCCCGGCCAAGGCCAGTGGATCATCAAACAGGGCCGATGGCCCCTCCCCGATTGGCTCAAGCGTGGCCGAGCCAAGCTGATCGGGCACGCGTGCGCGATAGTTGACCACCACCCGTGCACCGGCCTGCAAAAAGGGCTTCATCCGCCGTGAGGCTGCCCCGGCCACATGGGCCGCATGACGGCCGTGGGTCTCGGTCAACAGATCGACTATCGCGCCGCTCTCACCGTGAGCGCGGGCCGACAGGACATAGGCATCGTCTTCCCATTCGGTCATGGACGAACCTTTGAAGCCTAAGCCTATTCCGGCGCGCGAATGAAGGGCTCGACCGGGCCTTGCAGCTTGATGGTCATGGGATTGCCCTTGCGATCGACCGTGTTGCCAACGCTCAAGCGCACCCAGCCTTCGCTGACGCAATATTCCTCGACATTGGTCTTTTCGACCCCCTTGAACAGGATGCCGATGCCCTGCTGAAGCAGGTCAGCATCGTAATAGGGGCTCTTGGGATTGACGCTCAGGCGGTCAGGGAGGGTGTCAGACATGGGAGGCTCTCTTGGTCGGCAATAGGGGGATAGGAAGGATCAGACGTCGAAATCAAGGCCGAGATCGGCATAGAAGGCCCGCTCTTCTTGCCAGTTTTCGCGGACCTTGACGTGCAAAAACAGGTGAACTGGGCGATCCAATATCTCGATCAGGTCTTTGCGCGAATTCTCGCCGATCCATTTCAGGGTCTGGCCACCCTTGCCCAAGATGATGGCCCGCTGGCCTTCACGCTCGATATAAATGGTCTGTTCGATCCGCACCGCGCCAGCCTTGGCCTCTTTGAACGAGGTGGTCTCGACGGTCGCGGCATAGGGCAGTTCTTCGTGGACGCGCAGATAGACCTTCTCGCGGGTGATCTCAGCAGCCAAGAGGCGCACAGGCAGATCGGCGGTCTGGTCTTCCGGATAGAGCCATGGCCCCTCAGGCATCAGGCTCGACATATGGTGTTTCAGATCATCGACGCCCGAACCATTATGGGCCGAGATCATAAAGACCTCCGTATAGACGCCCTCTTCGAACAGGTCGTTGGTCAGGGCCAGCAAGGCATCGCGTTTGACCAGATCGATCTTGTTCATGGCCAAGATCGCCTTTCGGCCGCTGGACTTCAAGGCCGCACGGATGGTGGCGGTGTCGTCCGCGCAGCGCTTTTCAGCCGCCTTGGCCGTGCCATCCTTCACCGCGATCTCAGCATGGGCATCGACAAGATGCACGACCGCGTCGGCATCTTCAGCCCCGTTCCAAGCCGAGCGCACCATGGCCCGGTCCAGACGGCGACGCGGCGTAAAGATACCGGGCGTGTCGACCAGAACGATTTGAGCCTGGCCGTCCATGCACACACCCCGCACGGGAAAGCGCGTGGTCTGAACCTTTTGGGTGACGATGGAGACCTTGGAGCCGACCAAACGATTGACCAGCGTCGACTTGCCCGCATTGGGCGATCCGATAATGGCGACGAAACCGGCTCTTGTTGGCGCGGCAGTTGAGGTGTTCATTGCAAACCTTCCCGGCTCAGCAACAGGCTGGCCGCGGCCTTTTCGGCCTCTTGACGTGAACGGCCTTCCGCTTTCGCGGGCTCGAGGCCGTCAACCTGTACCTCTACCGTAAAAACCGGCTGATGGTCAGGCCCTGATCGTGCGACGACGACATAGGTGGGGATGGGCTTTCGCTTGGAGGCTGCCCACTCCTGCAGAAAGGACTTGGGATTGCCCATGGCCGCGCTGCCAATGGCCGAATGGCTGAGCGTCTCGATCTCATCGGCCCAATAGCGCAGATAGACCTCCCGCGCGACCTCAGGCCCACCATCGACATAAAGGGCCGCAAGCACCGCTTCGCAGGCATCGGCCAAGATGGTGTCATGCTCACGCCCGCCGCGCTTGGACTCACCGCCCGCCAGCCGAAGGGCCGGGCCAAGGCCCATACGCCGCGCTGCCCGCGCACAGGCCTCGCGATTGACCAACATATTGTATCGCTGCGAAAGGTCCCCTTCCCGCGCCGTCGGAAACTGGGCCATCAGCACTTCAGCCGTGAAGAGGCCCAAAACCCGGTCGCCGAGGAACTCTAGGCGCTCATTGTTGAGCACCTTGCGCTGCCCTTCACCGACGCTGGCATGAGTCAGCGCCTGCTCCAACAGGTCGGGCGATGCAAAACTGTGGCCGAGCCGAACTTCAAGCGCGGTGACTTCCGCCGCCCTAGCGTTCATCTATTTCAGCACATGGCCAAAGCGGCTGAGGCGCGCTTCGGTGAACCAGGTCCAGGGCTTGAACAGGGACACGCCCCGGTTCCAAGACAGAAGAATGATCCGCGCCCGACCGACGAAATTTTCCGCCGGAACAAAGCCCACGCCGATCTCTTCGGGAAAACGACTGTCGAGCGAATTGTCGCGATTGTCGCCCATCATGAAATACTGGCCCTCAGGCACGACATAGACACCGGTATTTTCAGCATCGCCTTCGGGGCCGAAACTATAGGTGACATATTGACGACCTTCAGGATTGGTTTCCTTAAAGCGCTCAGCGGGCTGGCCAAAGCCGCCGCCCATGTCGAGCACGACCTTGCCATCGCCGACGCGCGGCAGGGGCTTGTCGTTGATATAGATCACGCTCTGCTTGACCTGAACCCGGTCACCGGGCAGCCCGATCAGGCGTTTGATGTAGTCGGTATGGCCATCACGCGGCAGCTTGAACACAACAATGTCGCCCCGCTTGGGCGGCGTGGCCAAGATCCGGCCTGAGAACAGCGGTGGACTCATCGGGATCGAATGGTGGCTGTACCCGTAGCTATATTTGGAGACGATGATGTAGTCGCCTTCCAGCAGGTTCGGCTCCATCGAGGCCGATGGAATGGTGAAGGGCTGGAACAGGAAGACCCGCAATACCAAGGCAATGAGAAGGGCATAGACGACGGTCTTGACGATCTCGACGAACTCGTTGGCAGGGGTAGAGGGCTGCACCATTTGCGACTGATCAACAGAACTCATGATCTTGGGTCTCTCATCGAACCAATGGACACTTGGCCGCGAGGCGACCGTTCGGTGAACCTATATACCAGCAACAGGATTCAATCTCGTTAAATTGCTATCATCGGGCAAGGCTTCAATAATAACAAAGGCTTGGGCGTAGGGGTGATCATCGGTCATGGTCAGGTGCACATGGCCGGTCATGCCGGGCGGCAGCATCTTGGCCAAACGGGCTGCGGCTCCGCCTGTGAGGACCAGGGTCGGTTGGCCGCTGCGCAGATTGGCAACACCCATATCGCGCCAAAAGACCCCTTGGCGAAAGCCGGTTCCGAGGGCCTTGGAACAGGCCTCCTTGGCGGCAAAACGCTTGGCATAGCTGGCGGCGCGGTCGGGCTTGCGTTCAGAGCGCGCGCGCTCGGTCTCCGTGAAGATCCGATGGGTGAAACGATCGCCAAACCGGTCGAGTGAGCCCTGAATGCGGCGAATGTCGCACAGGTCAGAGCCTAGCCCGATGATCACGAGATCACCCTCGCCGCCTGCATCAGACCACGCATCTTGGCCATGGCTTCACCTAGGCCGACAAAGATCGCTTCACCGATCAGGAAGTGACCGATGTTTAGCTCTACCACCTGCGGAATCGCGGCGATGGCGATGACGGTCTCATAGTCGATCCCGTGGCCCGCATGGACCTCAAGTCCTAGATCAGCGGCCAAGGCGGCACCGTCGCGCAGGGTCTGCAACAGGGTCTCGGCCTGATCGGTGTGGCCCTCACGCAGGGCATCGCAATAGACGCCGGTGTGAAGTTCCACCACCTGCGCCCCCATCGAGGCCGCTGTGGCGATCTGTTCGGGGTCGGCCTCGATAAAGAGCGACACGCGAATGCCCGCCTCTCGCAAGGTCTTGACCACGGGCGCGATGGTGTTGTGGCCCCGAACCACATCCAGCCCGCCCTCGGTCGTGCGCTCTTCGCGCTTTTCGGGCACGAGGCAGGCGGCGTGAGGGCTGTAGCGCAAGGCGATGTCGCGCATCTCGTCGGTCACCGCCATCTCGAAGTTCAGCGGGCGGCCGAGCTCCCGGCAAAGGGCGGACAGGACCTCAATGTCCCTATCAGAAATGTGTCGACGATCTTCGCGCAGATGGGCCGTGATGCCGTCCGCGCCGCAGTCTATGGCCAGCCTAGCCGCGCGCAGAGGATCGGGGTTGAGCCCGCCGCGCGCATTTCGCACCGTGGCCACATGGTCAATATTGACCCCAAGACGTAGCGGCTGGATCACTTGGAAAGCCTGCGACTTCCCGGATCGGTGGTCGGGATGGCAGCCAGCTCTGGCGGCAAGGCGTCGGCGGGATAGGCCGGGACATCCAAGGTCGCCAAGGCGATCAGCGGCACGCCGACATCGGCCCGGCCACCGGAGCGATCAACGATACAGGCCGCCGCAACGACCTCGCCGCCCGCTTCTTGGATGGCCGCAATACATTCGCGAGACGAAAGACCGGTCGTGACAATATCCTCGACCATGACCACCTTTTGGCCCAGCTCGACGCTAAAGCCTCGGCGCAGCTTAAAGGCCCCGCCCTCGCGCTCGACATACATGGACGGCACGCCGAGGTGACGGGCGGTCTCGTAACCGGGAATGATCCCGCCAACGGCTGGCGAGATGGCCACATCGACCGGCCCGACCGCCGCGATGATCTTGGCCGCGAGGGCCTTACACAGGCGCTCGGTCCGCGACGCATCCATGAAGACGAGGTTTTTCTGAAGGAAGACCGGGCTGTGCAGGCCAGAGGACAGCACGAAATGGCCCTCTTTCAGCGCACCCGCGGCGCGGAACTCTTCCAGTACGTCTTCGGTTGTCATGGCTTTTTCTCACAGAAAGGTTGGGCCGTTTTTGCGCTGGATTCATCGGTAGACGCAAGCCCTGCCCGGTGCAGAAGGATCAATCCTGTGCCCGGTCGACGACATCAACCTCAGGACAGGCCCTCAGACCCGCCGCGACATGGGTCAGGTGACGCGCATCGCGAACATCTAGGTCGAAATCAACGTCAAAATAGCCGGACTGACGGTGATGCATGCGCAGGTTCATGATGTTGCCGCCGGCCTCGCCAATGATGGTGCAGGCCTTGCCCAGCACACCCGGCGCATTCTTGATCGTCGCCCGAAGACGCGCATGAGAAATGGTGTTGCGTTCGGCCTCCGGCGTCCACTGCAGGTCTCGCCAAAGGTCTTCCTTGTCCTCGAACGCGGCGAGGCGCGCGCAGTCGATGGTGTGGACCGTCAAGACCTCTGTCTCGGGATCGCTAATGCCGACAATCCGATCACCCGGAACCGGGCTGCAGCAGGAGGCGAAGGTCAGCTCAGTACCCGCATGGACACCGCCGCCGCGCACATAGAGCCGAGCCCCCTTGCCGCTTTCAATCGGACGGCGGGCCGTCGCCGCCTCGCGTTCAACATCTTTCAGGCCGGGGAACACGGAATCGAGCACCTGGCTAGCCGTAATCCGTCCACGGCCCACCGCTTCAAAAAGCTCGTCCGGCGTCGTCATCACGAACCGATCTAGCGCCTCGCGCAGGGTCACATCGGCCCGAGAGCGCCCTGCCCGCTCAAAGGTCTGATCAATCGAGGTCCGACCAAGACGCAAGAACTCGTCCTTTTCGGTCAGGCGAATATGGCGGCGAATGGCCGAACGGGCCCGGCCCGTCACCGTCAAGGAGCGCCAATCGACCGGCACCACCGGCTTAGCCCCACGAATGACCTCAACCACATCGCCATTGGCCAAGGCCGTGCGAAGCGGGCGCAGTTCGCCATTGATCTTAACGCCCAAGGTGGTGTCGCCGACATCGGTATGGACCCCATAGGCAAAATCGAGCGGCATGGCCCCGCGTGGTAGGCTGATCAACCGGCCCTTGGGCGTAAAGACGAAGACCTGATCGAGGAACATTTCCAACTTGGCATGTTCGACCAGGTCATCCACATCGCCGCCATGTTCCAGCAGTTGGACCAGATTGCGCAGATTGAGCAGGGGATCGCGCCCGCCAGCGGCCTCTGCGGCCTCCGCATCAAAGCCATAGGACGTGTCCTTATAGCGCCAATGGGCCGCGACGCCCTCTTCGGCGATCCGATCCATCGATTCAGTGCGGATCTGCATCTCGATGCGCATGCCCTTTGGCCCCACCACCGTGGTGTGCAGCGAGCGATAGTTGTTGCGCTTAGGCGTCGAGATATAGTCCTTGAACCGCTCGGGAACCGACGCCCAGGCCCGGTGGATGATGCCAAGCGCCCGGTAACAATCATCCTCGTCATCGACAATGACCCGGAAGGCATAGATGTCCGACAGCTGGGAAAAGCCAATCGATTTGCGCTGCAGCTTACGCCAGATCGAGAAGGGATTCTTTTCGCGGCCAAAAACGCGGGCGGGAATTTGAGCCGCCTTCAGTTGCTCAGCAATTTCCTTGCTGACCACAGCCACCGCCGGACCTTGGGTCTGACGCAAGGTTTCCAGACGCATGACGATGGCGTCGCGGGCCACGGCATTGAGATGCTCGAAAGCCAGCTCTTCAAGCTCGGTACAGAACCTGTGACAACCGATGGAGCGGGCCAAGGGGGCGTAGATGTCGAGGGTCTCACGCGCGATCCGCTCACGCTTCTCGGGCTTGGCGATATAGCCGAGGGTCCGCATATTGTGCAGACGGTCGGCCAGCTTGACCATCAGGACCCGCACATCCTTGGAAATGGCCAAGATGAACTTGCGAAGATTTTCGGCCTGACGGGTTTGCTCTGAATCCAGTTCCAAGCGTGACAGCTTGGTCACCCCCTCAACCAGCTCCGCGATCTCTTCGCCGAACAGGGTGGCAATGTCTTCGCGTGTGGCCTGGGTGTCCTCGATCACATCATGCAGCATGGCCGTGACGATGGTGGCCGTATCCAGCCGGTAATCGGTCAATATGCCGGCCACCTCGATGGGATGGGCAAAATAGGGATCACCCGAGGCTCTGGTCTGCGAGCCGTGCATGCGCATGGCATAGACATAGGCGCGGTTCAGTAGGGCCTCGTCTGCCGTCGGGTCATAGCTTTTGACCCGATCAATCAACTCATATTGCCGAAGCACTTTCGGCCGCGCCTTGAGGGGCACGGCCGAAGTAGAATATTCTAAATGGGTTTCAGGCAAGCCTGACGATCCAGCGACCGCAGTCGCCTCAGCAGAAAGCGTTTCTGTGCCGAGTGGGCTCAGTACCGCTCCTCCTGGCCGCCATCACGGTCGGACTGCAGAGCACGAACCAGTTCCTGCTCGCTCATATGCATATGCTGAGGATCGGCCAGCAGGGCGAGGGTTTCGGCCTCTTCCTCAGCTTCCGAACGCTCATCAACCCGCTGCAGTGTCGTGATCAGGGTTTCACGAAGACCATCGGCGTCGATCACATCATCCGCAATCTCGCGAAGGGCAACGACGGGGTTCTTATCATTGTCGCGGTCGACCAAGATCGGAGCGCCGGCCGAAACGGCACGGGCACGATGGGCCGCCAACAGCACGAGGCTGAAACGGTTGGGAACCTTTTCGACGCAGTCTTCAACAGTGACGCGGGCCATGACATCCTCGGAACAGAACTAGAACTGATTAAACTACAGCTTGTTGGCTGATGTTGCAACGCAGAACACGCCCTGCGTCAAATGGGATGGGCATCTAGGCCCACCGTCGCGGCTTCAAAAAGCGCAAGGGCGGTCTTGCCGAAAACCGGATGGACCCAGTTGGGCACCAGCTGAGACAATGGCCCCATGACGAACCTGCGCTCTGCGGCCCTTGGATGGGGAACGATCAGGTCAGGCTCGTCTATAACCTCGTCCCCATAGGCGATCAGATCGAGATCGAGCGTGCGAGGCGCATTGGGAACCGATCTTTCCCGGCCAAAGCTCTGTTCGATCTCTAACAGCGTGCGCATGAGCTCGGTCGCGGACAGTTGCGTCTCTATCGCGAACACGGCATTGAGATATTCCGGCTGGGATGGGTCCGGCCAAGCCTTTGAGCGCCAGAGATCAGACTGGGCCATAATTTTCAAATTCCGGGCGGAAAAAGATTTTGAGATCAGTGCGGGCAGCTCTCTTGACGAGTCAGCCAGCCGTCCCACATTAGTTCCTAGACCTACATATGCTATCGTAATCATACTCATAGCTAAATTTTATCGCCTCAGGATTTTGAACATGACCTTTTATCCGACCGACAAGATCGCCCTCTTTATCGACGGTGCTAACCTCTACTCCGCCGCCAAGGGTTTGAACTTCGATATCGACTACAAGAAGCTTTTGGACGAGTTCCGCAAGCGTGGCGTGCTCATTCGGGCCTATTACTACACCGCGCTGGTCGAAGATCAGGACTATTCGCCCATTCGTCCCCTTGTCGATTGGCTGGACTATAATGGCTTTGCCGTGGTCACCAAGACGGCGCGCGAATTTACCGACGCCAATGGCCGCAAGCGGTTCAGGGGCGATATGGACATCGAAATCGCCGTCGACATGATGGAAATGGCCGCCCGCGCCGACCATCTGGTCCTGTTCTCTGGCGATGGCGACTTCCGCCGCCTGATCGAGTCGGTTCAGCAAAAGGGCGTTCGGGTTACGGTAGTGTCGACCGTCAAGTCACAGCCGCCTATGGCCTCTGACGATCTGCGTCGTCAGGCTGACTCCTTCGTGGACCTGGCGGACCTGTCCAACATCATTGGTCGCCCCCGTCAGTCGCCCCTGCCCCGCTTCCTGCAAGGCGACGTGTCCTTGGCAGAGCGTGAAGCCGAAGACGAACTCTAGGCCAATGGACCTGAAAAGGGCCGAACCCGCGCGGACATGCCCCCTATGTCCGCGTCTGGTCGACTATCGCAAAGCCAATGCGTCGGCCAATCCCGATTGGTTCAATGGTCCAGCCCCATCCTTTGGCGACGTCAACGCGCGCCTTTTGATCGTTGGACTGGCGCCCGGTCGCACAGGGGCCAACCGCACCGGACGGCCCTTTACCGGCGATGCGGCAGGCCGATTGCTGTACGACACCCTCCTCAAAACAGGCTTTGCGACGGGCACCTATGAAGAGCGGCCGGACGATAGTCTGGTCCTGACCGACTGTATGGTGACCAATGCGGTGCGTTGCGCCCCGCCCGGGAACAAGCCCCTGCCGGAAGAAGAGGTGGCCTGCCGTCCGTTCTTGACCGCACGGATGCAGGCCTTGCCAAGGCTTCGGGCCATCGTGACCCTTGGAGACGTTGCGCGAAGAAATGTTCTGAAGGCTCTGAATTTAAAAGCCAATGCGGTCGATGCAGGGCATGGCGTGATCGCCGATGCTGGACCCTACCGTCTGTTCAATTCCTACCATTGCTCTCGCCTGAACACGAACACAGGGCGACTGACACCGCAGATGTTTGAAGAGATATTCCTAAGCGTACAGCGTTATCTCGAGGCCTAGCCCCGATCGCGCATGATCCGGCCCTGCTCGCGCTTCCAGTCGCGGTCGGCCTCGGTGGCGCGCTTGTCGTGTAGCTTCTTGCCCTTGGCCAGACAGAGTTCCAGCTTCACCCTGCCCTTTTCGTCGAAATAGAGCTTGGTCGGGATGAGGGTCTGGCCCTCGCGGCCAATCGCGCCAAAGAATCGGTCGATCTGACGACGGTGGAGCAGCAGCTTACGCGGGCGGCGCGGCTCGTGATTGAACCGGTTCGCTGGCCCATATTCAGGAATATAGGCGTTGATCAGCACAATCTCGCGCCCTTCGGTGGCCGCATAGGACTCCGCAATATTGGCCCGCCCCTCGCGCAGGGCCTTGACCTCGGTTCCGGTCAGCACCATCCCCGCCTCGAAACTGTCTTCGAGGAAATAGTCAAACTTGGCGCGCCGGTTCTCGGCGATCAGCTTATGCAGGGCCATGATCAGATCAGCCCGGCTTCCCGCATGGCGTCTAGGATGGCGGGCTTCACATCGTTATTGCAGGGCGAGATCGGCAAACGCAAATCGGGCTGACACAGGCCCAGATGCGCAAGGGCGAACTTGGTTGGCGATGGCGACGCATCGAGGAACAGGGCCTTGTGAAGGCGCACCAATCGGTCCTGTTGATAGAGCGCCTTGCCCCAATCTCCCGCAGCCAAGGCATCAAACATGCTAGAAACCGGCCCCGGAGCGACATTTGACGTCACCGAAATACAGCCGTGGCCGCCATGGGCGACATAGCCTAGCGCCGTTGGATCGTCGCCCGACAGCATGACAAAGTCCTCACCACACATCAGCCGCATGAGGCTAGCGCGGGTCAGGTCTCCGGTCGCGTCCTTGATGCCAATAATATTGGGCAGGATGGCCAAGCGAGCCAAGGTCTCATTGTGGATATCAACACTGGTTCGGCTGGGAACATTATAGACGAGCACCGGCAACTGAACGGCAGTGTTGATCGCCTCATAGTGCCGATAGAGACCCTCTTGGCTGGGCCGATTATAATAGGGCGTCACGACAAGAGCGGCATCAGCCCCTTCGGACTTGGCAAACCGCACCAGCTCGATGGCCTCGGCGGTGGAGTTGGAGCCGCACCCGGCGATCACCGGCACCCGGCCCGCGACCGTCTTTAAACAGAGGGATACGACGCGGCGATGCTCATCATGGCTCAGGGTCGCGGTCTCCCCCGTCGTCCCGACAGGAACAACCCCGTGGATCCCCTCAGCAATTTGTCGCTCAACCAAGGCGACAAAGGCCTCTTCATCAAACGCGCCATTCTTGAAGGGCGTGACGAGGGCTGTAATGGCGCCGTGGAACAGGGGGTGGGTCATTTTGCGCAAGAAGCCGTAAAACGCCGCGACAGAGGTTGCGGCAAGAGGGATTAAACCTGACAATATGGCGGCAGGGGGTGCCCTAGCAACCATCGCCTCGCATCTGCTGATCTAAAGAAGGTTTTTATAGCGTGATTATTGGTCGTCCCTTAGCTGCCATAGCCGGACTTGTCCTGCTTTATGGCGTCGCTGATGCCCAACCAAGCGCTATTGTGGCGCAAACGACGCTCGAACTGTCTTCGAATGGTCCAGAAACCGTCAGCGGACTGACATCGCGGATTCTCACGGCAAACGATGCCGTCTTGCTCAAATCAGCGCTCGATGCGGCGAATCGGGGCGATGACGCGACGATCCGGCGGGCCATGGCAGGCCTCAGCGACCCCGTTGCACAAAAGATTGCCCTCTGGAGCCTCACCGACAGCCTTTCAGACCGGATGAGCTTTGCTGAGCTGGACCGGGCCCGCAAAGACCTCGCCGATTGGCCGAGGGCCAGCCGCAGGCAAGGTGCCGCCGAACATAAGATCGAGACCAGTGGTCTAACCCCTCTAGCCATCGTGGAGTGGTTCAAGGCCACGCCGCCTCAGACCTCAGCCGGTGTCATGGCTCTGGCATCGGCTTGGCGCACTCTTGGCCGAACTGATCAGGCCACATCTCTGATCCGCGCCCACTGGCGAGATCAACTGTTCGATGCCCAGACCCAGCGCACCCTGCTGACCCGGTTTGGCGACCTGCTGACCCCCGACGATCACGCCAAGCGCGCTGATATGCTGCTCTTTGGTCAACCCGGTCAGGCCAGTCGCGACCTCCTGCCCCTGCTGGATGAACCGCGCCGACAACTGGCCGAAGCCCGCCTGGCCCTGCGCAGCGGCTCTAACCTCGGCAAGGTACTCGAGACCTTGCCTGAAGACCTCCGCTCTGACCCGTCCTTAAATATGGAGAAGGTCGCCTATCTGCGCCAAAATGGCCGCGAAGCCGAGACGCTGACCCTCGCCAGCGCCCTGCCGCCCTCGCCTTCCTATGCCGAAGCCTCCGATAGAATGTGGCGCGAGCGGCGCTTGATCTTCAATCTGGCCCTCCGTGCCGGAAACTATGACAGTGCCTACAAGGCCGTCACTGGCCACGGCATGACCTCTGGCACGAACTATGTTGAGGCCGAGTTCATCGCGGGCTGGCTGTCGCTGACCAAGTTGAAGATGCCGGCCCGCGCCGATGAGCATTTTGCCCATATTCAAGCCTCTGGGTCATCGCCCATCACCCTGTCTCGCGCCTTCTATTGGCGGGGCCGCGCCGCCGAGGCCATGGGTGATCCTGTGGCCGCCGCGACCTTCTATGGCGATGGGGCCCAATATATCACCACCTTCTACGGACAGTTGGCCGCCGAAAAGGCGGGCCTTCGTCAGATCGAATTGCCGCGCGAGCGCGCACCGACCCTTTCCGACCGGGCGCGGTTTGAGAACCGTGATGTGGTCAAGGCGACCAAGATTCTGATCGAACTGGACCGCCAGAGCCTGTTTAGAACCTTCATTCTGACCTTGGACGACACCCTGCCAACGGTCGAAGAATGTGCCTTGCTGGTTGATTTGGCCTCTACCCATGGCGAGCAGGAACTGGCCATGAGGGTGGTCCGCGCTGTCGCTCAGCGGGGCTTTATCCTTCCCGAACGTGGCTATCCGGTCCGCGAAGCCCCCACGGCCCTCGAGGCCCCCGAAGCGGCAGCCGTCTTTGGCATCACCCGTCAGGAAAGCGGCTTTGATCCGCGAGTCGCCTCCGGCGTCGGGGCACGCGGCATGATGCAGATCATGCCCGCGACCGCGCGCAGCGTCGCTAAGCGCATTGGCGTGGCCTATGACCCTGACCGTCTCAGTGACCCCGACTATAATATGCGCCTTGGCTCGGCCTATCTGGGCCACATGATCAATGGCTTTAGCGGCTCGTACGTCTTGGCAGCAGCAGCCTACAATGCCGGACCCGGTCGACCCGCGGCCTGGGTTGGGTTCTGTGGTGATCCACGCAATACGGAGGCCGACCCCCTCGATTTCATCGAGTGCATCCCCTTCTCGGAGACCCGTAACTACGTCATGCGGGTAATGGAAAATGTGCAGGTCTATCGGGCGCGCTTAGGCGGTGGCTCGGCGCCTCTGACCCTGACTGAAGATTTAAGGCGCGGCATCTACACGCCTAAGCCTGTGGTCCTGATCGAGACGGCGTCCAATGATGAGGCTTCCGCCAATGGCAGCAGCTCGGGCACCACAACCCTGTCCCAGCCCTAAGACAATCCCATCTCTATCGGGCCAGCGCCTGCGCAAAGACCCGCGGATCCACATTCCCGCCTGAGGCAATGACCAAGGCCGAACGGCCCGCCAGATCGAGCTTGCCAGACAAAAGCGCCGCTAGCGCGACCGCACCACCGGGTTCGATCACCAGCTTCAGGTGACGAAAGGCAAAGGCCATGGCGCTCAAGACCTCATCGTCGCTGACCGCCAGAGCACCGCTCAGACGAGGGCCATTGATGGCAAAGGTCAGGTCGCCCGGCCGTGGGGCCATCAGGGCATCACAGAGGCTGGCACGGTCTGGCACGAGCGAGACGGGCTCACCAGCCGCAAGACTGTCGGCATGGTCGGTAAAGCCCTCAGGCTCGACCACATAGAGCAAGGTTGCTGGCGACAGGGCCTCGAAGGCCAGACCGATACCGCCTAGCAGGCCACCACCGGATGCGGGACAGAGCAGCAGTTCCGCACTCTGACCCATGGCGTGAAGTTGCCCCGCTGCTTCCAGACCTACCGTTCCCTGCCCTGCCATGACATGGAAATCATCAAAGGCGGGGACGACCACCGCCCCGCGATCCTTGGCGATCTGGGCCGCAATGGCTTCGCGGCTCTCAGTGAACCGGTCATAGAGCACCACTTCGGCCCCGTAGCCAATCGTGGCCTCTATCTTAATCGCGGGCGCATCGGACGGCATGACGATCAGGGCAGGCATGCCAAGCGCTCGGGCGGCATCGGCAACGCCTTGGGCATGGTTGCCAGACGAGAAGGCGACAACGCCCCGCCTGCGCTGATCCGCGTCGAGCCGACAGAGGCGATTATAGGCCCCGCGAAATTTGAACGAGCCGGTCCTCTGCAGAACCTCGGCCTTGACCCAAACCGTGCCGCCGCAGGCCTCATTCAAGGCCGCACAGGAAACGATGGGCGTGATCACGGCATGACCGGCTAATCGGAGCGCGGCATCCTCGACGTCTGAGAAGGTGGGAAGGATCAGGTTCGAAGCCACGGCGATCAGGGTGCGCTAGTCGATCACGAGGCCATGGAGCAAACCGTCGAGCATGGCTGAACGCAGATCAGCCATCGCTTCCCAGTTAAAACTCGGGCTCGAATGGACCAGCGTCACCAGACCATGACAACCTGCCCACAGGGTTTGAGCGGCCACATCAACCGTCCCTGTCCGCAGTCGCCCACACGCGGCGATCTCCGCCACGACACTGCGAAACTGCGCATAGGACTGAGCTCCAAGATCGACAGAGGTCTGCGCGCGCTCTTCGGTCACTTCCGCAGGCTTGGCGCAGAAGATCAGTTGGTAGGCATTGGCGTTCTCTATGGCGAAATCCATGTAGGCATCGAGTATGCCTCGAACACGAATGACGGGATCACCCGGCAATTGCGCGATCTGGGTGTTGGTCGCCAGCATATGCGCGATGGCGTCTGAGGTGATCTCAAGCAGAATTTCTGCCTTGTCCTTGAAGTGCATATAGAGCGCCGTCGAGGACACGCCGACCTCATCGGCGATCCGCCGAATGGTGGCCCCATCATAGCCCTCAGCCACAAAGATACGCTCTGCCGCCGCGAGAATCTCAGCACGGCGCAGGTGGCCATCACCTTTGGGTTTACGGGCTGATTTGTTGGCCTTGGTAACAATCACGGTCACGAAAAATTCCTAGAGTTCCCTAAGGGCACACTAAAGGCGTTTGTCACAAAACTGCAAGCGACCTGATCAGAATCCAAAATCTTTCATAGATTGCAATAAATTCTCCACACTCTTTAATGCGTGTTCAATTTTAAATTGCGCATCAGAATTTGGTCATTCAGCAGAGAATGACCAATGCGCGAACAGTCGCACAGCTTCATTTTGGATCGCGCCGAATTCGTTTCGAGCGCGCCGTTGGATCGGCTTGTCGAACAGCCCTCCGAGAGCCTTACGGATTTTACAGATCGTCCGACCGCGCGGGATGGACCGGGACCAGAACAAAAGCTTCTGTGGGCAAGCCTTATGATCGCAGCCGCGATGGCTCTCATCCTATGGCCATCGGCAACCCTGTCCTATGTCCGCACTGGCCTTTGGATCCTCTTCTTGGTCGTTAGCGTGATCCGAGGCATTGCCGTTTTTCTCTCTACACCAACTCAAATTGAACCACCAAAGCGCGCCAGAGGTGGCCGCTTGCCGATCTACTCCATTATTGTGCCGCTCTACAAAGAAGCCAACATGGTCAAGCAGATGGTGCGAAACCTCAAGGCGCTGAACTATCCACAAAAGGCCCTCGACGTCATCTTTGCCATCGAGGCCGACGACAGCCAAACCTTGCATGCCCTGACAAGGCAGCGCCTTCCCTCTTGGATGCGGATCATCATCGCCCCACCCGGAAGCCCTCAAACCAAACCCAGAGCCTGCAACGTCGCATTGGATCAAGCCCTTGGTCGTTTGGTTGTGATCTATGATGCCGAAGACCAGCCCCACCCTGACCAACTGATAGAGGCGGCCAACCGGTTTATGGCGGCAGATGAACAGTTGGCCTGCCTCCAAGCCCCCTTAAGGATTCTACCCGGCAAGGGGTTCTGGTGTCGGCAATTTGCCTTGGAATATGCCGCCCATTTCGAGACCTTCTTGCCCGCCCTTGCCAAGGTGGGCAGCGCCGTGCCCCTGGGCGGCACCAGTAATCACCTTCGCGTCGAGGCTTTGCGACAACTCGGTGGCTGGGACCCCTACAATGTCACCGAGGATGCTGACATCGGCTTTCGCTTGGCGGGCGGGGGCTTTCGCACAGAAATGCTGACCCTCCCGACTTGGGAAACGCCCACCGCGCGGTTTAGCGTTTGGCTTCCTCAACGCTCACGCTGGCTCAAAGGTTACATGCAGACCCTGATCGTCTGGACCAAAAGCCGCAGTCGTCTAAGCCTCGCCAATCAAGCCTCTCTGTGGCTCACCCTTGGGGTTTCAGTCCTGTCCGCTCTGATCCATGGACCCATTGCCCTGCTGCTCCTTGTTCAATCCATCCTCGCCGTCTGCGGCTGGGGACCGTTCATTTCCTCAACGGGACTCATGCTTGTTGCGACGGCTTGGACCTCGGCTGCCCTGTCAATGTCGGTCGGCGCCAAGCGCGCGGGGATCGATCTGCAGGCCAAGGATCTGGCCTTAGCGGTCGCCTATTGGCCTCTAGCCACCCTCGCGGCCGCCCGCGCCTTCTATCAGTTGCTGATTAAGCCCTATTACTGGGACAAGACCCCACACAAACCAGAACCTTTACGAACCGCCCCCTGACCGCGTATCCAACGGCATGAACGCTTCATCGCCCAAGGCCGCTCCGGCCATCGCCTCCACGCCTCTGGTCATGCGCACCACCGCTTGGAAGGACTATGCCCTGCTCGACAGCGGCAACGGTCGCAAGCTGGAACGCTATGGCCGCTACAAGGTCGTGCGGCCAGAACCGCAGTGCCTGTGGTCACCGAGACTGTCTGAATCCGTCTGGGCCAAGGCCGACGCCGTGTTCGATCCCACCGATGAGGATGAGGCCGGTCGCTGGCGCTTTTCGGGGCCAACGGTTGAGACCTGGCCCCTGAGCTGGGGCGATGTGAAGTTTCACGGCCGCTTCACCGCCTTTCGTCACCTCGCCTTCTTCCCCGAACAGGCGGCCAACTGGGCCTATCTCAATGATCGGGTCCGCGCACGGGTCGCCAAGGGCGGCGAGCCCCCCAAGATCTTGAACCTGTTTGGCTATACCGGCGTTGCCAGTCTGGTCTGCGCCGCCGCCGGGGCCAGCGTCACCCATGTCGATGCCTCCAAAAAGGCCATTGGCTGGGCAAGGGATAATGCCACCCTCTCGGACCTAACCGACCGCCCAATCCGCTGGATCTGTGAAGATGCGCGCAAATATGTCCAGCGCGAGGTTCGGCGCGGCACGCGCTATGACGGGATCATCCTTGATCCGCCGAAATATGGCCGGGGGCCAACCGGCGAAGTGTGGCGACTGTTTGAGGACCTACCTGAACTTCTCAAACTATGTACTGAACTTCTTTCAGATAATGCGGATTTCTTGATCCTCAACGCCTATGCAGAACGGATCAGCGGCCTGTCCCTAGCCGGACTGATGGCCGACAATATGGCCGGTCGCGGCGGCGAGATTGATTGGGGTGAATTGGCCCTGATGGAGGATCAAAGCCAGCGCGGCGTGGGTCTGTCCTTCTTTGCGCGCTGGGGCGCCGGGGCCCAATGACCAGCCGCACCATCACCTCCCTGACCAATCCCACGGTCAAGGCTGTTCGTGGCCTGCACCTGCGCAAGGAGCGGGAAGACAGCGGCCTGTTCCTTGCCGAGGGCTTGAAGATCATTACCGAGGCGGTCGATCTCGGCCACGCCCCCAAGATCCTGCTCCATGGCGCGGAGGCTGCGGGCCATCCCGTGTTTCGCCGCGCTGCGGCTGCCGCCCGGGCTGCAGGCGGTGAGGTGATCGAGGTCAATCGTGACATTCTCGAAAAGGTCTCGCGGCGCGACAATCCCCAGGCCGTGGTTGGTGTTTTCGAGCAGGTCTATACACCCCTCGCCGATATCCAACTCCACGAGGCCGCCTGCTGGGTTGGGCTCCAGGCTGTGCGCGATCCGGGCAATCTGGGAACCATCGTGCGCACCGCCGACGCGGCAGGCTGCGGCGGTGTGATCTTGGTGGGGGACTGTACCGATCCCTATTCGGTCGAGGCCGTCCGCGCGACCATGGGCTCAATCTTTGCCGTCAAGATCGCCAAGGCCACGATCGAAGAGTTCATCGACTGGCGCAAGGATTGGCCGGGGTCAGTCGTCGGCACCTTGCTGACCGCCACCCACGACTATCGCGCCGCACCCTATCAGAGGCCAACCCTGATCCTGATGGGCAACGAACAGGCGGGCCTTCCGCCTGAACTGGAGGCCGTCTGCGACGTCGCGGTGAAGATCCCAATGCGCGGGCGGGCCGATAGTTTGAACCTGTCGGTCGCCACCGGGATCATGATCTACGCCGCGACGGAGTAACGTCCTCGTCCTTCGACAGGCTCAGGATGAGGATGAGGATGACTGAATTATAGCACCCAATCCCGTTTTCCCCGCGAAGGCGGGGACCCAGAAGCGCCGAGAACGGACCGCTGGTTGGCGCTCCTCTGGATCCCCGCCTTCGCGGGGAAAACGGTGGAGAGGGAGATCTCCCTTACGTCCCTCTCGGTTTGGCCCTCGTCGTTGGCACGGCATTGGCAGGGTCTTCGGGCCAGACGTGGCGCGGATAGCGGCCTCTCATGTCTGAGCGCACCTCTTTCCACGATCCGCGCCAAAAACCGGGCAGGTCCTTGGTGACTTGGATGGGACGATGGGCGGGAGACAGCAGCGCCAAGGTTAAGGGCACCCTCCCCTCAGCCAACATCGGATGAATGCTAAGGCCAAACAGTTCCTGCACCCGCACCTGTGCCCTTGGTCCGCCGTCAGCCCCATAGTCAATGGTCATCCGCGAGCCGGTAGGGGCAACACAATGGGTCGGGGCCAGTTGATCAAGCCTGCGCTGCTGATCCCACGGCACAAGGGTTTTGAGGGCAGCCTCAAGCGCCCCATCACGCACCTCTGCCAAGGCGCTGCGCCCGGCCAATAGGGGCTCCAACCAGTCCTCAAGCCGTGACAGCAGAGCCCCATCGGACAGATCCGGCCAAACCTCCCCGTCTAAATCGCGCAGGAACGCGACACGGGCCCTAAGTCCCGCCGCAGCCTCACCCCAGCCCAAACCGGACAGCCCCTCGTCACGCACCTGCGCCAGCAGGGCCTTGGCGATCATGGCCGGTTCGGGCCAGTCGATCGCGCGCTCTTCCAGCACGATCTTGCCCAGCCGCTTGAGGCGCACAGCCTTGAGGCGACCCTGCGGATTGGGCTGCAAGCGATCTTCGGTCACGATCTGATCGGCAAAGGCGGCCATGACCCGGGCCTGATCCAGCGGCGCGGCCAACAAGATCCGGTCCTTGGCCTCACCGCTGCCCAATTCACCAATGGCAAGCCAGGCCTCACGCGCCAGCATGTCGGTGGGATCAAGATAGGCCCCTCGGCCACTGACCAACTGATATTCCCCGGCAGGACCCCGCGCCCTAGCCAGCCGCTCTGGAAAGGCCAAGGCCAGAAGCTGGGCCTCGTCGAGCGGATCCTGTCCGGACCTAGACGCACCCGCCGCCTTAGCCCAGAGGGCCGCTAGCGTGCGGGCGTCTCGGCCTCGCGGTGTGTCATCCCGTGCCGAACGTTGCAGGCGAGAGGCCAAATCGGTGCCCGTCCCGCCAAGGCCGCGCTCGGTCAAGGTGGCGGCGATCTGAGCCGCCCGCAGGCCCGCCCCACTCTGCGCGCCCCGCAAAACCATGTGAGCCAGCCTTGGTGGCAGAGGCATGGCGGTCAGCGCCTCGCCATGGGCGGTCAAGGCCCCCTTGGCATCCAAGGCCCCAAGCCGCGACAGCAGCCCTCGCGCCTCAGCAAGCGCCGCAGCCGGGGGGCGGTCCAGAAAGGCCAGGTCATCAGCCGACTGCGCGCCCCAACGCGCCAAGTCTAGCGCCAGACCCGACAGATCGCTGTCAAGAATCTCAGGTCGCGCAAAGGCCGGTAAGGATCGGGTTTCGGCCTCATCCCAGAGGCGATAGGCGACGCCCGGCTCGGTTCGCCCGGCCCGGCCCCGGCGTTGATCGGCCCCTGCCCGGCTAACCCGAACCGTCTCCAGCCGGGTTAAGCCACTGGCAGGATCAAAACGCGGCACCCGCGCCTGACCACAGTCTAGCACCATGCGCACGCCCTCGATGGTCAGGCTGGTCTCGGCGATGGAGGTGGCCAGCACCACCTTGCGCCGTCCGGGCGCTGCCGGGGCGATGGCCTGATCCTGGGCCTTTAACTCCAAGGCTCCGTAGAGCGGCGCTATATCGACATTGGATGGCAGGCCCGCATCATGCAGCATCCGCTCCACGCGGCGGATCTCGCCCTGCCCGGGCAAGAAGACCAAGAGACTTCCGGGTTGCTCGCCCAGCACCTTGCGCACGGCACGCGCGGCCTGCTCTTCCAAACGCCGGGCAGGATCGCGTCCGAGATAGATTGTCTCGACGGGAAATTGCCGACCTTGGCTTTCGATCACCGGCGCGTCGCCCAAGAGGCTGGACACCCGGGCCCCATCCAAGGTCGCGGACATGACCAGCAGCCTCAGATCATCGCGCAGCAGCATTTGCGCATCGCGGGCGAGGGCCAAGCCCAAATCCGCATCCAGACTGCGCTCGTGAAATTCGTCGAACAGGATTGCGCCGACGCCCTCGAGCCCGGGATCATCGAGGATCATCCGGCTAAAGACCCCCTCGGTGACCACCTCGATCCGGGTCTTGGGGCCGATCTTGGATTGGAGCCGCACCCGCAGGCCCACGGTCTCGCCCACCGTCTCGCCCAAGGTCTGGGCCATTCGAGTTGCCGCCGCCCGCGCGGCCAGACGCCGAGGCTCAAGCATGATGATCTTACCACCCTTGAGCCAAGGCTCATTCAGGAGCGCCAACGGCACACGTGTGGTCTTCCCGGCCCCTGGGGCAGCGACCAGCACCGCGCAGGTCCGCTCAGCCAACGCAGATTTGAGGTCAGGAATGATGGCATCGATCGGCAGACTCATATCCTAGGTCTTACCTCAACCGGGACAGTTGCGTCACCTCTGCTCGAAACATGGCCAGAAAGGCGAAGAAATCGAGCCAACAGCCCCTTAGAACCGCCAGGCCTTGCGAATGGATTGCATCATCGCCATTGGCTGACTAACGTCACCCTAAGCAAATCACGCGAAGACCGGTTCGGTCGACGCGCTCATGGGGGCTCGAACATATGGCGGACGGCACCGCACCAAGCGGAAATAGACTGCTGATCAAGAAATCAATTGATCAGATTCAGCGCGAGGCCCAAGGGCACGCGCTTAAGCGCACACTTGGACCGGTTAATCTCGTCTTTCTTGGCATCGGCTGCATCATCGGCGCCGGTATCTATGTGATGACCGGCAATGCGGCGGCGAACTTTGCAGGCCCAGCCGTGATGCTGTCCTTCATCATTGCCGGCCTCGCCTGCGCCTTTGCGGGTCTGTGCTATGCGGAACTGGCCTCGACCATGCCCGTCGCCGGATCGGCCTATACCTACGCCTACACCACTCTGGGCGAGGTGTTCGCCTGGACCATGGGTTGGCTGCTCGTGCTGGAATATGGCATTGCCGCTGCGACCGTGGCAGCAGGCTGGACCGGATATGCAACGAGCCTGCTCAAGGACCTC
>CANFKD010000029.1 GCA_947447115.1 Caulobacteraceae bacterium
ACCATCGCCTATGAATGTCTCGTTCGCCTCGCCCCGCGTCTTCAGCGGACATATCGGGGCGCAAAGGCGTAGACTCCGTCCGGCGATTGTACTGATTCGCTCCCCCTCGGAGACCCCATGGCCCGCGACGGCGCCACCTATGTCTGTCAGACCTGCGGCTCGGTTCAGTCCAAATGGGCTGGCCAGTGCCCGGCCTGCAATGGCTGGAACTGTCTGGTCGAAGAGATTCAAAGCCGCCCGCCCGGAGCCCTCGCCCCCAGCCGCGCAACCAAGATGCGCGGCCTAGCCTTCGAGACGCTCGACACCCAAACCATCCCGCCGCCTCGGATCATGACCGGCGTTGACGAGTTTGACCGGGTCTGCGGCGGCGGCGTCGTGCGCGGCTCGGCCCTGTTGCTCAGCGGCGATCCCGGCGTCGGCAAGTCCACCCTCCTCTTACAGGTCTGCGCCCAAGCTGCCGTTAATGGCGCGCGCTGCGCCTATATCTCCGGCGAAGAGGCTTTGGATCAGGTGCGAGGCCGCGCGGCCCGCATGGGTCTGGCCCAGGCGCCGGTGCAACTGGCCGCCGAAACCGCGCTGCGCGGCATTATTGACGGTCTTAAGCGCGAAACCTTCGATCTGGTGGTCATCGACTCGATCCAGACCCTCTGGAGTGACGCGCACGAGGCGGGCCCCGGATCGGTCACCCAGGTCCGCGCCGCCGCTGGCGAACTGGTGCGGCTGGCCAAGACGCGCGGCGTAGCGGTGATCCTTGTCGGCCACGTGACCAAGGACGGTCAGATCGCTGGCCCCCGCGTGGTCGAACATATGGTCGATGCGGTCCTGTCCTTCGAGGGCGAGCGTGGCTATCCGTTCCGCATCCTGCGCGCCGCCAAGAACCGCTTTGGCGCCACCGACGAGATCGGCGTGTTCGAGATGGGCGATTCTGGCCTGCGCGAGGTCAAGAACCCCTCGGCCCTGTTTTTAAATAGCGGCGGTGAGCGCGCGCCCGGCGCCGCAGTTTTCGCTGGAATTGAGGGCTCGCGGCCCGTCTTGGTTGAATTTCAGGCCCTTGTGGCCCCCTCCGCCTACGGAACACCCCGCAGGGCTGTGGTCGGATGGGATTCCGGACGCCTCGCTATGGTTTTGGCCGTGCTTGAATCCAGATGCGGGCTTGGCCTCGGGGCGCGAGACGTCTATTTGAACGTCGCGGGCGGTTTGCGCATCAGTGAACCGGCAGCAGACCTTGCGGCGGCGGCGGCCCTTGCCTCATCGGCTTTAGACGTTGCCCTGCCTCAGGATTGCGTGGTGTTCGGCGAGGTCAGCCTCTCTGGCGAAATTCGGCAGGTCAGCCGGATGGAATCGCGCCTAAAGGAGGCGGCAAAGCTGGGCTTCTCGCGAGCGGTGGGGCCGATGGGTATTGCCGATGTCTCGCCCTTCCCCGTGTCGGGCGTTGGGCGACTGGTCGATGCGGTTCGCCGCATTGGCGAGAATGATTGGACCTAAGACCGTGGCAAAGGAGCCCCGTTGACCCTTTTCGACCTCATCGCCCTGAGCGTCATTCTGGTGTCAGCCGGAATCGGCTTCGTGCGCGGTGCCGTCCGTGAGGTGATGACGATCTTGGCCTTTGTGCTCGCGGCGCTGATCGCGGCCTATGGCCTAAAACTGACCGGTCCCTTTGTGCGCAAGATGATCGATCCGGACTGGTTTGCGACCACCCTGGCCGTGGTGCTCACCTTCGTCGGGGCCTATATCGGCATTCGCATGGCTGGGTCATTGCTGACCAAGAAACTGCATAATATCGAGACGCTCGGCCTTTTGGATCGGTCAGCAGGCGTGGCCTTTGGCCTGTTCCGCGCCCTATTTTTTCTGGGTGTGTTCAATCTGGTGTTCAACATCGCGACCCCTGCCGAGCGGGTGCCCAAATGGATATCCCATTCGGCGCTCTATCCCCTGTCCGGTCTCAGCGCGAAGGTCTTGCGCTCTATGGCCCCCAAGGGCTCTGCGGTGGCTGGAAAGCTTGGCCCATCGATCGAAAAGGCTGTCCGCGAAGGCGCAGCCGATGACAAAAACGCAGCCTCAAACCAGAACGACTCTACGAAATCTGGCAAGGGCTATGATGATAAATCGCGCCGAGACGTCGACGCACTGGTGGAGAAAACGCGATGATCGGTCAGGCCCGCGAGACCTTTTCAGCGCCAGAACATCGGGAGGCCGATGACGACCGTCCCCGTCTCGAATGCGGTGTCTTTGGGGTCTATGACGTGCCAGACGCCAGCGCTGTTGCGACTTTAGGTCTTCACGCGCTTCAACATCGCGGCCAAGAGGCCTGCGGCATTGCCAGCTTCGACGGCAACCGGTTCCATACTGAACGCCATATGGGCCATGTCGGCGACGCCTTTGCCGGTCCAGACCTGATCTCACGCCTGCCCGGCACCCATGCGATTGGCCATACCCGCTATTCCACAGCAGGCGGCAGCTTCATTCGCAATGTGCAGCCCATGTTCGCCGACCTTCAGGCAGGCGGCGTGGCCTTGGCGCACAATGGCAACCTGACCAATTTCCTAGTCCTGCGTGAACAGTTGGTGGACGATGGCGCGATCTTCCAGTCGACCTCAGACTCTGAAGTCATTCTCCACCTGATCGCGCGGTCGCGGAAGGCCAAGGTCGTCGACCGCTTCATTGATGCCCTGTCCCAGATCGAGGGCGGCTATGCCCTCGTGGCCATGACCAACAAAAAGATGATCGGGGTGCGCGATCCGCTCGGCATCCGCCCCCTCGTGCTGGGTGAATTGGATGGAAAGCCGGTGCTGGCCTCTGAAACCTGCGCGCTGGATATGATCGGCGCCCGGTTCACCCGCGATGTTGAACATGGCGAGATGGTGGTCATTTCCGAAGACGGGATTGAGAGCCTGCGCCCCTTCCCGGCTGAACATGCCCGCCCTTGCGTGTTCGAATATGTCTATTTCGCGCGTCCAGACAGTGTGGTGAACGGCCGCTCAGTCTATGAGGTGCGCAAGCGTATGGGCCGCCGCCTCGCGCAAGAAACCTTTGCCGACGCCGATGTCATTGTGCCGGTGCCAGACTCTGGCCTGCCTGCGGCCCTCGGCTTTTCGCAAGAGAGCGGCATTCCTTTTGAGATGGGAATCATTCGCAACCACTATGTTGGACGGACCTTCATCCAGCCGACCCAAGGGGTACGTGAGTTGGGCGTGCGGATGAAACATAGCCCGAACCGCACGGTTCTGGCCGGAAAGCGCGTGATCCTGATCGACGATTCCATCGTTCGCGGCACCACTTCGCTGAAGATCGTGCGGATGGTGCGCGAAGCGGGCGCGACCGAGGTCCATCTCCGATCAGCCTCCCCGCCGATCCGCTGGCCAGATTTCTACGGCATTGACATGCCCGACCGCGAACATCTGCTCGCCGCCAACAAATCGCTCGAAGAGATGGCGGCCTATCTTGAGGTCGACAGCCTCGGCTTCCTGTCCGTGGATGGCCTCTATTGGGCCATGGACGCCGGCACCCGCGACCCGGCCTCGCCGCAGTTTACCGACCACTATTTCACCGGTGACTATCCGACCCGCCTTCTCGACCGCGAAGTGGCCGAAGGCCGCAAGGATCAGTCCAGCCGTCAACTATCGTTCCTCGTCAGCGCCTAATGCCCAGCGGCAAGGCTCCAAACCCCTTGGCTTGGATCAATAGCCTGCTTCTGAAGCTGAAGCTCGACCCCTACATCATGACCATCATGGCCTTTGTGGTGCTTGCAAGCCTGTTTCCGGTCAGCGGCTCAGCGGCCGCCGCGCTGGGTTGGGTGACCAAGATCACCATTGGACTGCTGTTCTTCCTGCATGGCGCACGGCTGCCGCGAGAGGCTGTGATCGCGGGCCTAGGGCACTGGCGTCTGCACCTGACCATCATCGCCATCACCTTTTCACTGTTCCCGCTGTTGGGTTTAGCGACTAGCCTCCTTCCCCCATCGATCCTGCCGAGGGAGCTGGCGCAAGGGGTGCTATTCCTGTGCTGCCTGCCATCAACGGTGCAGTCCTCGATTGCCTTCACCTCAGCGGCGCGCGGCAATGTCGCCGCAGCGGTCGTGGCAGCGTCGGCGTCTAATCTGCTCGGCGTATTTTTGACGCCCTTGCTGGTCGGGCTCTTGCTGCATGCTCAGGGCCTCGGCATCTCGATGGATGCGGTCAAGGCGATCATCATCCAACTGCTCATCCCCTTTGCCCTTGGCCAAGCCTCGCGGCGGTGGACGGGGGCCTTCGTGCTTGAGCACAAATCGATCCTCAGCCTGTTTGACCGCAGCTCGATCCTACTGGTGGTTTACGGCGCCTTCAGCGGGGCCGTGACCGCAGGACTATGGACCAAGGTCGGGGCCAAGGACCTGGTGACGCTGTTGGTGCTAAGCGCCGTTCTCCTGACCACCGTTCTGGCCCTCTCAGCGCTGATTGCCAAAAGCCTCGGTTTTACGAAAGCCGACGAGATCGCCATTGTCTTTGCCGGGTCGAAAAAGAGCCTTGCGAGCGGCGTTCCCATCGCAGGCATCCTCTTTTCCACCGCCACGGCAGGGGTCATGGTCCTGCCCCTGATGATCTTTCACCAACTGCAGCTAATGGCCTGCGCCCTTATAGCGCAGCGCTATGGACGCCGAGAGGAGCCCTGAAACCGGCTTTTCGACCGCATTGTCCATGGACCTTGACGCACGAAACGATAAAAGCAGCACATGACCACTTCATCCCCCTCCAAGCCGCTAGCCGGGCGCATCGCCCTTGTGACCGGCGCAACCCGTGGCATCGGCGCGGCCATTGCCTTTGGCTATGCTGAGGCGGGCGCCCATGTGATCGCGGTTGGGCGCACCCAGGGCGGGCTCGAAGCCCTTGATGATAAGATTTTTGCAGCAACCGGCAGCCATGCCAGCCTTGTGCCGCTCGACCTGATGGAGGGTGACGCGATCGACCGCCTCGGTCTGGCCCTCTATGAACGCTATCAGAAACTCGACATTCTGGTCGGAGCCGCTGGCTACCTCGGCGGCCTGACGCCCGTGGCCCATATTGACCCCAAGCCCTTTGACCGGGTCATCGGCATCAACCTGACCGCCAACTATCGCCTAATCCGGTCGATGGATCCGCTGTTGCGCCTGTCCGATGCAGGTCGCCTGATCTTCCTGACCAGCAGCGTGGCCAAAACGCCTCGCGCCTTCTGGGGGCCCTATGCAGCGGCCAAGGCCGGGCTAGAGGCCCTCGTCGCTTCCTATTGCGATGAGATGGCCAATACGCCCGTTAAGGCCTGCGTGGTCAATCCAGGCGGTATGAGAACCCAGATGCGAAAGGTGGCCTTCCCGGGTGAAGACCCTATGACCTTGCCTGCGCCCGAAGAGATCGTGCCCTTGATGGTCGATCTGGCCCGCACCGACCAAGACCCACCCGCAGGCGTGATCTCTTTTCGGGACTGGAAGGGGATTTAGGCCCCTCGCTCATCCCCACGCACAGCATGGGCTTTGAATCGGAAATCTTTGATTAAATTCAAAATTTCTCCGTCGAACTCTGGCGGCGTTTCGATGCGCCCCACGATCCAGCCATAGAGGTCTTGGTCAGCCTCATCGATCAGGGTTTCGAAAGCGTCCATCTGGGCCGAGGTGAACCCGTCCAGAAATTGGTCCGCGAAGGGGCCGAGGATCAGGTCGGCTTCCCGAAAGCCCCGATGCCAAGCGCGGAACTTCACACGCCGCAACCGAACCTCATCCACTGCGTTACCCATAGCCCTGTCCTCATCATAAGCGTCTTGAAGAGCGATATAGATCGTCGCGCCCTTAGCGGCCAGTCGCGCTATACTGCATTTATGCGACCGGAGATTCTCTTTCCCCTGTTCGCCCCCGCGAGTTCGCTCAAGGGCGTGGGACCCAAGATCGCGCCTTTGGTGGAAAAGGCGGCGGGACCGCGTGTGCGTGACCTGCTGTTCCTCTGTCCGCAGGGCCTGATCGACCGTCGCCCCACCACTGCCACCATGGCCGTCGATGGGCAGGTCCAGACCTTTGTCGTGCGGATCGATGCCCACCTCGCCCCCAGTCGCCGAGGCGGTCCATGGCGGGTCCGGACCTTGGACGAGACCGGCTTTCTGTTCCTGACCTGGTTTAAGGGCGGCGGTCCCCACCTTGAGGAACAGCACCCCGTCGGGGGCGCGCGCGCGGTCAGTGGCAAGGTCGAGCGGTTCGGCTCCGAGCTTCAAATCGCCCATCCCGACTTCATGCTCGATGCTGGACGGGTCGATGACATCCCACGGATCGAGGCGGTCTATGGCACCACGGCGGGCCTTCCCTCTCGCACCCTGCGGCGGTTGGCCGGTGAAGCTCTAAATCGCGCGCCACACCTGCCCGAATGGCAGGACCCGGCTTGGCTGGCCAAACAGAAGTGGGTGACTTGGCGCGAGGCGCTGGAGCGTCTGCACGACCCCAAGACCCCCGCTGATCTGGAGCTCGACGCCCCCCACCGGATGAGGCTGGCCTATGACGAGCTCTTGGCCCACCAGATGGCCATGGCCCAGCGTAAGGCGGCGCGGCGGCGAGATCCCGCTCCGGCCATTGGTGCCGGTGCCCTGTCCGACGCGATGGAGGCGGCCCTTCCCTTCGCCCTGACCGGTGCCCAGCGCCGCAGCCTGTCTGAAATTCGCGGTGATCTGATGGGCGGTGAGCGGATGAGCCGCCTGCTGCAGGGCGATGTCGGCTCGGGGAAGACCGTCGTGGCCATGCTGGCTATGGCCGATGTCGCCGCTGCCGGTCGCCAATCGGCCCTGATGGCCCCGACCGAAATTCTCGCGCGCCAGCACTATGAGACCCTCAAGGCGCCCTTGGCCGCGCAGGGGCTGAACCTCATGCTTCTTACGGGCCGCGATAAGGGGCCGGGACGCGCCGAAAAGCTGCGGGCCTTGATCGCCGGTGAGGTGGATATTGCTGTCGGCACCCACGCCCTGTTCCAAGACGATGTCCATTTTGCCCATCTTGCCCTCGCCGTCATCGACGAGCAGCACCGCTTCGGTGTGGCTGAACGGCGGCGACTGCAAGACAAGGGACCGGCAACGCACCTTTTGGCCATGAGCGCCACGCCGATCCCGCGCACCTTGGAACTGACGCTCTATGGCGATCTGGATGTCTCGCGCATTGATGAAAAGCCGCCGGGCCGCACCCCTGTCGCCACCCGCGCTGTGCCGACGCCGCGCATGGGCGAGATTGTTCAGCGCCTCAAGACGGCGGTCTCGGCGGGGGCTCAGGCCTTCTGGATCTGCCCACTGGTGGCGGAGTCCGAACTGATCGATCTGGCGGCGGCAGAAGCCCGCGCCGAGGACCTGCGCAAGCTGATCGGCCCCAGCGTCGGTCTGGTCCACGGCCAGATGCCAGCGGCTGAAAAGGACGCGGTCATGACTGCCTTTACCGAGGGACGTGTCTCGGTGCTCGTGGCCACCACCGTCGTTGAGGTCGGGGTCAATGTGCCCAATGCCTCGATCATGGTCATTGAACAGGCCGAGCGGTTCGGGCTGGCGCAACTGCACCAACTGCGCGGGCGGGTTGGACGCGGGGCGCGGGAAAGCTCATGCGTCCTGCTCTATGATCCGCCCCTCAGCAAGAACGGTGAGGCCAGGCTCGACATCTTGCGCAAGTCCGACGACGGCTTTGCCATTGCCGAGCGTGATTTGGAGCTACGCGGCGGCGGCGATCCTCTGGGCCTGAAACAGAGCGGTTTTCCCGCCTATCGGTTTGCAGACCCCATCGCCCATCGCGAGCTGATCATCGCCGCAGCTGACGATGCCCGCCTGATCCTCGCCCGAGACCCCAGCCTGACCGGCCAACGGGGCTTAGCGGTACGGATTTTGGGGGAGTTGTTCGATTGGCAAGCGGCAATGGGCCTCACTGACGCTGGGTGAGGCTTGGCCTAGGGCTTCAGACCCGTCACAGTAGGGGTAAGAACAAGACTTTAGGGAGCCGCCGCATGGAAGCTGCTGATTTGGAACGGGCGATCAATCAGGTCGCGGCAAAACTTGCCCCGGGCGCGACGGGCGCGAGCGACCTGCGCCGCCTGTCGGGCGGGGCCAGCCAAGAGACCTGGTCTATCCTTGCCAATACGCCCAGCGGCGACGTGCCTCTAATCCTGCGCCGCCGTCCAGACAGCCCCACCGGCTCTGGCAATGCCGTGCCTCTGGCCACTGAAGCCGCCCTCATCCGCGCCGCCGCCGCGCGCGGGGCACCCGTCCCGACCGTGCCCTATGTCTTCCAAGAGGCTGACGGGGTGGGTGAAGCCTATGTCATGGGCAAGGTCGAGGGCGAGACCCTGGGCAGCCGCATCGTTCGCAACGAGGCTTTTGCCGCTATCCGCCCAAAGTTGGCTGCCCAATGCGGCGCGGTGCTAGCCCAGATTCACGCCATTCCCCTCGAAGGCCTTCCCGAGGTCGCCCATTCCAGCGCGCTGGTGGAATTGGAAAAGTACGAGGCGGTCTATCGTGGCTGCGGCGCCGAACGCCCGATCATTGAGGCGGCCTTGGTTCACCTCAAGCGCCACGCTCCGGCCCTCGAGCGCCAGACCCTCGTGCACGGCGACTTTCGCAATGGCAATCTGATGATCCACCCCGAGGACGGCCTGCGCGCCGTGCTCGACTGGGAACTGGCTCATCTGGGCGATCCAGCAGAGGATCTCGGTTGGATCTGCGTCAATTCTTGGCGCTTTGGTAACCATGCCAAGCCGGTCGGTGGCTTTGGCGACTATAGCCAGTTGCTCGACGCCTATGAGGCGGCAGGTGGCACCCCGATCGCGCTGGAGCGGGTCAAGTACTGGCAGATGCTCGGCTCGATGAAATGGGGGATTATGTGCATGACCATGTACCTGTCCTTCGCCAATGGGGCCGACCCCTCGGTCGAGCGCGCCATGATCGGGCGCCGCACCAGCGAGACCGAGATTGATCTGATTACGCTTCTGGAGGCCGTCGCATGATCGAACAACCCACCGCCCTAGAACTGGTTGATGCCGTGATCGGCTTCATCGAGACCCGCGCCGCGCCGCAATTGAAGGACCGCGACGTGTTCCTCGCCCGCGTCGCCGTCAACGCGCTTTTGACCCTGCGCCGCGAGATCGAGCATGGAGCCGCTGCCGAGGCCTCTGCGACCGCGCGGCTTCAGGACCTGATGGGTGAGGAAGGCGACTTTGCCAGTCTCAACACCGCCCTATGCCAAGCCATCCGCGAAGGTACCATCGACATCACCGCCCCAGCCCTGCTCGCCCACATGCGCGCCAGCATCATCGACCAGGTCCAGATCGACCAACCCAACTATTCGGGACTGAAGGCCGCGCTGGCGGGGGGATAGGGGGCCTGTTTCCTGTCTTCCGTTTTCCCCGCGAAGGCGGGGACCCAGACCCTTACGTACAGTCTGGACGTGACCCGCTGCCACGTCATTTCGGGTCAGGCCCCTGGGTTGCTTCGCTACGCTCGCAATGACGCTGGAAAAAGCCCTTTCCCCCCCTTGAGGGGGAGAGGGTTGGGAGTGGGGGGTGTTCATCCACTGCCCTCTCACGCTCTGCATGGTCTCGGAGGGCCACTTCCCGCCTCAGTGAAAGGGTCTGGATCCCCGCCTTCGCGGGGAACGCGGATGTGTGGGGCTCACCTCACCCTATGGGCCGGGGTCTGGCCCTGATCGGCGGAGCGTTCGATGGGGGGTGCAGGTTTGGGGAAGTCGGGAAGGTTCAACAGAGACACCACCCGCGCCTGAGCATCCGCTTCAAGATCGGCATAGAACAGATTGAACGCAGGCTCTTTTAGCCGGTCTGCCCAACCGCCACTGGGCGTTAGGGACGGCGAGCGGGGCTTGGAGACTAGTAGCCCATCCCCTTGGCATTGGGTGTCGACCTGACGGGCCAAAAATGCCGGACGCGCGCCCCATTCCAGACCCGTAACATTGGCCGCCCCAATATTGGCCCGCGCCTCGACCTTATCCTTGGTCTTAGCCCCGACCAGCGGATTAACGCAGAGGGCTGGACGGGTTCCCAAATCCTCAAGCTGATCCCCAAGCCAGACCTGGGCCCGGTCCAGACGGTTCAGACCCGCCGAAGGGTCAGCCTCGAGCACGCCTTGCCATGCCACCACGCAGCGGGCCTGATCTCTAGCTGAACAGGCCGATAGGGCCGCGCCCTCACCATAGTCGGCCTCGGGCACGACCGTATCGATCAGATAGACCCCGGCGACCTGTCGCACGCGCGCGCGCGAGGAGGCAACCTCATCACGCACCAGACGCGCCGCCAAAAGCCCGCCCTGCTCCACCCCCACAATCAGGAACGGCCGCCCCTGATTATAGTGGTCCATATAGTACTGAAAGGAGGCCCGAACGTCGCCATAGGCAAAGCGCCGCGCTTCGCGGGCATCATCACGATTGGTCAGTTGGGAATAGAGGCTGGCCTGGCGATAGCGCGGCGCGAACAGTCGCCCAACCCGATAAAAGGGTCCGGCATAGTTGGGCAACATAACCCGCGTCAGCAATCGGTCAGACTTGGCGTCGTCGATCGGGCCATTCCACTCCTCTCCCCCATCAAAGGTGGTGGGGTGGACGAAGAACACATCGGAGGGCAGATCCTTGTCGCTCCAGCGCTGGGGACGGTCGGGGATCAGGGCCCAACTGCTGGCCTTGGCATAGTTCGGAGCCGTGGGCGGCGCATAGGTCTGAAACGGCTTTTTCGGGTCGAGCGCGGCCTGCAAGATGTCCGCGCGCCAATAGAAGGCTGCGGCAAGAAATAGGGCGAGAAACACCGTTCCGCCGACGATCAGTCCTTGCCTTAAGCCGCCCCTACCCTGTGCCATGACCAAGACCTACACCAACCCTTAGCGCCTCGCGAGCCTATTGGCGCGTGCCCTCGCCCGCATCAAAGGCCACGATAAGATCGCGCACCGCGTCCCAATGTTCTAGCCCCTTAACATCCCCCGCAGCGGCCAGCTCGGCAGCGCGCATCACCGCGATCACCTCGGCATCATCGCCATATTGTGCGATCAGGGTCATGGCCGCGCTCTGAACAGCCGGTGACGGTATGGGAGCGTCAGACATAGGGGGCTTCCTGCGACAGATAGGACTGCACATAGTCCGCGACAGCCTCTTCCATCGACCAGAAGGGCTGGCGGTAGCCTGCGGCCCGCAACCGATCCATCTTGGCCTCGGTAAAGTACTGGTACTTGTCGCGGATCACTTCAGGCGTATCGATATAGCTGATGACGGCGGGCTTCCCCGCCGCTGCGAAGGTGGCCTTGGCCAGATCCAAGAAGGTTCTTGCCTTGCCGGTGCCGAGGTTGAACACGCCGCTGACCGGCTCGGTCTCCAGCAGCCAATCGACCACGCTGGCCACGTCGGCGACATAGACGAAGTCTCGAAGCTGACCGCCGTCCTCATATCCGGCCTTGTGCGAGCGAAAGAGTTGCACGCCCTCCCCAGCCGCGATGCGCGGATAGATCTGGGAGACGACCGACTTCATCGCGCCCTTGTGATATTCATTGGGGCCAAAGACATTGAAGAACTTCAAACCGGCCCACTGCTTGGGAGCCTCACCCTGCTGAGCGGCGCGGACGGCGAAGATGTCGAACAGGGCCTTGGACCAGCCATAGGCATTGAGGGGCCGCAATGCCTTGAGGGCATCTAGATCATTATCGTCCTCAAAGCCGAGACTTCCATCGCCATAGGTGGCGGCCGAAGAGGCATAGAGAAAGCGGCAATCATTGGCCGCGCACCAGCGAAACAGGTCCCGCGAGAGGCAAAAATTATTCTGCACGATCTTGTCGGCATCCGGTTCGGTTGTGGCCGAGATCGCGCCCATATGGATGATCGCTTCGAGGTCTGAGCCATATTTGGCCAGCCAATCCCACATCTGGTCGGGATCGATAAAGTCGCTGATCGCGCCCTTGGCAATATTGCGCCACTTGCCACTCTCCGCCGCGCGCAGTCGGTCGCAGACCACGACGTCGTACTGCCCGTCTTGGCAGAGGCGACGAACGATGTTTGAGCCGATAAAGCCCGCGCCGCCGGTGACGAGGATCAGATGTCCGCTCATGGCGTGTCCTTCTTAAAGCGGGCAATGGCAGCGGTCGTCGAATAGCCATCGACCAGATTGGCCAGCCGCACCCGCCCGCCATAGGACTTGACGAAATCGCCGCCGACCACGCCGTCCTCGCTATAGTCAGCGCCCTTGATCAACACATCGGGCCGCGCAGCCTCGATCAGACCGATGGGCGTATCCTCGTCGAACGGAACCACCATATCGACATGAGACAGTCCGGCCAGCACCAGAGCGCGGGATTCAAGATCATTGACGGGACGAGACGGCCCCTTGAGCGCACTGACCGACCGATCCGTATTGAGCCCAACAATCAGGCGATCACACCAGGACCGGGCTTGCGCCAGATAGGCGACATGGCCCCGGTGCAGAATATCAAAACAGCCATTGGTGAAACCGACCGTCAGGCCCTCAGCGCGCCAAGCGGCCACCATCCGGACCAGATCCTCTGGCGTGGCGATCTTGTCTTCGGCAGGTGCCATATGGGAGGTCAGTTCCGCCTCGATCAGGTCCGCAGGCGTCACCGTCGCGGTGCCCGCCTTACCAACCACGACGCCCGAGGCGAGAATGGCGAACTCGACCGCCGCACCGATCTCGATCCCTGCGGCCATCGCAAGACCTAGGGCTGCAAGGCCCGTATCCCCCGCCCCGGACACGTCAAAGACTTCGCGCTTCTTGCCCCGGAAATGGCGCACGGGCTGACCTCGAACGGCCAGGCTCATGCCCTGAGCGGCGCGGGTGACCAGCAGGGCCTTGGCTTCGCAGACCTCTAGAGCGGCGATCAGGGCTGCCTCGACCTCGGCGTCTGTGCCAACCGGCATATCGACCGCAAGGGATAGCTCGCCCCCATTGGGCTTGATCAGGTCCACGGGGCCATATTTGGCAAGGCTACGGCCCTTGGGATCAACGACCAGCGCTATGCCCGCCTTGGCAGCCGCCTCACGGGTCGCGGCGATCACGGCGGGGCTGAGCGCGCCCTTGGCATAGTCCGATAGGACGACAAGCTTTGCGCCAGAGACGGCGGCTTGGATGGTCTGGATCAGGGCGGCCTCGGCGGCGCTATCAATCGCGGCTGAGGTCTCGCTGTCGACGCGCAAGAGCTGCTGCCCACCGGCCACAAACCGAACCTTGACTGTGGTTGGGCGACCGGGCTGGGTGACGAGATTGCCCGTAACCCCAGATGCTTGGCTCACCAGTGCGGAGAGTTCTTGACCGCTCGCATCATCGCCAACCGGTGCACAGAGCACCGCCTGCCCGCTCAAGGCCGCGACATTGCGGGCGACATTGCCGACCGCTCCGAGCATAACCGTCTCCGATGACTTGGCCAAGACCGGGATTGGAGCCTCTGGGGAAATGCGCGCCACCTCGCCATAGACATAGCGATCAATCATCAGATCACCGACGCAGGCGATCTTGAGACCGGATATCGCGGCGAGCACGTGCTGAAGCGAAGAAACGTCCATAGATCAGCCTGTGCTGCGTTCGGTCCCGATGGTCAAGAGATTTGGCACGGGCCGAGCCTTGCCCTTACCAGCCCTTGGTCAGTTGATCATAGCCCAAGAGGTTGGCGACCAGAGCCTCAAACTCGTGCATGGGCACCATATTGGGACCATCAGACGGGGCATTGTCGGGGTCCGGATGGGTCTCGAGGAACACGCAGGCAACGCCAACCGCGACTGCGGCCCGGGCCAGAACCGGCACATATTGGCGCTGACCGCCAGAGGTCGTGCCCTGGCCGCCCGGCTGCTGCACCGAATGGGTGGCGTCAAACACGACGGGACAACCAATCTCCGCCAGCACCGGTAGGGCACGCATGTCAGAGACGAGGGTATTATAGCCAAAGGACACGCCTCGCTCGCAGGCCATGGCATTGGGATTGCCCGCCGCCAGCAGCTTGCCAATGACGTTCTTCATATCCCAAGGGGCGAGAAACTGGCCCTTCTTAACATTGACGACCTTGCCGGTTTCGGCGGCGGCGACCAACAGATCGGTCTGGCGACAGAGGAAGGCTGGGATCTGCAGCACATCGACGGCTTGAGCGGCAATGGCACATTGGCTCGCCTCGTGGACATCGGTCAGGACCGGCAAACCGGTCACGTCGCGGATCTCGGCGAATACATCCAAGGCCTGACCGATACCAAGCCCGCGCGCCGTCGTGATGGAGGTGCGGTTGGCCTTGTCGAACGAGGTCTTATAGATCAGGCCGATCCCAAGGCGGGCTGCCATTTCCTTGAGGGCATGCGCGGTCTCCAGCGCGTGCTGGCGGCTCTCCATCTGGCAGGGGCCCGCAATGATCGACAGCTTTTCGGCATTGCCAATCCGAACCTCGGCGCCGTTCGGGGTCTTGATCCGGATCACAGCATTGGGGGAGACAGCCTGAGCTTGGGTCAATTCGAGGTTCCGCTAATCCAAAAGCCAATCTAGATCGTACATCTGAAGTGAGACTCACAAAGACACAAGGGCGAAGCGACCGGCCAATGACCAGTGACCACAATCAAACGCCGATCGTGGTCTGGCTGCGACAGGACCTTCGGCTGGCCGACAATCCTGCCCTGACATACGCAAGCGCCTCCGGGCGCCCCGTGATTGTCCTCTATCTGTTCGACACAGACCCTGACCAGCGCCCCATGGGTGGGGCAAGCCTTTGGTGGTTGAACCGCTCGCTGACCGCCCTCTCCTCATCGCTGCAGGCCATTGGATCGCCCCTCATCCTGCGCGAGGGCAAGGCGTCTGAGGTCCTCCCCCAAGTCGTGACCGAGACGGGCGCAGGCCAAGTGGTATGGAACCGGCTCTATGAGCCATCAGCCATAGCCCGCGACACCGCCCTCAAGGCCGCGCTGAAGGCCACGGGGGTTGAGGTTCAGTCCTTTAACGCCGCGCTCTTGAACGAGCCCTGGACCGTCGAGACGGGTTCTGGCGGCCCCTATAAGGTCTTTACCCCCTATTGGCGGGCCGCGCGGGCCAAGGTGGGGCAGCAACCGGCCCTTCCCGCCCCGCAAAGCCTAATGTCGCCTGAGCGCTTGCCGCACTCAGACATTTTGGCCGATTGGCAGCTTCACCCCACCAAACCGGACTGGTCGGTTGGCTTTGACGGATGGACACCGGGCGAGGCTGGAGCCCTTGAAAACCTCAACAATTTTCTGGACGGACCAGCCAATGACTATGCCGAGGGCCGTGATCAGCCGGGAAAGACGGGTACCTCGCGCCTCTCACCCCATCTGCATTTTGGTGAGATCAGCCCGCGTCAGGTCTGGATCGCCGCCCACGGGGCCTCAGCGACGGGTGATCTGAATGAAGGTGCCCGCGACAAGTTCTTGGCCGAAATAGGATGGCGGGAGTTTAACCATCACCTGCTGTACCATTTCCCAACCCTGCCCACCGCCAATTTCAAGCCGGGCTTTGATGGCTTCGCTTGGCAAGATGACGCAAAGGGCCTGAAGGCATGGCAACGCGGGCTGACCGGCTATCCGATGGTCGATGCCGGGATGAGGGAGCTTTGGGCCACCGGCTGGATGCACAATCGGGTGCGGATGATAACCGCCTCCTTCCTGATCAAGCACCTGTTGATCCACTGGCGCGAGGGCGAGGCTTGGTTCTGGGATACGCTTTTGGATGCCGATCTGGCCAACAATGCCGCCGGATGGCAGTGGACGGCAGGAACCGGGGCCGATGCTTCGCCCTATTTCCGCATCTTTAACCCCTTCAGTCAGGGGGAGAAGTTCGATCCAAAGGGCGATTATATTCGCCGCTGGGTACCAGAATTGGCCCGCCTACCGAACAAGGTCATCCATCGCCCGTGGGAAGCGACCTCCTTCGAGCTCTCAACAGCCGGTGTCACGCTGGGCAAGACCTATCCTCGTCCGATCATTGACCATGCCAATGCGCGCGCACGCGCCCTTTCGACCTATGCCCGCCTTAAAGATGATGCATAAAGTTACCCAATGACCGTGAATCACATTCAGGCCGCACCTCGACGAAAGATCGCCATCCTCGGATCGGGCGTGACCGGCCTTGCGGCAGCCTACGCCCTGCATGAGGTCCACGATGTGGTGCTCTATGAAAAGGCCGAGCGGATCGGGGGCCATTCCAACACCGTCACCATCGACTATGACGGCAAGGTCATGGACGTCGATACAGGCTTCATCGTCTATAATCTGCGTAACTATCCCAACCTGATCGGGCTCTTAGACGCTTTGGGTGTTGAAAGCCTGCAGACCGATATGAGTTTCGCCTTTTCTGGCAGCGGGATGGAGTGGTCGTCCAACTTCCCGCACGGCGTTTTTGCGCAAAAGCGCAACATCGCCAATCCCGCCTTCCTGATGATGCTGCTGGATATGCAGAGGTTCAATCGGCAGGGACTGGAGGATTTGGAGCCTGGTCGCCTCGCAGGCCTGACCCTTGGCGACTATCTGCGCCAACGAAAGTTCAGCAAGTCCTTTGAGCAGCGCTATCTCTTGCCGATGGGCGCGGCCATCTGGTCGAGCACCGAGGGCAAGGTCGCAGACTTTCCAGCCGAAAGCTTCCTGCGCTTCTTTGCCAACCATAACCTCTTGCAGATCGTCCAACCCAGTTGGCGCACGATCAAGGGCGGCAGCCGGTCCTATGTCGAGCGTCTGCGGGCGCTGCTGGGCGATCGTATCCGTTCAGCATCCGGTGACGTCACCGTTCAGCGCCAAGCGGGCGGCGTTGTGGTCACAGACGGTTCGGGACAGTCGGCTCGCTACGATCAGGTGATCATGGCCTGCCATTCGGACGAAAGCCTTCGCGCCCTCACCGATGCAGATACGCAGGAACGCGAGCTGCTCGGCGCCGTCAGTTACGCGCCCAACAAGGCCTACCTGCACCGCGACCCGGGCCTGATGCCAAGGCGCAAGGCCGCTTGGGGCGCTTGGAATGTGCTCAATGACCTAAAAACGGCTGATGGCACAACGGCTGAAGGGGTGGTCAGCTATTGGATGAACCGTCTGCAGCATCTGGACCCCGAGCGGCCCCTTTTCGTGACCCTCAACCCGCCCATCGCGCCAGACCCTAGCCTGACCTTCGGCGTCTATGACTATGCCCACCCGCAGTTTGATCAGGCAGCCCTCAGCGCTCAACGACAGTTCAACACCATTCAGGGACGGGGCGGGGTCTGGTATGCGGGCGCATGGTTGGGCTATGGCTTCCACGAGGATGGCCTGACCTCTGGCCTGCGCGCTGCATTCGCCTTGGGCGGCAAGGTGCCGTGGGACTTTGTCGACCATCGCATCGCCGGCGGCCCCCTTCCTGCCCCTCAATGGGCAGCGACCGACAGGGCGGCTAACCTTAGCGCATGACCGCCCCTGCAGAAGCCAACAGAGCGAGCCTCTATGTGGGCCGCACGACGCACCTGCGAACAGCGCCGCGTGAGCATCGGTTCAGCTATGGCGTCTTTCAGATCTTGGTGGATATTGATCGGCTCGATCAGGCCTTTGCAGGGCTCAAGACCATAGGGCGCGGCGGCCTTGGTCTCTTTTCCTTTGCCGAGCGCGATCATGGGGCCCGCGACGGATCGCCCCTGCGCCCCTGGGTCGAAGCGAGCTTGAAACAGGCCGGGCTGGATGTGCCGACAACCCGCATCTCGCTCCTGTGCTTTCCACGTGTACTCGGATTTGTTTTCAACCCGATCTCGCTTTTCTACATTTACGGCCCACATGATGAGCTGAAAGCCGTGCTCTATGAGGTCAACAATACCTTCGGTCAAACCCACGCCTATGTGGTGCCCACCGAAGGCCTAGAGGTCGAACGTCACGAAGCCGACAAGCTTCTGTACGTGTCGCCCTTTTTCCGCGTTGAGGGCGGCTACCGATTTACCGTCACCCCGCCGGGTGATCGTCTGAGTTTGACCGTTCTCAAACAGGTCGGCGGTGAGATAGATTTTACGGCGACCTTGATCGCGCGGCGCGAGGCCTTGACCGACGCAGCCCTGATCAAGCTCTTCTTCGCCATGCCGCTCATGACCTTGGGCGTGGTGGCAGCCATTCACTGGGAGGCGGTTCGCCTCTGGTTCAAGGGCGCCATTTTCGGTGCTCGTCCTGCGGGGCCAAAGGCTGGTGTCAGTCTTGGTCACGTCACCCATCGATCTCTTTAGGGGCCTTAATGTCTGTCGCGTCTTTGAACCCCGCCGAGATTGTCTTGGCTGATCTGCCCCTCGTCACGGCCGAGACCCTCGCCCTGCCAGAGGTTCGCCGATCACCGGCGGCCTTTCGCACCGCCGTGCGCATCTCCAAGAGCAATTGGCACTATGGCTCGATGAGCTTCATGCTGCCGTCGGGTCTGGCCTTTCGGGTTCAGGGCACAGAGCCGGGGCCTGACGCCTTGCTGATTATCCGGGACTTCCGTTTCATCGGACGGGTCATGGCAGCGGGCGATATTGGCTTTGGCGAGGGTTTCATCGCCAATGAATGGGATTCGCCCAACCTCTCTGCGGTGCTGCAGGCCTTCACCCTGAACTGGGATCGCCTGGCGCGGTTGGTCAATGGCAACCCCTTGGTGGGGGTGGTCAACTTCCTGTCCCACCTGCTCAACCGCAACAGCAAGAAGGGCTCACAGCGCAACATCTATGCCCATTATGATCTGGGCAACGCCTTCTATTCGCGCTGGCTTGACCCCTCCATGACCTATTCATCGGCCAGGTTCGACCGGCCCGATCAGCCCTTGAGCGAGGCCCAGCACAACAAATACGCCACGCTAGCGCGCTCGATGGACCTGCAAACCGACCAGACCGTTCTTGAGATTGGCTGCGGTTGGGGCGGTTTTGCCGAATATGCCGCCAAGGAGATCGGAGCCAAGGTCACCGGCGTCACCATCTCTCAGGCTCAGCATGATTTTGCCCGCAAGCGGCTGTTTGATCTGGGCTTGGCCGAGCGCGCCGACATCCAACTGATCGACTATCGCGACGTCAAGGGCACCTTTGACCGCGTCGCCTCGATCGAAATGTTCGAGGCGGTCGGCGAGCAATATTGGCCGACCTATTTCGACAAGGTCCGCGATGTGCTCAAGCCCGGTGGTCAAGCAGGTTTGCAGATCATCACCATCAAGGATGACCTGTTCGCCGACTATCGCAGCCGGGCGGACTTCATCCAAAAATACATCTTCCCCGGCGGCATGCTGCCCAGCGAAAAGCGCCTGCTGCAGGAAACCCAGCGCGCCGGATTGGAATGGCGCGATGTGTCTCGGTTCGGCCAGAACTATGCCGACACCTTGGTCCAGTGGGCCGACCGTTTCCAAGGCGCTTGGGATGAGATCAAACCCCTCGGCTTTGACGAACGCTTCCGCCGTCTATGGCAGTTCTATCTCAGCTACTGCGAAGCGGGTTTCCGCACCGAACGCACCAACGTCATCCAACTGAGCCTCGCGCGGGCCTAGGGATATCCTCGCCCTTCTATGGGCGTGGGGTTGCGATGAAGAGGCGGCAGGGGATGAAATCCCCCTCACCCAACCCTCTCCCCCAAGGGGGCGAGGGCTAAGAAAGAAAAAGCCCTCTCCCTGAGGGAGAGGGTTGGGTGAGGGCCTTGTTTAAAAGCCCCTACCCCTTGGCCGTCAGCCGCACCGGCAGGTCCGTATAGCCGAGCACGAAATTGTTGGCCAAGCGCACAGGTTCACCGACCACCTCAACCCGCTCAAATCGCGCCATGATCTCTTCCCACAGAATACGAAGTTGCATCTCAGCGACCCGGTTGCCCATGCAGCGATGGATGCCAAAGCCAAAGGACAGGTGCTGACGGGCCCGGTCGCGGTCGATGATGAACTCATCGGCCCGCTCAATGACTTCGGCATCGCGGTTGCCCGAAATGTACCACATGACCACCCGGTCGCCCTTGCGGATCTGCTGGCCTTGGAACTCGATATCCTGCGTCGCAGTCCTGCGCATATGGGCCAGCGGCGTCTGCCAACGGATAATCTCAGAAATCATGTTCGGGATCAGGCTCGGATCGGCCTTAAGCTTGTCATATTCCCCCGGAAACTGGTTCAGGGCCAAGACCCCGCCCGAGATCGAGTTGCGCGTCGTATCATTGCCGCCAACGATCAACAGGATCAGATTGCCCAAAAACTCCATCGGATCATTGACCATATCCTTGGTGTCAGGATTGTGGGCCAACAGGGAAATGAAGTCGAACTGAGGCTCAGCGGCCGCCCGCTCATGCCACAGGGTGGTGAAATAGCTGAGGCACTCCATCAAGGTGCGCTCACGCTGGGCCATATCGACCGCCACGCCCACCGTCTCTGACGCTGTCACGACGTCGGACCAGAAGGGCAGCAGATGACGATCTTCCCACGGAAAATCAAACAGGGTAGCGAGCATCTGGGTGGTCAACTCAATTGACACCCGATCAACCCAGTTAAAGGTCTCACCGACTGGCAAACCGTCCAAGATGGCGCAGACCCGCTCACGGATCAGAACCTCGAGATCCTGCAACCGCCGAGGCGAAACCGCCGGCGTCGCCGCCCGCCGCTGCACATCATGTTTGGGCGGGTCCATGGCGATGAAGTTCAAGGGCGCAAAGCCCTCCGGATTGTCGCCAATGACAATGTCGCGGTCCGACGAAAAGACCTGATGGTTGGTGTCGACCGCCATAATGTCATGGAACCGCGTGATCGACCAAAAGGCCCCAAACTGGCTCTGGGGCGTATAGTGGACGGGAGACTCTTGGCGTAGCCGCTTGAAAAACTCCAAGTGCGAGCCGTCCTGAAACAGCTCCGCCCGACTGGGGTCCAACCCCTCCAAGGGCAAGCCCCAAGGATCAATCGCACCCTTAGACTTCGGCGCTGAAAACCCGTCCATCATACCACTCCCTAACCGTGCCCTCTGCATCGGGGCCTTTGGCACAGTGCAAGCCGGATGGGCCGGGGAGTCAATGGAGGATTGGGGCGTTGCGCCAAACCCAATAGCGCGGCCTAGCTATTTTATCCCAATCGTAACCAACCCCGCCTAAGTTAAGCCACAGACAGACCCCAATGGACGTGCTTACGTTTGACGGACATCACCGCTCCATGACCCCGACCGATATGACGACAAGGGGACAGGCGGTCATTGGGCTGGCAGCAATGACTCATGACGCCTATGCGGGGGTCGATCTCAAGCCGATCTGGGATGGGCTGGTGGAGCGTGTTGGCGCCGATCCCTACGATGCCGGAGCCCTACTCGACATCTCCAACCTCCTGCTCTTGACGGGTCAGCGTACCGAAGGACTCCAGGCTCAGGCCCATGCCCTTGCCCTAAATCAGGTCTATGAACGGGCGGGTCAGCCCGGCGGCCTGCGCCTCCTGACCTTCGTAAAGGCTGGAGATTTCATGGCCAACACGCCGTTGGATTTCCTGCTTAAGGACTCCAAGGCGACCCTCATCCAGATCTATGTGGACGGTATCTCGCCCCTACCCCCGATCCCAGACCACGACGTAGCCATCGTCGCCATCGGTGAGGCCGACGATAGTCACCCTATTCTGGCCAGCTTAAAGACCGTGTTGGAGACTTGGCCTCGCCCGGTTCTGAACCGCAAGGTCCAAGCGATTATCGACCTGTCCCGCAGCGCCGTCTCGGACCTGTTCGCCCAATCGCGCCTTGTCATCGCGCCGCGAACCTTGCGCCTCTCGCGTCAGACCTTGGTCGAGATCGCGGCAAGGCGGGCAGAGCTCGACCCCGTCCTATCCTGGCCCCTGCTGGTGCGCCCCGTCGGTTCCCATGCTGGGAACAATCTGGAAAAGATCACCGATCCAGACGCCCTAAGGACCTATCTGCGCGGCTTTGACAGTGAAAAGGCCTATGTCGCCTCCTTCGTGGACTATGCCAGCGCTGACGGACAGTTTCGCAAATATCGTATCGGCCTGATCGGCAAGAAGCCCTATCTCAGCCATCTGGCCATTTCGGACCATTGGATGGTGCACTATCTCAATGCCGGCATGTCTGACAGCAAGGCCAAGCGTGATGAGGAGGCGCAGGCCATGGCCCAGTTCGATGAGGCCTTTGCTCTGCGCCACAAGGCGGCTCTGGATGAGCTGTGCGCCCTGATCGATCTGGACTATTTCGCCATCGATTGCGCCGAAACGGCAGACGGCAAGCTGTTACTGTTCGAAGCCGACGCTGCCATGATCATCCACGCCATGGATGAACCCGATCTCTTTCCCTACAAACGCCCCCAGATGAAGAAGCTGTTCGGGGCTTTTCAAGACCTGTTAGACGGGGCCGTTAGCGCGCCTCAACATAGTCTTTGAACCGGTTGAGAATGGCCTGCCAGCCGTCTTTTTGCATCTCAACGGGATTTTCGCTCTCCGCCTCGAAGGTCACCGTGACGGTGACGCCGCCGGGGCCATCGGCAAAATCCACCCGCGCGCTTCGGTCACCAAACTCATAGTCTAGGACCTGTTCGGGCACGACCTGGCGATAGGTTCCCGCAAAATCGAAGCCAAAACTGCCGTCCTTAGCCTCCATCCGATAGAGAAAGGCCCCACCGGCCCGCAGGTCCACCTCAGCCCGCGTCGTGTGCCAATCGTCAGACGCCGCGTTCCACTGGACAATATCCTCCGCAGAACTATAGGCGCGCCAAACCTCAGCCAGCGGAGCCTTAACCGTCGTTTGAACCGTGATCTGTGGGGCCATGGGTAATCCCTTTCAATATTGAGGGATTAGCTTGTGATTTTATGATGAAAAATCAAGCCTAAAGCTGATCTGGGGCTGTAAATACTAGGGGATTTGCCGGGAACGTTTGGTAAGCGTGGACAGGGTTTGAACCTGTGACATTCAAGTTACGAGGGTCAGCTCTACGTCCTGATTAACTTCGTGATTTCAATTTATTAGCCGATATTCAGGCTCGCAACGTCGGCGTCGTATCGGACGGAACAGCCATAAACCATTAGAAAGATACGGTAGTTGCATCATCCGAACCGCTTTCGCCGCGACCATGGTGCAGACTAGAGGTCGCGGAGTAATGAAAAGCGCGTCCGATCTGACGGTATCCCGGTCATAATGGCGGCAGACTCGATTTTCTCGCGTTCACGGTCACCGCCATAGTAAGAAATTGTCCACTGCGCATCTTGGGATAAATGTTTCAGCATCTCGGCAAAGTATGGCCCGTCAACGTCGGCCAGCCCATGCCCGAAAACATAAACTTCAGACACATCGTCAAGCCCCGCGAAGAATGCCTGATTACGGCGAATAATCTCTGCAGTTGGTTTGAAGGTTTGTCGGAAATAAGCGTCAATCAGTCGATAGCCACCTGCTAATCGTGTGTCCGTATTTTCATCAATACGATCTTCCCAGCGCTCTTTTTCGCCCGGTTTCCAGCCATGTCCAAGTACAATTTCAGATGCACCAGACGCCAAGGTGCCGTGTATGTGTAAAACATTCGCAGCTCCGTAGAGCGTCTGTAGTGTGGGCGTGTAATTAAAGTTCAAAAATTTTGCACTTGGATCAATAATGCGAACAGGATTAGTCGTGTGAGTCGGTATGGCGAGCGAACCTAGCCAGTCTACAAAATTTTTATGAAGGCCAACTGAAAGCGAACTGATTATTCGGTCGAGTTCCCATTCGAAGTCATGGTGACCTGAATCACTCCAGTCGTCAGCCCCATAGCTCGGAAGATAGTTGGATCCGTAGTCCAGAAGCTGATCAGTGTCGAAGTGTTCTAGATTGTTCTCAAGATCCGACCAAGCGTCTGACTCGTTTCCATAATCATCGACCCAAGTCGGTAAGAAATCCTCGACAGCCTTATGCACTTCCCCATCAACCGGCTTTAACCATTTCGCAAAATCTGTGTATCTGGAGTTGATACCGTGATGGATGTCGAATCCATTGCCAATTATAAACAGCTTCATGAGGCAGTCATCCTTTGGCCATGCGCACAATGAGTTGCAATTTTGCATTTACTATCAATAGTAATATTTGTTGCAAGTTAAAACGCAAAAACCCCGCCATTAGCGGGGTGTGGGGCTCTGTTTTGGGGGATTGTTTGGGTGCGGGGACAGGATTTGAACCTGTGACCTTCAGGTTATGAGCCTGACGAGCTACCGGGCTGCTCCACCCCGCGTCAAAGTCGGTTCGGGCTGTAGAGCGCAGCCCGGAGTCTTGTTTGCGAGATTTTTGACAAAATCTCTGGG
>CANFKD010000030.1 GCA_947447115.1 Caulobacteraceae bacterium
AGCCAATCTTGACCAATGGCCGCCTGATCTATAGGTTCCGGCTCGATCAAACCGGGTATCCGCACGGCTTCATGATCGGGGACGCCAGCGCAGCACATGCCGCAGTCGGACGATCTTGACCCTGAAGTGTCGCGCAATGTGCCCAACCAAGAGGCCCTTCGCCGCCTTGACGACCGGATTGGGGCCTTTGAGGCCTCCCGCGCGCGCAAGGCTAAGGACCACAGCGCGGAACAGAGCCATGACGGCTATCGCGTCTTGGCCGATTTGATCGGTGGAATTTTGGGAGGGCTGGGCTTTGGCTGGTTGCTCGACCAACTGTTACATATAAGCCCTTGGGGCCTGATCGGCGGGATGCTGATCGGCACGGGGATTTCGGCTTTCATGGTCGTCCGCACTGCCGGACGCATGGGACATAAAACATCGATCGCTCCTGGGCCGGATAAACCGCTGCTTGGGGATGAGGATGACGACGAAGACTGATCCTGCAGATGCGGGTTCGAATGAGGAGATTGAGGGCTTATGGCCGATCCGATGCACCAGTTCCAGATCCACAAGGTCGTGGATCTGCCGACGGTGAACCTGCCCGGTCTGGGCGTTGTTGACCTCTCGATCACCAATTCGGTGGTCTCGATGGGCATGGCAGCGGGCCTGATCTGCGTGTTCTTTGCTCTGGCCGCGCGTCAAGCGGTGGTTCCAGGGCGGCTCCAGTCCGTTGGCGAGATGCTCTACAGCCTCGTTGACGATCTGGCCGGATCGATCATTGGTCACGAGGGCAAGGTTTTCTTCCCCTTCGTGTTCACCCTGTTCTCCTTCATTCTGGCTATGAATTTCCTGGGCATGTTCCTTGTCTTTACGGCCACCTCGCAGTTGGCCGTGACGGTAACGCTCGCCATGTTGACCATCTTGACGGTCGTCGTGGTTGGCTTTGCGCGCAACGGGTTTGGGTTTTTCAAGCTGTTCGTCCCCTCGGGCGTCCCCGCTTTCCTGCTGATCCTGATGGTGCCGATTGAGATCATTTCCTTCCTGGTGCGGCCTGTGACCCTGGCCTTGCGTCTGTTCGGGAACATGATCGGCGGGCACGTCGTTCTTAAGATCTTCGCAGGGTTCATCATCTCCCTTGGCCTTCTGGCCTCGGGCGGCGGCATCGCGTCGCTGGGCTATCTTGGCTCAGCGGTGTCGTTGGGCAGCGTTGTTGCCCTGACCGCGTTGGAGTTCATCGTGGCCTTCCTTCAGGCCTTCGTGTTCGCCGCGCTTACCTGTGTTTACCTGAACGACGTTGTGAACCTGCATAGCCACTAAGATCTGGCACAGATCACACGTTTTCTTCGCTTTCTCATCTACCTAACCAACCAAAAGGAAGACTCTTATGGACGCTGCATCCGCAAAATATATCGGCGCTGGTCTGGCCATGCTCGGCATGATCGGGGCGGGTATCGGCCTTGGTAACCTGTTCGGTAGCTATCTGGCCGCCGCCATCCGCAACCCATCGGCAGCCGCTGGCGAACGCCCGATGCTGTTCCTCGGCATGGCGCTGACCGAAGCCTTGGGCATCTTCGCCCTCGTCATCGCCTTCCTGATCCTCTTCGCCTAAGACCGGACCGTCATGGCCAACGAAACGACACAGACTCACGAGTCGACCGGAGCCGATGGCCATGCCAGCGGCGGCGGTCTGCCGCAATTTCAGTTCGTGTGGTGGCCTGGCCAGGTGGTTTGGCTGCTGCTGATCTTCGTCGTTCTCTATGTCCTGTTGTCAAAGCTCTTCCTGCCGCGCGTCGGCGGGACGATCCAGACCCGGGCAGACAAGATCGCGGCGGATGTCGCACAGGCCCGTGATTTGAAGACGCAGGCTGAAGCCGAAAGTGCAACCGCCTTGGCTGAACTGGCTAAGGCCCGCACCCACGCTCAGCGGACCGCTTCTGAAGCCAAGGCTAAGGCCAATGCTGAGGCCGCAACGCGGCAGGCAGCAGAGGAAGCCGTTTTGGCGGAAAAACTGGCTGTCGCCGAAGACCGGATCCGGGTTTCGCGCGATGCGGCTCTGGGCAATGTCCGGACCATCGCGTCCGACATCGCCGCAGCGATCACCGACAAGCTGACGGGCGTTGCTGCCACGGCCGATGAGGTCGAGACGGCACTGACCGCGGCAAAGGCCTAAGGGGACCCAAACTATGGAACTTCTGCAAGAAGTTGAATTTTGGGTCGCCGTCGCGCTGGCTCTGTTCTTTGGCCTTCTGATCTATCTGAAGGTTCCAGGAGCCGTGGCCAGCGGTCTTGATGGCTATGCCCAAAAGATCCAGAACGAACTCGACGAGGCCCAGCGCCTGCGTGAAGAGGCTCAAGCTCTGCTGGCGTCAATCCAGCAGCAGCGTGAAGATGCTGAACGTCAAGCCGCTGAGATGATTGCTGCTGCCGAAGCTGATGCTGCACGTCTGGCAGTGGATGCCAAGGTCAAGCTGGACGAAGAAATTGCGCGCCGTCAGGCTCTGGCGGAGCGCAAGATCGCGGCAGCGGAAGCCGCAGCAGCGGCTGAAGTCAAATCTGTTGCGGCCGAGCTGGCGGCGCAGATGACCGGCTCCATCCTTCAGGGCCGACTTAAGGGCTTGAAGAGTGACCCCTTGATCGACCGCGCGGTCGCTCAGATGGCCGACAAGCTGCAATAGCCAAAATCGATCTGTTTGACGCTAGAAGCCGGGCCGGAGGGAAACCTCTGGCCCGGTTTTCGTTTAGCGATGGGTCTATGGGTTAAGCCGACTTTTTCGCGCGGCGGAAATAACTGACCCGCAGACGCCGCACAAACCGGTAACGGGCGGGCAGGACCAAACGCTCGGTCCGCAAGACCTGCTGCCATACGACCGGTATGACCTCAGGCTCACGGCGCATCAGACGGCGCAGCGGAAAAACCCAATTGGGATGGCGCCGTTGGAGCCGAATGAACTCTTTGCGCGCAGGCAGAGAATTGCGCAGCACCACCATCAGTCCAACCACTAACAACGGCACACCAACATGGAACGGGAATAGGGCCAACACCGCCCCAACCGCCATGATCAATCCGCCAAGCACCAACAGACCAATACGCAGCATCCGGCGCACACCGGCCTGCATAGCATCGGCAGTGGTTTGAACAGGACGCGTCATATGGGTCGTGGCAAAGGCCATGTTGAGGTGTTTCGAAAACGTGACGCCGACGAGAGATTCGACGGCTCACTGAAGTTTGCTTTAGACCCTTTACGGCGACAGTCTTGCGTTGGATCGCCGATCAGGCCTCTCAGACACAAAAATAATGCGAGTCGTGTCCAAACCGCATCAGGCTTTCGGTTTTCGGCGCAAGAACAGCCGCAATCGCCGTGCAAAACGCCAAGACTTTGGCAACACCATGCGCTCAAACCGCAGAACCTGCTGCCACGCCACCGGCATGACTTCTGGCTCCCGGCGCAACAGCCGGCGCAGCGGAAAGACGATGCGAGGGTGGCGACGCTGGAGTTTGACAAAGGCACGCTTGGCCGAAAAGGAACTGCGCAACAGGATCATCAGACCCACGACCATCACCGGCACGCCGAACGGTCCAGGCAGGGGTGCCATCACAATGCCAATAGCCACAATCGCGCCGCCTAAAAGCGCCATACCCCACCGGGCAAGACGGCTCACGACCTCCGCGCCGACATTCTCGGCGTGGGCGTCTTGGTCAGGCTTGGCAAGGGGCACAATAACAGTTTGGGGCATCGAACTCTTCAGTCCACACAGTCGCGCCTCGAAAGGTTCGAGACCCTAGCCCGGGACAGGGCTGATATGAGGGCTAGAGTACCCAGTTTAAAGGCCCCAATAGGGCATTCAGAAAATATATTACTGGGCGCTACTCTGCCGCAACATTCGTGCTCAATTCCGGACGCCAGCGCAATCTAGGCCTGCGGGCCGCAAGGGTCTCGTCGAGCCTTCGCGTCGGTGCATGGAACGGCGCACCCTTGAACCGCTCGACATCCCCAGCCTTGGCTGCCCCCGCCAAGAGCAGCAGGACATCGCAGAACCGGTCCAACTCGGCCTTGGATTCGGTCTCTGTTGGCTCGATCAGCATGGCGCCGTGCACCACCAGCGGGAAATACATGGTCATGGGGTGGAAGCCCTCATCGATCATAGCCTTGGCAAAGTCGAGCGTGGTGATCCCGGTGCCCTCTAGCCAGTGATCATCGAACAGGGCCTCATGCATGCAGGGGCCCTCAAAGGCCGCGCTCATGACGCCGCTCAGCCGGGCCTTGATGTAGTTGGCATTGAGCACGGCATCTTCGGCAACCTGTTTAAGGCCATCGGCACCGTGGCTAAGCATGTAGGACAGGGCGCGGACATACATGCCCATCTGGCCATGGAAGGCGCATAGGCGGCCAAAGGCCTGAGCGGCCTCACCTTCGCGATATTCCACCAACTCATAGGACCCGCCGCGCTTGACCACGAACGGGGTCGGGGCGAAGGGGGCCAGCGCCGCAGACAGGACCACTGGACCCGATCCTGGACCACCGCCGCCATGGGGCGTTGAGAAGGTCTTGTGCAGATTAATGTGCATGGCATCGACACCAAGATCGCCGGGCCTGACCCGCCCGACAATGGCGTTGAAATTGGCCCCGTCGCAGTAGAAATAGGCCCCAGCAGCATGGACCAGTTCGGCGATCTGGATCACATCGCGCTCGAACAGGCCGCAGGTATTGGGGTTGGTGACCATGATCGCGGCCACATCGGGTCCAAGCTTGGCGGCCAGATCGGCAATATCGACCCGGCCATCGGCGGTCTGAGCGATCTCTTCGACCTCATAGCCGACAAAGGCCGCTGTGGCGGGATTGGTGCCGTGGGCCGAGGTTGGCACCAAGACCCGCTTGCGAGCGTCCCCGCGCGCCTCGTGGGCGGCTCGGATGGCCAGCAGGCCGCAGAGTTCGCCGTGCGCTCCGGCCTTAGGCGACATGGCCACGGCAGACATGCCGGTCAAGGTCATCAGCCAATGGGCCAATTGATCCATCAGTTCCAAGGCCCCCTGAACCATCGATTGGGGCTGCAAGGGATGCACATCGGCAAAGCCGGGCAGGCGCGCCATCTTCTCGTTAAGGCGCGGATTGTGCTTCATGGTGCAGGATCCGAGCGGATAGAGCGCCAGATCGATGGCGTGGTTCTTTTGGCTGAGCCGCACATAGTGGCGCATGGCCTCAGGCTCGCTGAGACCGGGCAAGCCGATGGGCGCTGCGCGGACCATATCCCCCAGATCAGAGGCGTCCTGCGATGGCTCGGGCAGGTCAACGCCGCTGCTGTCCCACCCCTCGCGCTCAAAGATCAGGCCCTCATCCTGCAACAGACCGCGACCGCCGCCGAGGGTGGCGGGGATGGCTCCGGGCAAGGTGGCGACGAGGGTGGGCCGGGTCGGACGACCAACAGAGTTCATGCTCATCTTAGAAAGCCCCCTTAAGCGCGGCGACCAGAGCCGCAATATCGGATGAGGTGGTGGTCTCCGTCGCGCAGAGGAGTAGGACATCATCCATCCCGCCCTTCGGCGACAGGCGCGAGACCGGCACACCGGCCAAAATGCCCTGCCCTGCCAAGGTCTCGACCAGAGCCGCCGCATTGGTCGGCACACGGATGGCGATCTCGTTGAAGAACCGCTCCGTCAAGATCTCGACCCCCGGCACGCCCATCAACCCATCACGCAGGTCTCGGGCCTTCGCATGGTTGATGGCCGCCAATTTGCGCAAGCCCACCTCACCCAAAAGGCTCATATGGATGGTAAAGGCCAAGGCACAGAGGCCTGAATTGGTGCAGATGTTGGACGTGGCCTTGTCTCGGCGGATATGCTGCTCACGGGTCGAGAGGGTCAGGACAAAGCCGCGCCGTCCATCGGCATCCACCGTCTCGCCGCACAGGCGCCCGGGCATCTGCCGGACATATTTTTCACGGGCGGCAAACAGGCCGACATAGGGACCGCCAAAGTTCAGGGCATTGCCGATCGACTGGCCCTCGGCCACGACAATATCGGCCCCCATCTCGCCGGGACTCTTGAGCAGACCCAGCGACACCACCTCGGTGACCACCACGATCAGCAAGGCCCCCTTGGCCTGGGCCGCCGCAGCAATGGCCGTCACATCCGTGACCGTGCCGAACAGGTTCGGGGTCTGGACGACGACGCAGGCCGTGTCATCATCAATGGCCTCCAGAACGGCGGCCTCTGCGTCAATGGCACCGTCCAGTCGTTGGACCTGAACCCCTGCGACCTTGGCCAGGGTCTCGGCTGTGCGGGCATAGTGCGGATGAAGACCGCCCGACAGCACCGCCTTGCCGCGCCGCGTCACCCGCGCGGCCATCATCACCGCCTCCGCCGTCGCCGTAGAGCCGTCATACATAGAGGCGTTGGCCACATCCATGCCGGTCAGGGCTGCGACCTGGGTCTGGAACTCGAACAGATATTGCAAGGTGCCTTGGGCGATTTCCGGCTGATAGGGCGTGTAGCTGGTCAAGAACTCCGAGCGCTGAATGATATGATCGACCGTGGCCGGGACATGGTGGCGATAGGCCCCAGCCCCGCAAAAGAACGGCCCCTGCCCAGCGGTCCGGTTGCGTCCGGCCATGGCCGACAGGGCCCGCTCGACCTCAAGCTCGCCCTGATGAAAGGGCAGGTCCACCGGCTGATCGCGCCGCGCAGCCTCGGGTACATCGACGAACAGATCATCAATGGTCGCGGCACCGATGACGCCGAGCATGGCCGACCGGTCAACGGGACTTAGGGGCAGATAACGCATAGGCAGGCCTCCAAAAGGGGCAGTTCGTAAGGGTGGCTTTAGAGCGAGGCGAGGAAGGCGTCGTAGGCTGTGCGGTCCATCAGGCCCTCAAGCTGGCCGGGGTCAGTGATCTTGAGCTTGGCAAACCAGCCCGTCCCTTCAGGATCGGCATTGACCGTTTCCGGCGCAGCGGCCAGATCGCCATTGGCCTCAATGACCTCGCCTGAGACCGGCGCATAGACGTCAGAGGCGGCCTTGACGCTCTCGACCACGGCGAGACTGTCACCGACGGTCAAGACCTTGCCAAGGTCCGGCACCTCGACAAAGACGACATCACCGAGCTGTTCGGCCGCATAGGTGGAGATACCGACCGTGGCGACGTCGCCATCGACCTTGATCCACTCGTGGTCCTTGGTGAAAAACATGAGGATCTTCCTTGCAGGGTCAGGATTTGCGGAAATAGCGGTGAGGAACGAACGGCATGGCCACGACCTGAGCCGGTTGGCTCTTGCCCCGAATAATGACGCTCAAGGGCGTGCCGACGAGGGACAGGGCGGGCGGGACAAAGCCCATGGCGATGGCGGTGGATAGGGTGGGCGAAAAGCCGCCGCTGGTGACCTTGCCGACCACCGCGCCGCTGGCATCTGTGATCTCGGCCCCCTCGCGGGCGGGTGCCCCTTCAAGGACGCGCAGGCCGACTCGAATGCGGGAAAGATCGCCGTCCAGTTCGCGCCTTATGCGGCTCGATCCGGGAAAATCGCCCGCATCACGGCGACGCTTGGAGACGGCAAAGGTGAGGCCCGCCTCGATGGGCGAGATCGTCTCATCGGCATCGTGGCCATAGAGCGGCAATCCCGCCTCCAGCCGCAAACTATCGCGCGCGCCCAGGCCAATAGGCCGCACCCGCTCGTCCTTGAGCAATAGGGCCCAGACGTCTGAGGCGATCTCATTAGGCAGCGAGATCTCGAAGCCGTCCTCGCCCGTATAGCCGGACCGCGAAACGATTACGTCGGTGCCAAAGGCGTTCAGGCGCGTGGTCTCCATAAAACCCAGATCCGCGACGGCTGGAATGTGACCAGCCAACACCGCAGCGGCCATCGGTCCTTGCAAGGCCAACAGAGCGTGGTCTTCGAGGCGTTCAATCTTGACCTGACCGGCGAGCTCATTGGCGATCCATTTGAAATCGCCCTCTTTGCAGCCCGCATTGACCACCAGATAGAGCCCATCATCATCGGGACGTCCGGCCATCAGGTCATCAATGATCCCGCCCTTGTGATTGAGCAGCAGGCTGTAGCGCAGCTTGCCGGGCTTCAGGCCGATGAAATCTCCGGGGGTCACCTCTTCGAAGGCCGCTAGAGGCGCTACGCCACGCAGGCGCGCTTGGCCCATATGCGACACGTCAAACAGCCCCGCATGCTCGCGGGTCCAGCGGTGCTCGGTCAGAACGCCATCCCGGTACTGTACGGGCATCTCGTACCCGGCAAAGGGCACCATCCGCGCGCCAAGGGCGAGATGAGCATCATAGAGCGCGGTGCGCCTATGGGATGGATCGGTCATTGGGACTCCGAAACGCAGACAGGACGGCAAGCCGAGAGCGTTGAAAGCCCCCAATGGCCTGCACCCCCGCTGTCCTGAAACCTGAGAGATTTCGGCGTATCCGAACGGGACCCGCCTTGCTCCTTCGGTGAGCAGCCCTAAATCCGGCTGCTACTTTCCAGCGTTTCGTAACTCTTGCGGTCCTTTTGCCTGAGCGTTTCCGGGGTGGTTGCGCCTTCGGCGGAAGCCTCATCGATCACATCGACTCAGCCTCCCTCTCCCGCAGGAGTGAGCCGAACCTGTTCGAGGCACCGCATGAAGTCAAGACCGATGTCGTTTGGGCACAAACTATGGGCGCAAGTGCCGCATCTGACTGATTTTCAAACAGGGGCACTGGATCAGTGGCCCAATCTTTGACAGGTGTAGCCCTCTCGTCCTGAAGTGAAGGCCACCCCCATGACCGATCTTGACCCTTTCATCGCCGGCCTGCCCAAGGCCGAATTGCATCTGCACATCGAAGGGAGCCTGGAGCCCGAACTGATGTTTGCGCTGGCGGCGCGAAATGGGCTCAGCCTGCCCTTTGCATCGGTCGAGGCGGTGCGGGCGGCCTATGACTTTTCCAATCTGCAGGACTTTCTCGATATCTATTATGCCGGGGCTAGCGTTCTGCTGACCCGCGCGGACTTCCACGATCTGGCCATGGCCTATTTCGAGTGCGCTGCTGCGGACAATGTGCGCCATGCTGAGATCTTCTTTGATCCCCAGACCCATACCGATCGCGGGATCGCTTTTGATACAGTGATGGAAGGGCTGGTCTCAGCGATGGCCGAGGCCAAGACCCGGCTTGGCCTGACGTCAAAACTGCTCCTCTGTTTCCTGCGCCACCTGCCCGAAGAGGCCGCATTGGCCACCTTGGCTGAGGCCGAACCTTGGCTGGACCAGATCGCCGGGGTTGGGCTCGACAGTTCCGAACAGGGCCATCCGCCGAGCAAATTTACCCGCGTCTTTGCCGCCGCTGCCGCCAAGGGCCTCAAGGTTGTGGCCCATGCTGGGGAAGAAGGTCCCCCGGCCTATGTCTGGGAAGCGCTGGATATCTTAAAGATCGACCGGATTGATCACGGCAACCGCTCGCTCGAAGATGAGACATTGGTTGAGCGGATCATTGCCGATGGCCTGACCCTGACCGTCTGCCCCCTATCAAACCATAAGCTCTGCGTGGTCAGCGACCTGGCCCAGCATCCGATCAAACAGATGCTGAATCTTGGCCTCAAGGCGACGATCAATTCGGACGATCCGGCCTATTTTGGCGGCTATGTGAATGCCAATTTCAGCGCAGTGACCAAGGCCGTTGGGCTGACCCGCGATGAGATCGTGACCCTAGCCAAGAACAGCTTCACCGGCTCGTTTCTTGCGCCCGACGAGATCGCGGCTCACCTTGCCGAGATCGACGCCTACTGCGCCTAAACGGTTACATCCGTTCGGGCGTTTCGATACCCAGAAGGTCCAGAGCCATTTCAAGCTGGCGCAGGGCCGTCGCTGAGAGGGTCAGGCGAGAGGCCTTGGTCGCAGCATCCTTGGCCACCAGTATGGGACAGGCGGCATAGAATTTGGAGAAGGCCTGAGCCAGACGATAGGCGTGCTCGGCAATGAAGTTCGGGGCCTTCTTGTCATAGGCCTCGGCCACCGCCGTATTGAAGGCGTCCAAGGTCAAGACCAGATCCCGTTCAGCGGGTTCCGCGATCACCACCGGCCCGCCGACTGAACCCTCATCCGCCGCCTTACGCAGCAGCGATTTCACCCGCACCGCCTGATAGAGCAGATAGGGGCCGGTCTTGCCTTCAAAGCTGGTAAAGCGATCTAGATCAAAGACATAGCTGGTGCCGCGATAGTTCTGCAGATCAGCAAATTTCAGGGCGGCGATGGCCACCTTATGGGCCGTCTCTTCAAAGGCTTCGGTCGACAGTTCCGCGCCCAGACCGGCCTCTTTCAGCCGATCGCGCGCCTTGTCACGAGCCATCTCGATCAGGTCATGCAGTTTCAAAACCCCGCCTGCGCGGGTCTTGAACGGCTTGCCGTCGGCACCGTTCATGGTGCCAAAGCCGATATGTTCCAGTCCGCCTTCAGGGGCATAACCGGCCAGTTCCGCCGCGCGGAAGACCTGCGCGAAATGGTCGGCCTGACGCTGATCGACGCAATAGAGCATCAGATGCGGGTCTTGATCGCGCCTGCGACCGACGATGGTCGCCAGATCGGTCGTGCCATACATGGCCGAGCCTTCGGATGAGATCACCAACAGGGGTGGAAGCTCTCGCTTGTCCCCCTCGCGGGCCACGCGGACGATCTGCGCGCCCTGATCCTCGACCAGCAGACCTTGCGCGCGCAGGGCCGTGACCATGTCAGGAATGAAGGGATCAGCGTCGCTTTCGCCGTTCCAAAGATCAAAATGGACTCCCAGCGCATCAAATTCGCGGCGCAGGGCCACGCGGCTAACCTCCACAAACCGGCGCCACAGGGTCAGATAACCCTCTTTGCCCGCTTGCAGTTCCGCCGTCGCCTTGCGGGCGCGGTCGCGATAGTCCGTATCTTCCTTGGCCTTGGCCGCCGCCATGGGATAGAGACGGTCGAGCAGGGGTAGATCAAGGTCAGTTAAGGCTGATAGGTCAGCGTCCGCCGCCCCCTCGCCAATCGCCCGCAGGCGCGGATCTTCGTCGCCAGCCGCCAAGATCAAGAGCCCCATCTGGAAGCCCCAGTCGCCAAAGTGAGCGTCGCCCCAGACCGTGTCGCCACAGAACCGATAGATACGCTTGATCGCCTCGCCGATGATCGAGCTGCGCAGATGGCCGACATGCATCGGCTTGGCCACGTTCGGCCCGCCATAGTCGATAATGATTCGGCGCGGCATCTCGTTGAGGGCGGCACCCAGACGCGGATCGGCCACGATCTCAGTGGCGCGCTGGGTCAGGGCGCCGTCGCTGAGGCGCAGATTGACAAAGCCTGCCCCGGCAACCTCGACCGAACTGAACAGCTCAGACGCCTTCGGGTCCGCATTCAGGGCAGCAATGACCTCGGCGGCAATCTCACGCGGATTGCGCCGCGCGGCCTTAGCAGCGGCGAGCGCCCCGTTGCATTGAAAATCAGCTAGGTCTGGACGGTCAGAAACCCCGACCCGTCCCAATGCTGCGTCAAGGCCCAGCCCTTCAAAGACACTGGAGACCGTTTGGCTCAAGGCCCCTTTTAGATCCGTCATGGAGAGGCCTAGGGTGCCTTCTGCGGGGCGACATTAACGCGGAAGCGTTTGCCGTCCCGATTGAACTCAGCCATCTGCGGCGTCACATCAAATCCGACGAGCACTTCGAAATTGGCACCGCTGACGCCCTCGCCCGCACGTGGAATGACGATGGAGTCGAGCTTGTCGGTATAGAGGGCGCGATCTTCACCCACCGCGAACCGCGCCGGAACTGTGAAATATTCCTTGGCCAGCACCGTCTTGTTGCGATTGGTCACCGCCACCCAGTAGGTGAAATCCTTAGATGCCGCTTGCGACAGGGGCGGTGCCTCTGGACCACGGCCCAAAGCAAACAATACCTCCATGCGCAGTTCAATTGGATCGGTGCCACGATATTTGCAGCCTGCCGAGATACCTTGAATTTCGCCCGAATAGATCACTGCGTTAGAGGCTTCGCGCTTGTCCTTGAACTCCACCATGCGCGAGGCGTCATAGAGCACCTTCACATAGGGGCATGGACCGGCATTACGCATACCGGGCAAGGGCGAGAGCTGATTGCCCCACTCTTCGTCACGCTTCCTACGCTTGGCTGCTTCCTTGTCCTCATCCTGCTGTCCGCCGCCTTGACCGTCTCGACCACCGGGGCGGCCCTGAGCGTGGGTTGGCGTGACATCGGTAAGGACCATAATCGCACTGAGGGCAGTGACGGCAACGGCGGTGGCAATCGAAAATTGGCGCATGGGCAATCCAAGGCAAACAGGTTCGCCGCGAAAGCACGACGATTGGTCCTACTGCGTGATAAAGGCTTCTCTTTGACCTCGCAACGTTGTCTGACGCTTACAGAGGTGGCGAGAGACAGGTTCTGCGCCTATTAAGGGGCCATGAGCGACCCTTCGTCCCCTTCTAAGCCGCCTTTGCGCATCCTTTTGGCCAGCCCGCGCGGCTTTTGCGCCGGGGTGGACCGTGCCATCCAGATCGTCGAGCGGACCATCGAAAAGTTCGGCGCGCCGGTCTATGTGCGTCACGAAATCGTCCATAATCGCCATGTTGTGGATCGTTTACGGGCTATGGGAGCGGTTTTCGTCGAAGAATTGGACGAATGTCCGCCAGACCGGCCGGTGATATTCTCCGCTCACGGGGTACCCAAATCGGTCCCTGCCGACGCCCAGAGCCGCAAGATGCTCTATCTGGACGCTACCTGCCCGCTCGTCTCCAAGGTCCATGTCGAGGCGGAACGTCATTTTGAGGCGGGACGTGAAATAATTCTCATCGGTCATGCCGGACATCCCGAAGTGATCGGGACCATGGGGCAATTGCCCGAGGGCGCCGTGTCTCTGGTCGAAACGGTTGATGGTGCCCGCGCCTTTGAGCCCAAGGATCCAGCCCGACTCGCCTTTGCCACCCAAACCACCCTGTCGGTCGACGATACCGCCGCCATCGTCTCGGTCTTGCAAGAGCGCTTTCCCCTGATGGCCGCACCGCACAAGGAAGACATCTGCTACGCGACAACCAACCGCCAAGATGCGGTCAAGCGGTTGGCACAGGATGCCGACCTGCTGTTGGTCATAGGATCAAAGAACTCGTCCAACTCGGTGCGGCTGGTCGAGGTCGGGCTGAGGGCGGGCGTCAAGGCGGCTGAACTGATCGATGACGCCTCAAGTCTTGATTGGGCCTGGCTAGAGGGCGTGCAAACGGTGGGCATCACGGCGGGGGCCTCGGCTCCCGAACGGCTGGTTGAGGCCCTCATCGACACGCTGGCTCAGCGGTTCCAGATCACCATCGACGAGGTTGATCCCGTTCGCGAGACCGTGACCTTCAAGCTGCCGCGCATCCTGTCGGAAAATTTTGATCCGGCCCAAGCTTGACCGCGAGGCCTTCGTCACCGATCAAGGGCCATGGCCGTTTATACAGACATCACCGACGCAGAACTGGACGCCTTTCTGGCGGACTTTGACCTTGGCAAGCCCCTAACCTTCAAAGGCATTGCCGAGGGGGTCGAAAATTCCAACTTCCTGCTCGAGACCGAGACCGGCCGCTATATTCTGACCGTCTATGAGCGGCGGATGCGCGAGGAGGAACTGCCCTATTTCCTAGGCCTGATGCGCTGGCTGGCTGATCATAACTATCCCAGCGCTGCACCCGTGGCGGATCGTCAGGGACGCACGCTTAAACATGTGCGCGGCAAGCCTGCCGCCATTGTCGCCTTCCTGCCAGGCCTGTCGGTTCGCCGTCCAGAGGTCAAGCATTGTCGTCAAGCGGGTGAAGGTCTGGCGCGTTTGCATCTGGCGGCGCAGGGCTATCCCGGTCGCCGGGTCAATGCCTTGGGACAGCCCTCTTGGGCCCCGATGTTCGAGGGCCTCACCGGTGCGGCTGAAGACCTGAAACCCGGCCTTGCCGCCACCATCACGGAGGACCTCGCCCATCTGGCCAAGGCTTGGCCGCACGATCTGCCGGTCGGCACGATCCATGCGGACCTCTTTCCCGACAATGTCTTCTTCAAGGGTGACCAGTTCGCCGCCGCCATCGACTTCTATTTCGCCTGTGATGACGCGCTGGCCTATGATCTGGCCATCTGCCTGAATGCCTGGTGCTTTGAGGCCGATGGGGCCTTCAATGTTACCGCAGGCCGAGCCCTTGTCAGCGGCTACGAGCGGATCAGACCCCTTTCGAGTGCCGAACGTCTGGCCCTGCCCGTGCTGGCTTGGGGCGCTTCGATGCGGTTCTTCCTGACCCGTCTTAACGATTGGGGTTCAACCCCCGAAGGGGCCTTGGTCAAGCCCAAGGACCCGCTGGAATATGAGCGCAAGCTGGCCGTTCACCGGGCCGCAGCCCTTGGCGGTCAAGGCCTGATCCTGTTCGGGGACGAGACGTGACCATTCAGGTCGTGATCTATACCGACGGTGCCTGCCGAGGAAATCCCGGACCGGGCGGCTGGGGTGCAATCTTGATCTATGGCGGTCACGAAAAAGAACTGTGCGGCGGCGAGCCGGACACCACCAACAACCGCATGGAACTGATGGGCGCCATCCAAGCGCTGGAGGCCCTGACCCGCCCTTGCAAGATCGTGCTCTATACGGACAGCCAATATGTCCGCACCGGCATTGCCACCTGGCTGGCCCAATGGAAAGCGCGCGGATGGCGAACCTCAACCAAGGGCGAGGTCAAGAATGCCGACCTGTGGCGACGGCTCGATGAGGCCCGCCTGCGCCACGATGTCGATTGGCGCTGGGTCAAGGGCCACAATGGCCACCCCCTCAATGAACGGGCCGACGGCTTGGCCCGGCAAGGGATGCTGAACAGTCTGGCGGGGCGTTAGGGTCCGAGGACTTGACTTGTTTAATATTAAACCATATAATAGTTTAGATATGAATTATTAGGACGATCCGATGGCCACGACACATCCGATCAAAGACCGACCCGATGTTGAGCTGTTCCATGAGGTCAGCCTGATCGATCAGTTGGCGAATAGCAGGCTCGAGCGGGCCCTGCCCCAAGGCCTGTCCTCCGCCCAGTTCGGGATCCTCAACCATCTTGCGCGTCAAGGCGAGCCAATGAGCCCCGCCCAACTCGCCGCCACCCTGAACCTGACCAAGGGTGCCGTGACCAACTTGCTGCAAAAGCTTGAGGCGCAAGGCCTGATCGACATCATTACCGATCCAGACGACGGGCGGCGCAAATGGGTCAGCCTCTCGGACGGCGGCGGCGCTGAGCATCAGCAATGCCTCAAGCGCCTACGCCCTCTCATGGAGGAGGTGCGCGGCGCCATCGGGGAAGACGACTTCAAAGCCGCCCTGCCCTTCCTAAAACAGCTTCGGCTCTGGCTGGACCAGAACCGCTAGGCCGCGCTACCCAGCATCAATGTCAGCCGCGCGGCGGATGGCCTTGTGGGCCTCATCCAAGATGTTCTTGACGATCTGCGCGGCGGGCAGGACTTCGTGGATGCCGCCAGCCGACTGGCCCATGGCAAAGCAGGATTTGTCGGGATCGAGACCGTCGATCTGCCCGCCAATACCGCCCATGGCGTTGGCCTTGACCGAGACCATGGCCTGCATCGGGAAGGCTTGGATCTCTTCGGGCCGCGCTTCCCATCCGGCGACATAGCTATTCTTTTGCACGCGCATCGGCTTGCCGGAATAGCAACGGGTGCGGATCGTATCATCATCGGTCGCGGCGGTGACGGCGTCCTTATAGAGCTGGCCCGCATGGGCTTCGGCTGACGCAATGAAGCGGGTGCCCATCCAGACCCCTTGCGCGCCAAGGGTGAGGGCTGCGGCTAGGCCGCGACCATCATAGAGACCGCCCGCGGCCACCACCGGGATCTTCACCGCATCCACGGCCTGGGCCACCAGAGGCAAGGTGCCGACCAGGCCAGTATGACCACCACCCTCGCCGCCCTGACAGATGACCGCATCGCAGCCTGCCTGCTCGGCCTTGATGGCATGTTTGACCGCGCCGCAGACGACCATGACCTTGAGGCCTGCCTCATGCAGTTGCTGCAGGATCGGCATGGGCACGCCTAGCCCTGCGATGAAAGAACTGGCCCCGCCTTTGATGATCACATCCACCGACGCGGTCAGGGATTCTGGCGAGGCGGCCAAGAGGTCGACGCCAAAGGGCTTGTCGGTCAGGCGGCGAACCTCTTGCATCTGTTCGGCGATGAACTCAGGCGTTGTTCCGGCCATGCCGAGCACGCCATAGCCGCCCGCATTGGACACGGCGGCAGCCAGTTCCGCGTACGAAACCCCGCCCATCCCGGCCAGCATGATGGGGTGCTCAATATCCAGCAGATCGCAAAGGGAGGTACGCAGGGCCATGGGAGTTTCCTCTAGGAATGTTCTGTTGCAAACTTTCCCCTAGGAAGCCCCCGCTTGCGTCCGAGCGCAAGCCTAACCCCGCGTCACATGCCTAGAAAATCGCGTAGGCCCCGTCGATCAGGAAGCTATCGCCGGAATGGTAGCTGGAGGCGTCCGAGGTCAGATAGACCGCAATACCGCCAAAATCCTCGGGTTGACCCCAGCGCCGCGAAGGGACCCGGCTGATGACCTTTTCGGTGAAGACCGGATTGTCTTGATTGGCTGCGGTCATGTCGGTGGCGATCCAGCCGGGCAGGATGGCGTTGGCGCGGATGCCATAGCGCGCATGTTCCACAGCGACAGACTTCATCATCGAGACAACGCCGCCCTTGGTCGCGGCATAGGCCTGATTGCGCGCAGGTCCGGAAATGGCCGCCAGCGACGCAATGCCCACGATCGACCCCCCGGGATCACCGGCCTTGGCGCGGGCGACCATATGTTTGCAGGCCTCACGGAAGGTCCAGAACACGCCGTCCAGATTGACCGCCAAGGTCTTACGATAGGTCTCGGTGGTCATTTCGATAAAGGAATTGGAGCGATAGCCGACCCCGGCATTGGCAAAGACCGAATGGACCGTGCCCATGGCCTCAACCGCTTCGTTCATCCCCTGAACCACCGCATGCTCGTCAGAGACATCGACCGTCTGAGCCATCACCCGCACGCCGTACTTCAAAAGCTTGCCTTCAGCCTCGATATTGCGCTCAGCGTTGGTGCCCCAGATGACAATATCCGCGCCCGCTTGAGCCATGGCCTCAGCCATCCCCAGCCCAATGCCGCGATTGCCGCCGGTCACGAGTGCGACCTTGCCGGTCAGATCAAAGGGTTTGTAGCTCACGGGACGTCTCCTGATGGTCTGTTGTTTGTTTAAGGACCATTGTCAGGGGCTGCGTGGGGAAGATCAAGGGGGCGTGGTGCAGAGGTCCGTGGATGACCCCCTCACCCAACCCTCTCCCCCTGAAGGGGGCGAGGGCTTTATCGTTCTAGCCCTCTCCCTGTGGGAGAGGGTTGGGTGAGGGCCTTCTATGCCCCCACATCCCGCGTTCCCCGCGAAGGCGGGGACCCAGACCTTTGCACTCAGACGGTACGCGGCCCGCTGGATCCTTTCGTAGATGACGCGGCGGAGAGGACAGCGGATGAACACCCCCCACTCCCAACCCTCTCCCCCTCAAGGGGGGAAAGGGCTTATCGGCTCTAGCCCTCTCCCTGTGGGAGAGGGTTGGGTGAGGGCCTTGTTTTCTTCCCCCTACTGCGACGTCCAGCCGCCATCGATGGACAGGCCCGCGCCATTGACCGACGCGCCAAGGCCGCTGGCCAGATAGAGCAGCATTCCGGCCAGTTCGCTAAATTGGACGAACGTCTTGGTCGGCTGGGCGGCGAGGATCACATCACGCATGACCTGCTCTTCGCTGATCCCGCGCGCCTTCGCCTGATCGGCGATCTGGGCCTCGACCAAGGGGGTCTTTACATAGCCCGGGCAGATGGCGTTGCAGGTGATGCCAAAGGTTGCCCCTTCCAAGGCCACCGTCTTGGTTAGGCCCAGAACGCCATGTTTGGCCGCGACATAGGCCCCCTTAAAGGGCGAAGCGACCAAGGCATGGGCCGAGGCAATATTGATGATCCGGCCGCGACCTTGCGCCTTCATGATCGGCACAGCCGCGCGGATGGTATGGAAGACGCTGGTCAGGTTGATGGCGATGATCTGGTCCCACTTATCGATGGGAAAGTCTTCGATGGGTGAGACATGCTGGATACCGGCATTATTGACCAAAATATCCAGCCGCCCGAACTGGTCTTTGGCAAAGGCGACCATGGCCGCGATCTCGTCTGGCTTGGTCATATCGGCGGGATGGTAGGCGACGGCGGTGCCATGCCGGGTCTCAAGCGCGGCGCGGGTGGCTTCAATAGCGGCGCGATCACCCAGACCATTGATCACCACCTTGGCCCCCTGCTCGGCCAAGGCATCGGCCATAGCCAGCCCAATGCCGCTCGTCGAGCCGGTGACGATGGCCACTTGCCCCGCCAATGAGAGATTATAGGCCATGACCACTGCTCCAAGCTTATGCTGCAATGCAGCGTAAACCCGGTCAGGCCATAAGGCTAGAGCCCGCTTCAGGCTGCTTGCGGGTAAAGACCCATTCCTCGGCGGTCGAAAGGGTCGGCTGGAAGCAATAGCCGCCGCTCGTAAAGTCCTTCAGGCCCTCAGCCCGGTCGATGCGGCCATCAATGGCAAAGCGCGCCATCTGGCCTCGCGCCTTCTTGGCATAGAAGCCTAGGATCCGCAGCTTGCCGTCCTTCTCATCCTTGAAGGCACAGTTAATGGTCTTGAGTTTCAAGGCCTTGGCGTCAACAGCCCCGAAATATTCCTGACTGGCCAGATTGATCAGGCTCTGGTCGGCATGGCTATGGGCGGCCTCGTTCAAGGCCTTGGAGAGGCGGTCGCCCCAGAAGTCATAGAGGCTCGAGCCGCGCTTGGTCTTTAATCGCGTTCCCATCTCAAGCCGGTAAGGCTGAAGAGCGTCCAAGGGCCGCAATATGCCATAGAGGCCAGAGAGAATGCGTAGGTGATCCTGCGCCCAATCCAAGCCGCCACGATCAAGGGTGCGGGCCTGCAGGCCCTCATAGACATCGCCGTCAAAGGCCATGGCTGCTTGCAATCCGTCTTCGCAGGCCGGGTCAAACGACTTGAACCGCTCGAAATTCAGATCGGCCAGCTTTTCAGAGATCGACATCATCGACCGCAGATCCTGGCGCGACAGTTTGACGGTCACCTTGGCCAATTCGGCAATGTCGGCCTTGAGCTGCGGCGTAGTCAGGGGCACAGGCGCGCCGCCTTGATCGAGCGGCGTATAGTCTAACGACTTGGCAGGGGACAGAACGAGCAGCATGGGCGGTCTCATCAAGCCAGGGTTAGGAGGCAAATAGGGCGAATAACGGCACAAAACCAGCTTTGAATTGCTGGCCAATCATGAGGCTAGAAATGGACGCGGGGATTCATGATCCGTTTGGGGTCCAGCGCCAGTCGGATCGCACGTAGGGCCGCCACCTCGACCGGAGCCTTATAGCGCAGAGCCTCCGCCGACTTCATGGTGCCCAGACCATGTTCCGCCGAGATCGACCCCATACGCCGAGCGACAATATCATGAATGATCTGAGCGCCTTGATCGCGCAAGGCAGCATGGGCCTCACCGTCACCGCCGTCTGGCACCAAGACATCATAATGGACATTGCCGTCGCCGACATGGCCAAAGGCCACCACGCGGCAGCCGGGCTGGAAGGCCTCGACCGCCGCTGTCGCCTCATCGATGAAATCGGCCACCTGCGAGACCGGCACCGAGACATCGTGCTTCCACGCGGCGCCTTCGGTCTTTTGCCCTGCCGACTGGTTTTCTCGGATCGCCCAAAAGGCCTTGGCCTGAGCGCCATCTTGGGCGATGGCGGCGTCGGTGATCAGGCCCTGTTCCAGCGCGAGGGCCAAGAGCCGCTCCAGCGCCGATTGGGCCGCGCCCGGCTCGCCGCTCGCCGTCTCGATCAGGACGTACCAGGGATGAACCTCAGCGAGGGGCTCCCTCATGCCGGCAATATGCTTGAGGACAAAGCCAACGCCGCGCCTGCCCATCAGTTCAAAGGCCTCAACCCCGCCGCCGGTCTGTTCCTTGGCCAGCGCCAAAAGCGCAATGGCAGCATGGGGACTGTCTAGCGAGACCATCGCCGTGGCTCGGCTGGGCAGGATCGCAAAGAGCTTGAGACTGGCCGCCGTGACAATGCCCAAGGTCCCTTCGGCACCGATCAAGAGCTGCTTGAGGTCATAGCCGGTATTGTCTTTGCGCAGCCGCTTCAGCCCATTCCAGATCTGACCATCGGGCAAGACCGCTTCAAGACCCAAGACCAGATCGCGCATGGGGCCATAACGCAGCACCGCCGTGCCGCCCGCATTGGTCGAGACCAGCCCGCCAATGGTCGCGGAACCTTCGGAGGCCAGACTGAGCGGAAAATGCCGACCCTTAGCGGTGGCGGCTTCTTGCACGGCCGTCAGGGTCACGCCCGCCTCGACCACGATCACATCGTCAAAGGTCTCGACCTCGCGGATCGCCTTCATCCGCTCGAGCGACAAGAGCACCTCGCCATCGGGGATCTGTCCCCCGACCAGGCCGGTATTGCCGCCTTGAGGGGTGATCGCCACGCCCGCCTCTGCACAGAGGGTCACGATCTGCGAGACCTCCTGCGTCGTGCGCGGTAGGAGCAGCAGCGGCGTATTGCCATGCCAGCGCCCGCGCCACTCGATCAGTTTGGGGGCCAATCGCTCAGGATCTTGGCTCCAGCCGCCCTCGCCGACGATGGCCTTAAGGCGGGACAGGACGGGCTCTGGAACGGACTGGCTCATGGACTGAGTTTAGCGGTTCGGGGCGCGGGGGGCCAGAGGGTCTTAGTTTTTCACCCTCCTCATGCTGAGCCTGTCGAAGCATGGGCCGCCGCAACGATCGTGCAACCCATCCTCGTCCTTCGACAGGCTCAGGATGAGGATGATTGGCAACCTATCCGCCTTCCTCATGCTGAGCCTGTCGAAGCACGAGGAAGGGCCAGACCTTAAGCGGCCACGGTTCCCTTCCCCCCTTCAGGGGGAAGGGTTAGGGATGGGCGGGATGTCACACCCGCGCCCTTGCCGATGGTCCGCAACAGACGCACTGACGGATGGTAATTCCCAACCGCTGCACCCCCATCCCCGGCCCTTCCCCCTTAAGGGAGAAGGGGGTTGGGGGGCTTCCCCGAAATCAGATCTCCTCGCCCACCTGCTTGACCTGACCTAGGCCAGAAATGCTGGTGGAGAGGTTGGCGGGTTTGCGGGTCAGTTCGACGCCGCCAATGCCAGAGATCGCGATATTGGCGCTGGCACGGGGACCAAGTTTGGCCGAACCCGCACCAGACAGGCTGACATCCGCACGCTCCATCTGCATCCCCGCCAAATCGGCCGACCCCGCACCCGAAATATCGAGCGATAAGGTCTTAACCTTGCCCGTACCCGTCACGCTGCCTGTGCCAGAAAGGTTGATCTCCAAGTCTTTCTGATCAAATTGGCGCAGGGTCAGGGACTGGACCCCGCCCAGTTCGAACTGATGGACGTTGGGGGCGGTCAGGGTGACTTTGAGTTTCCCGTCCCAATCATAATGATCGTCACGCGAGATGGTTCCGTCCTCGATCTCAATCCTATCGAGCACAGATTTTGGCGCTTCGATGGTCAGCTTCGCGACCGGGCCTTGGATATAGATGATCTCGGCAACGTCATTGACCTCTAACCGATCTGACGCTGTCCACGTGAAGTCGCGGCTAACCACCGGCCCTGTTACGGGGGTCGTGCGATTGTCATCAGTGGTCGAATAGGTCCAATTGATCGTTTTATTGAACTTTAGGTTCTGTAGCAGAGCGTGAATACCCGTTGGGCCTCCCGCAAAGCCGATGGCGGCAACCATCGAACCAATGGAGAGAAAAAACCCAACAACTGTGACCAAGATAAGCGTGCGGATCATGGACGGACCTCCGAAGATTCAAGAACAGGTTTTAAAAGACGCATATGCAGGCGTCCGAACCAGACCAGGCCATTGACGAAACCGATAGACACAAGGCCCGTCAGAGCGCCGAGCGACACACCTCCTGCCATGAGGCTCAAACCACCGAACATGATGGCGGCGATATAGTGGCCAATGCCGGCAAAGGGCCCGGCGACGAAGATGATCGCTCCGCCGGTAAAGATCCCGACCGACGCCACCATGAAGCCCAGAAGCGTGGCCGCGACCGGCAGCAGGATGGGCAAGAGGATGACAATATCGATCACCCCAAGGCCGAGGATCGCGAAGATCGCACCCGCCGCTGAGGACGGATTACGTTCCAACTCCCATCGGCGAATACCCGCCTCGGTTCGCAGTTCGCGGGCCAGCCGTGCCGGATCACCCAGCGCGCTGGCGATCTCATCTTCCGTGCGGCCCGCCTGCAGGCCCTCTGAAAAATGCGCCTCATAGTCGGCCATGACCTCATCGACCGTGGTCTGCGGCAAGCCGCGCAACCCGGTCCTGAGTTTCTCAACAAAGGTCTCTCGGTTCATTGGGGTGCTCCCAGTATGACATTGACGGCCTCGGAAAAGGCCGTCCATTCGATGGTCTGGGCCGCAAGGCTGGCCCGTCCCGATGTGGTCAGTTTGTAATATTTGCGCGGCGGACCGGACGAACTCTCAACCAGATAGGTTTCCACCAACCGGTCGGTCTGCATGCGGCGCATGAGCGGGTAGATCGTGCCTTCCCCCATATCGATCGCCTTGGCGAGCTGGGCGGCAATATCATAGGCATAGGCGTCATTTCGGGACAGGACGGCGAGCACGCAAAGCTCGAGAACCCCCCGCTTCAACTGGATCTGAATGGCTTCGGTCAAACGCGCACTCCTCTTCACTTGAGGAGTGTATACGGCAAGGTACCTGTTAACGCAAGGTACCTATCCACAAATAGTAGCGATCGCTTGGGAGGGATTTCTGTGGATGCGGCCTATCCTTCGACAGGCTCAGGATGAGGATGAATGGCAACCTATCCGCCTTCCTCATGCTGAGCTTGTCGAAGCACGAGGAGGGGAGACCTTAAGCGGCTACGGTTCCCTTCTCCCCTTGGGGGGGAAGGGCTAGGGATGGGGGTGTCACACCCGCTGGCCTTGCCGATGGTCCGCAACAGACACACTGGCGGTTGGTAATCCCCAACCGCTGCACCCCCATCCCCGGCCCTTCCCCCTTAAAGGAGAAGGGAGAAGAAAGAAGGAAGAAGAAAGATGGGGGTCTTGTTTCTACCCTATCTTAAGCCGCCATCGACCCATCACGCAGACCCGCAGGGATCGACTCATAGATCGTCGGGCGGGCGATGTTCAGGCGAGCGCGGGCCTGATCGAGGGGTTCGGCGAACAGGCGCTCATAGTCCTGCTCGGCCAGCCATTTGGCCTTCGTGCCATTGCGCCAAGCCTGCCAGATCGCTTTGGCGTAGGGTAACCGAGACTTACTTTTCGACAGTTGATAGGCCGCGCCCATCGCAATGAAGCCAAAACCGAAGCTCTTGGTCTGGGCATAGGAAAAGGCCACAACGCAGCCCTCGCCCAGCGCGTCCGTGCCATGGCCGGTAAGGACGTGCCAGATATCGTGCACATCGCGCATGCGGCGACCATACCAAGCCACCGGATGGGCGACCTCGATGGAGCCGTTCACCTTGCGGCTATCTTCGGCAAGGCCATAGGCCGTCAAGCCGCGCGGGGCGATGAAGTCGCGATAGGCCGCGCCGACCGTTCCGGGCGCAAAGCTTGCCACCCAAGCCTGATCCATCAGACGATGGGACAGTTCTTCGCGCAGATAGGCCTGGCGGCCGCCTTCAGGGCTATCAAGCAACCTCGCATAGCCGCGAGGGGTCGAGCGGCCCGATAGGGCCTGCATGATCAAGAACACCTGTTCGGTGTCTTCCTTATTGGCGATCAGCTTTTTCAAGGCGCGCAAGGCAGCCAAGGGACGGATGCTATAGTCATA
>CANFKD010000031.1 GCA_947447115.1 Caulobacteraceae bacterium
GGCAAGCCCCGCTTGGAGCAAGACCAAATTGGGACGTCGCGCCTTGGTTCTCGAAAGGGGATGCAAGGCAGGGCTTCACCGGCCCGAGGCGTCCGGGTAGGTCGCGAGAACCGTCCAGCAATGGCCGGTCCAGAGGAATGATCGTCGCGCCTGCCGCAAGGTGGGCGGCACAGAACCCGGCTTACAGGCCGTCTGATCCGTTTTTCTTATGCACATCCCGTGTTCCCCGCGAAGGCGGGGATCCAGACCGTTACACACTGCCGGATCGTTCGTGGCGCATTCTCGTCCTTCGACGAGCGTAAGGTTAGGGTGAATGGGAAGGGGAGGGGATGAACGCCCCCCACTCCCAACCCTCTCCCCCTCAAGGGGGGAAAGGGCTTTGTTTCTTTACAGCGTCATTGCGAGCGCAGCGAAGCAACCCAGGGGTCTGACACGGGCCTATGGGGCTTCCCCCTACCCCGGCTTCGCCGGTACTTCCCCCAGAGGGGGAAGTGAGGCGTAGCGCCGAAGGGGGCCTTGTTTTCTGAATACGCACCCCAAAACTCCCAAAATTCCACCCAAATACCATTCAGTGTCATTGTATCCCAATTCATCCCGTGTTAACCCAGTTTGGTCGTCAAGCTGGCGGCGCTCATCAATGAGGGGCAGGCGGGGTGTTTCTCTCGACCTTTGAGAAACAGCTAGATTCAAAGCGGCGCATTGTTGTGCCGCAGGAATTCCGTGCCTTCGCGCAATCTGTCCCATCTGCGGTCATTCCTGCTTCAGCAGGGTTCGACGGCGTCTACTGTTTCCCAGCCTTTGAAGCGGACTGTCTGGAGGCCGGGGGTCCGGCCCTTCTGGACCGCTATGCCAAGATCATGACCGAGCTGGATTTCGGTGACCCCTTGCGGCTGGCGCTTGAGACCTCCGTCCTTGGCGAGATGCGGCCCCTGTCGTTTGATACGGCCGGACGCATCACCTTGCCCGAAAGCCTTTGCGAGATGATGGGCCTCAGCGATTGGGTGTCCATCGTCGGACTGGGCGACCGGTTCCAGATCTGGTCGCGCGACGCATTCCAAGCCCATCGGGCCGCTCAGCGCGAAGCCGCGCGCGAAGGTCTGGCGGCCCTGCGCACCCAGCAGCGCTCCGCCCAGCAAGCCTCTCGCGGGTCTGGATCATGAGCGACGTCGCCCCTCACATTCCGGTTCTGATGGGCGAGGTGATTGCGGCGCTGGAGCCCGCGCCCGGCAAGCTGATTATCGATGGGACCTTCGGCGCGGGTGGCTATAGCCGCGCCCTCTTAGCGGCCGGGGCGGATGTCATCGCCTTGGACCGCGACCCCACCGCCGCCAAGTTTGCTGAGCCCCTGAAGGCAACCGGTCACTTTACGCTTCTTGAGACCCGCTTCTCGCTCATGGCTCAGGCCTTGAACGGGCAGGGCCATACCCAGTGTGATGGCGTCGCCCTCGATATTGGCGTGTCCTCGATGCAGATTGATGAGCCGGAGCGGGGGTTCTCGTTCATGCGCGATGGGCCGCTGGATATGCGTATGGGCGCTCATGGGCGTACAGCCGCCGATATTGTCAACGACACCGAGCCGTCGGACCTGTCGCGGATGTTTTGGGTCTATGGTGAAGAGCGGGCCGCGCGCCGGATCGCCGCCTTTCTGGTCCGTCGTCGGGCTGAAACCCCCTTCACCAGCACCCTTGATCTGGCACAAACGGTCGAAAGAGCCGTTGGCGGACGAAAAGGTGCACCGATACATCCCGCGACTCGCGTATTCCAAGCCTTACGCATCGTTGTGAACGAAGAGTTGGCGGAATTGGAAGCAGGCCTAGAGGCAGCAGAGCAGGTTCTCATCGAGGGCGGACGTTTGGCGGTCGTGACCTTCCATTCTTTGGAAGACCGGATCGTCAAGGCGTTCTTCACCGAGCGGGCTGGCCGTCTGCCGTCCGGGTCGCGTCATGCACCGCCTGTCCAGCGCGCCGCCGCGCCGACCTTTGAGCTGATCTTCAACGGCGCTCGCGCCCCTTCAGACGCAGAATTGGCGGTCAATCCCCGCGCCCGCTCAGCCAAATTGCGCGCCGGTATCAGGACGGCGGCTCCGGCTTGGGGGGCAACGGCATGATGATGTCGGATATCTTTACCCGGCGGTTCCGCGGCTTTCGCGTTGTTGAGCTTGGCGGCCTAGCCTTCTTCATCGTGCTGGCCTTGGGGGTCTATATGGTCAAGGCCGGGGCCGGTCGTGATCGCGCTCAGATTGCTCGGATCGAGCGGCAAATTCTTGTCGAGCAGACCCGACTTCGCCTCTTGCGTGCTGAAGTGGCCCATCTCGAACAGCCTGAGCGGATTGAGCGCTTGGCGGCGGCCTATCTGGGCATGGCACCGACCTCGCCTAAGCATGAGGCGACGGTTGAGACCTTGGGGCTCATCGCGCTGAAGGCCCCTTTACCTGCGCCCATAGCCACGCCTGTTACCTTGCCGGTCGAAGACGATGCCATCCAAGTTATCGTACCTGCGACGGGCACGGTGCCTGCAGTACCGACCACCCCAGTTGCGGAGGTAAGGCATTGAGGCCCGATGATCTCAACAGCTACCGTTTTCCTCCGGCTTGGCGCTGGCTGTCGGCCCGCCTTTGGAGTTTAGAGCACGCCTATGAGCGGGCCACGGCCTCGGGGCGTTTGCAAGACGATGCCCGGATCCGCATTCTTTTCGTTCTGGCCATGTTCACAGCCGGTTTCCTGACCCTCGCGGTCGGCGCAACCCATTCGGCGCTGTTTTCGGATGCAGGGAAAAATACCGGCACCTTGGCGGCCCCATCGGGCGCTCGGGCCGATCTGGTTGATCGTAATGGCCAGCTCTTGGCCGTCGACCTGCCGCACTACGGCCTCTATGTCGATAGCCGTGAAATTTGGGATATTGCCGAGACGCGCACGGCCCTGATGGCCGCGATGCCAAGTCTTACCCGTGAGCGATTGGATAAGGCGCTTCATAGTGAGCATCGAGAGTATCTGATCGGTGGGCTGACGCCGGAACAACGCTCGACCATTCATGAGCTTGGCCTCCCTGGCGTCGTCTTTGAGGAAGAAAGCCGCCGGGTCTATCCATTGGGGGCCACTGCAGCGCATCTTATCGGTTTTTCGGACCGTGGCGGCGCGGGCATTGCGGGTGCTGAGTTTGCACTTGATGATGCGGTGCGTAAGGCTGCTGCAACGCCCGGCCAGTCGGTTCCCCTATCCATCGATTTGAGGGTCCAGACCGCCCTTGAAGATGAGGTGCAAAAAAACGCCATAAGCTTCCAAGCGCCGGGCGCGGTCGGTATTGTGACCAATGTTCGGACGGGAGAGATCCTTGCCCTCGCCAGTTACCCGGATTTCAACCCCAACACGCCGGGTCTAACCCCACCCAATAATCTGCTCAATCGCGCCGCTGCATCGGTGTTCGAGATGGGGTCGATCTTCAAGGTCTTCACGCTGGCGATGGGGCTTGATACGGGGCGTGTGACCCTCAATACGACCTTTGATGCCACCACGCCGATCACGGTCGCCGGTCAGACGATCCATGACTATCACGCTGAAAAGCGGGTCATGACCCTGTCCGACATCTTCCTCCATTCGTCCAACATCGGCACCGCCAAGCTGGCCCTTTCGATTGGTGGACCGACGATGGAGCGTTATTTCCAGTCCTTCGGACTGTTCGCTCCGGCCAAGGTTGAGCTTTCGGAGACCACGCACCCGATTTTGCCGCACAGGTGGAGTGAAAATATCGTCGCTTCGGCCTCGTTCGGCCATGCTATGTCGGTAAGTCCGTTAGCCGTGGCGTCGGGAATGGGCGCGATCCTCAATGGTGGCAATCTGGTGCCCTTGACGATCCGCAAGTCCGAGACAGGCGCGACGCCTACCGGAAAGCGGGTCATCTCCGAAGCGACCTCCCGCTCCATGCTCGACCTAATGCGCTTAAATGTGACCCACGGCACGGGTGGCCGCGCTGAGATGGAAGCGCCGGGGCTCCGTTTGGGCGGCAAAACAGGATCGGCTGAAAAGGTTGTCGCTGGCCGATATGACCGGTCCAAACTGGTCTCAAGCTTTGCAGCAGTCTTCCCGACCGATGGCCCCTTGAACGCTGACCGTTATTTCATTCTGATTCTTGTGGATGAGCCTAAGGGCAACAAGGAAAGCTATGGATTTGCCACGGGTGGGTGGGCTGCGGCCCCGGCTGTGGGCCGTGTTGCAGAACGTATAGCGCCCTATTTGGGTGTGCGCCGGGCCGCAACCGTTACTGATGCGCCTGCAGTAACGCCGGAGCGCCTGAACGGCGGAGAGCGCTAATGGCGCGGCGGCTCTCGCAGATCGTCAAACAATCGGTCGCAGATGATCCCATGATCACCGGCGTTACGGCCGATAGCCGCAAGGTCGGACCGGGCGTTCTCTTTGCCGCCTTGCCGGGCACCAAGATCGATGGGGCCAGCTTTATTTCAGCGGCGATCACGGCGGGTGCGGCAGCCATTCTCGCGCCGTCATCGATCCAAGGCCTTCCAGTTCCCGTTGTGGCATCGGACGATGTCCGCAGAGCCTACGCCTTGGCCGCGAGCGCCTTTTGGGGCAATCAGCCAGCGGTCTGCGTGGCGGTGACTGGGACCAACGGCAAGACCTCGGTCGCGACCTTCTGTCGGCAGATCTTTCATCGGCTCGGCCATCGCTCCGCCAGCATGGGCACATTGGGCGTCACGATAAGCGATCCTGTCACTGGCGATCAGCAGATCACACCGCCTGGCCTGACGACGCCCGATGCCGCCGATGTGGCAGAACTGATGGCTAAGGTTGCCGCCATGGGGGTGACCCATATGGCGCTGGAGGCCTCGTCTCACGGCATTGATCAACGCCGGTTGGATGGGGTGTGCCTCAGGGCCGCCGGGTTCCTGAACCTGACCCAAGACCATCTGGACTATCACGGCGATATGGCGAGCTATGGCCGGGCCAAGCTGCGCCTGTTTGACACCCTCTTGCCGCGCGGTGGCACTGCGGTTTTGAATGCTGACAGCGATGGTTTCGACGGGTTTGCAGCGGCGGCGGTGATGGCCGGTCAGACCGTGCTGAGCGTCGGCGAACAGGGCCAAGGCTTGACGCTGGTTGAGCGGGCTTTGCTGCCCAGTGGCCAACGCCTGACCATTCGGGCGGGTGGGCATGACCACATCGTCAACCTGCCTCTGGCCGGAGCCTTCCAAGCCGCCAATGCGCTGGCGGCCGCGGGCCTGTGTATCGCGGCGGGCGAAGAGGTTGCGGCAACCTTGGCGGCGTTAGAGCATCTCAAGGGCGCTGCGGGGCGCCTGCAGCTTGTGGGTTCCAACGCCTCGGGCGGCGAGGTCTATGTCGACTATGCCCATACGCCGGATGGCTTGCAGACCGTGCTTGAGGCCTTGCGGCCCCACACGTCAGGGCGTCTGATCGTTGTCTTCGGGGCTGGCGGCGACCGCGATCGGACCAAGCGCCCGCTGATGGGCGAGATCGCCGCGCGCCTTGCTGACGTGGCCATTGTTACCGACGACAATCCGCGCTCTGAAGAGCCCGCCTCAATCCGTGCGGCCATTCTTGCTGCGGCTCCGGGGGCCGTGGAGGTCGGTGATCGCCACCTCGCGATTCAACAGGCGGTTGATCTGCTCAGCGAGGGCGATGTTTTGGTCATTGCGGGCAAGGGCCATGAGCAGGGCCAGACCATAGCCGGTGTCGTCCATCCTTTCGATGACGTGTCCGAAGCTACTGCCGCCCTCGGGCTGGAGCCTGTCGCATGACCGGTCCGCTCTGGACATCTGCCGAGATTGCTAAGGCCACGGGCGGCCAAGCCGTTGGTGCAGACTTTGAGGTCTTGGGGCTGTCTATCGATACGCGGTCCATCGACAAGGGCGATCTGTTCATCGCCTTGGCGGGCGTGCGAGACGGCCACGAATTTATCGAGCAGGCGCTTGCCAAGGGGGCGGCGGGGTCGCTGGCGTCTCGCGCAGTGGCAGGTTCCGCCCTGTTGGTTCCCGATGTTCTGGTCGGATTGGAGCAGATGGGTATTGCCGCGCGCGATAGGGCAAGTTCTGCTCTTCGCGGTGCGATCACAGGCTCTGTCGGCAAGACCAGCCTGACCCAAGCCGTGTCCAAGGGTCTGGCTATGGCCGGTCGCGCCCACGCCTCGATCAAGTCCTATAACAACCATATTGGCGTGCCCCTGACGCTGGCGCGTATGCCGCGTGATACGCAGCGGGCTGTGTTTGAGATCGGCATGAACCATGCCGGTGAGATCGAGCCCCTAAGCCAGATGGTGCGGCCCCACGTGGTCTGCGTCTCCACCGTCGGCCCGGTCCATATTGAGAACTTCCCTGATGGCGAGGCGGGCGTGGCACGGGCCAAGGCCGAGATCTTTGCCGGGCTAGAGCGCGGAGGCACCGCTGTCCTCAATGCTGATGACCGCTGGTTTGACCTTCTCGCCGCAGAGGCCAAGGCCGTGGGGGCCAAGATCGTCCGCTTCGGTTCGGGGTCTGAGTGCGAGGCTCGCCTCACCGATATTTGCGCCGTGACAGGCGGGGCGCAGGTCAGCGCCGTGATCCATGGCAAGGCCGTCACTTTCCCGATCCTGCAAAGCGGTGCCCACTGGGGCCACAATAGTCTTGCAGCCCTGATGATGATGCAGGCGCTGGGCGTTGATCTGGACATGGGCATCGCCGCCTTGGGGGCCTTTGAGCCGCTCGATGGGCGTGGGGCCGAGCGCGAGGTCGGGCTGGCTGCAGGTGGAACCTTCACCCTGATCGATGAGAGCTACAACGCCAATCCCCTGTCGATGGCCGCCGTCCTGCGCAGCCTTGGCGAGCGCAAGGCGACGGGGCGCAAGATCGTTGCCCTGACCGATATGCTCGAGCTGGGCGAGGTTGGTCCAAGACTTCACGCCGAGATTGCAGGGGCGGTCGCGGCGGCTGGGATTGATCAGGTCTATTGTTCTGGGCCTTTGATGAAATCCCTCTGGGATACCCTTCCTCCGACTCAGCGTGGCGGCTACGCCATGACTGCGGCTGAGCTCGCGCCTGCAGTGGCGAGCGCGGTCGAGGCCGGTGATGTGGTGATGGTTAAGGGGTCCAATGGGTCCAAGGCGTCGGTGATTGCTGCGGCCTTGGCGGCATTGGATAGAGGGGAACGGGGCTAATGCTATATTTGCTTTATGAACGGCTGGCGGAATATAAGGCCTGGTTCCCGGCCATCAACCTCTTGAAATATCTTACCTTTAGAACGGCCATGGCGCTGTTCACGGCGCAGATTATCGCGGTCGCCATGGGTTCGCGGTTCATCCGTTGGATGAGGACCAAGCAGGGGCGTGGTCAGCCGATCCGCGCCGACGGTATCGCCCGTCACGTCGTCGAGAAGGCCGGAACGCCGACCATGGGCGGGTTCATGATCTTGGCCGGAGTGGTCGGGGCGACCCTGCTCTGGGCCGATCTGCGCAATATCTATGTCTGGGTCATGCTGATGGTCACGACGGCCTTCGGTGTGCTCGGCTTTTTGGATGACTATGCCAAGGTCACTAAGCAGACCACGGCAGGTGTCTCCAGCCGGATGAAGCTGATCTTCCAGTTCATTGTGGCGGTCGTGGCGATCGTGATCCTGATCCAGTTTGGCGCGCGCTCGCCTGAGGCTCCGGGGCTGTCCACCTCGATTGCCTTCCCGATCTTCAAGCGGTTCTTGCTCGATATTGGTTGGTTCTATGTCGCCTTTGGCGCGGTGGTGATCATTGGGTCGTCCAATGCGGTGAACCTGACCGACGGGCTTGATGGTCTGGCCATCGTGCCGGTCATGATCGCTTCGGCGACCTTTGGTCTGATCGCCTATCTGGTCGGTAACTATGTCTTCGCCCAGTATCTGCAGGTCCATTTCGTTCCGGGTGTGGGCGAGGTGGCGGTCTTCTGTGGATCGATCATCGGCGCGGGACTGGGTTTCCTTTGGTACAATGCCCCGCCTGCCAAGATCTTTATGGGCGATACGGGCTCTCTGGCCCTTGGCGGCGCGCTAGGCACCGTGGCTGTGGCCACCAAGCATGAGATCGTTCTGGCCATTGTCGGCGGTCTGTTCGTGCTCGAAGCCGTATCAGTGATGGTGCAGGTGGCCTCGTTCAAGCTGACCGGCAAGCGGGTGTTCCGCATGGCCCCGATCCACCACCATTTTGAAAAGCTGGGCTGGGCTGAGTCGACCGTCGTGATCCGCTTTTGGATCATCAGTGTCGTTCTGGCCCTGATCGGCCTGGCCACCTTGAAGCTGCGATAGGAAGGACCCGGCTGTGATCCCCGTCAAAGGTTTTGAAGGCAAGCGCGTTGCGGTCTTCGGTCTGGGCCGAACCGGCCTGACCGCTGCACGCGCCCTTCTGGCTGGCGGGGCGACGGTTGCCCTTTGGGATGAGAAACCGGCTGCGCGCGAGGCGGCTCTCGCGGAAGGCTTTGAGGTGGTCGACCTGAACAGCGCCGACTGGACACAGTTTGACGCCCTGATGCAGTCCCCCGGCGTGCCCCTGACCCATCCTGAACCCCATTGGACGGTCACCAAGGCCAAGGGCGCAGGCGTCGAGGTGCTGGGCGATATCGAACTCTTTGCCCGTACGGTCAATGCTGCGCCGGACCATAAGCGGCCCAACATCGTGGCCATTACCGGAACCAATGGCAAGTCCACCACCACGGCCCTGATTGGTCACATCCTGACCTCGGCGGGCAAGGATGCGCGGATCGGCGGCAATATCGGCCTTGGTGTTTTGGGTCTCGACGATATGCATGGCGGCGCAGTCTATGTGCTGGAGGTCTCGTCCTATCAGCTCGATCTGACCTCAAGCCTCAAGCCCAATGTCTCGATCATCCTGAATATCACTCCGGACCATCTGGATCGTCACGGCGGCATGGAGGGCTATGTCGCGGCCAAGCGGCGGGTGCTGCTCAATCAGGGCGTTGGCGATACGGCCATTGTCGGGGTCGATGACAACTGGTGCCAGAGGATCTGTACCGAGATCACGGCCGCCAACCGCCGCACCATCTGGCCGGTCTCGGCAGGGCGCGCCATGGGCCGGGGCGTCTATGTGCTGCAGGGCGTGCTCTATGATGCGACCGGCGACCGGGTGGTCGAGGTCGTGGATCTGACCAATGCCAAGTCCCTGCCCGGTCGTCACAACTGGCAAAATGCGGCCGCTGCCTATGGCGCGGTGCGCGCCTTGGGAGTCTCTGTCGAGGATGCCGCCGAGGGTCTGATGACCTTCCCTGGACTGGTCCATCGCATGGAGACGGTCGCCATCAGCGACGGTGTTCGCTTCGTCAATGACTCCAAGGCCACCAATGCCGATGCCGCGCGCCAAGCCATGAGCAGCTATCCCCGCTTTTTCTGGATCGCGGGCGGTGTGCCTAAGGCCGGTGGGATCGAGCCCCTGACGGACCTGTTTGGCCGGGTGGCCAAGGCCTATCTGGTCGGCGAGGCCGCTCAGGCCTTTGCCGCGACGCTGGACGGCAAGGCTGAACTGACGCGTTGCAACAGCGTGCAGGATGCCGCTGCAGCCGCCTTTGACGATGCCAAGCAAGAGGCGGCGCGAACAGGACGCGAGGCCGTGGTGCTTTTGTCCCCCGCCTGCGCCTCTTTTGATCAGTTCCCAGATTTCGAAGTGCGGGGCGAAGCCTTTCGAACCGCTGTTCTTGGCTTGATCGGTTAAGGAGATGACCGTGACTGTTCAAAGCCCACATCACACCTTCGCTCGAGATGATAGCTCCAAGCTGAGCATCTGGTGGTGGACCACCGATCGCTGGCTCCTTGGGGCCACGGCCCTGTTGATGGTGCTGGGCGTGCTCTTGTCCTTCACCTCAAGTCCGGCGGCGGCGGCCCGGATGAACATCGGTGATCCGTTCCATTTTGCCGTGCGCCAGTCCGTCTTTGCCATGGCCGCAGCGGTGATCCTGCTGTCGGTTTCGATGTTATCGCCCAAGGGCATCCGGCGGGCTGCAGTGATCATCTATCTTGTTGCTGTCATGATCATGGTGGCCTTGCCCTTCATTGGGCACTCGGCCAAGGGTGCGACGCGTTGGCTGCAGCTTGGTGGTTTTTCGCTCCAGCCTTCGGAATTTATGAAACCGGCCCTGATCGTGCTGGTGGCTTGGATGTTTTCTGAGGGCCAGAAGGGGGAGGGCGTGCCGGGTGTCACCATCGCCTTTGTGCTCTATCTGCTGTCAGTGGGCCTGTTGCTGGTGCAGCCGGATGTCGGCCAAACCATATTGGTGACCATTGCCTTTGGCGCGGCGTTCTGGATGGCAGGCGTTCCGATGCACTGGGTCCTCGGCCTCGGCGGCGTGGCCGTCAGCGGCCTAATCAGCACCTATTTCTTCTTTGACCATGTGGCCAGCCGCGTTGACCGCTTCCTGAGTCCAGACAAGGCCGACACCCATCAGGTCGACCGGGCATCCGAAGCCATCGCCAATGGCGGCCTGTTGGGCCGTGGTCCGGGCGAGGGGGTGATGAAACGTCACGTTCCTGACCTCCATACCGACTTCATCTATTCGGTGGCGGCAGAGGAATATGGTCTGATCTTCTCGCTGTTCCTGATCACCCTCTTTGCCGTGATCGTGGTACGCGGCCTCTATAAGGCGATGAAACTGTCTGATCCGTTCGAGCAGGTCGCCGCGGCGGGTCTCTTTGTTCTGGTTGGGCAGCAGGCCTTCATCAATGTTGCGGTAAACCTGAACATGATCCCGACCAAGGGCATGACCTTACCGTTCCTGTCCTATGGCGGATCGAGCATGCTGGCCATGGGACTGACGCTTGGTCTGGCCTTGGCCCTGACCCGCCGCCGTCCGGGAGCCTATGCCCAGAAGGATGGCTTGGCTCAAGCCGGAACCTTCGCGTGAGAAAGATCGCGGTTGTCGCGGCTGGCGGGACCGGCGGGCACATGTTCCCGGCCCAAGCCCTAGCCGAGGCCCTAACCGAGCGCGGCTGGCGCGTGGTTCTGGCCACCGATGAGCGCGGCGCGGTCTATGCTGACAAGTTTCCCGCTGAAAAGCGCATTGCCCTCTCGGCGGCGACCTATCGCAATGGCGACCCCATCGGCATGGCGCGGGCAGGCATCCAGATCGCCAGAGGCGTGATGCAGGCGCGGGCAGCCTTTAAGGTCATAGACCCCGCCATCGTGGTGGGCTTTGGCGGCTATCCGAGCCTTCCGGCCTTGCTCGCGGCCCTGTCGGCCAAGCGTCCGGCTATGATCCACGAACAGAACGCCGTGCTGGGGCGCGTCAATCGGCTCTTGGCTCCGCATGTGCAGGCCATCGCCAGCGCCTTCCCGACGCTCGAAAAGGCTTCCGCAGAGGTTTTGGCCCGCACCCAAGTCGTCGGCAATCCGGTGCGCCCGGAGATCAGCGCCCTGTTCGATCAGGCCTATGAGGCCCCAACCGGTGACATTCGGCTGCTGATCACGGGGGGCAGTCAGGGGGCTCGCATCCTGTCCGAACTGATCCCAGAGGCCATTGCCCGCCTGCCTGAGGCCCTGCGCTATCGGTTGAAAATCCAACAGCAGACCCGCAAGGAGTCGCTGGAATCGGCGCGTCAGGCCTATGCCGAGGCCTTGGTCGACGCGGAGATCGCGCCCTTCTTCCGCGACATGGCCGGGCGGCTCTCTTCGGCCCATCTGGTCATTGGTCGGGCTGGAGCCTCGACGGTTAGTGAGTTGGCGGTGGCGGGACGTCCGTCGCTGCTGATCCCGCTCAAGATCGCTATGGATGACCATCAGCGCTTTAACGCCAAGCTGCTGACCGATGTTGGCGGGGCGGTGGTGCTTGCCGAGGATGATGCCACGGCCCAGGCTATGGCCAGCCAGCTTGAACGGCTCCTGTCTGATCCGATGGGTCTAACCCGCATGGCCAAGGCCGCCCATTCGGTGGCTATCCCTGACGGTGCCGCGCGGCTTGCTGATCTGGTCGAGCAAACGGCGGGGATCTGAGGGCGAAGATAAGCCTCAACCCCCACTTTGACCTCCGGGGCAAATCAGCTACCCATAGGGCATGAACAGACGTCCCGTACCCTTCGACCTCGGACCCGTGCACTTCATTGGCATTGGGGGCATTGGCATGAGCGGCATTGCCGAGATCATGCTTCGGATTGGCTATGTGGTCCAAGGCTCCGATGCCAAGGCCAGCGCCAATACAGAGCGGCTGCAAAAGCTCGGTGCCAAGATCTTCATTGGCCATGATGCGGCCCATGTGGAGGGGGCCTCGGCGGTGGTCTATTCCACAGCGGTCAAGGGCGATAATCCAGAGATGGTCGCAGGACGTGCCAAGCGCCTGCCGTTGGTACGCCGTGCTGAGATGCTGGCCGAGCTAATGCGGCTTCAGTTTTCGGTGGCGGTGGGTGGAACCCACGGCAAGACGACGACGACCTCAATGATTGCGGCGCTGCTCGATGCGGGCGGCATGGACCCGACCGTGGTCAATGGCGGCATCATCAATGCCTATGGCACCAACGCCAAGGTCGGCGAGGGTGACTGGATCGTGGTCGAGGCCGATGAGAGCGACGGCACCTTCCTGAAGCTGAAATCTACCGTGGCGGTGGTGACCAATATCGATCCAGAACATCTGGATCACTATGGTGACTTCGACGCGGTCAAGAAGGCGTTCAAGGACTTTGTCGAGAACATTCCCTTCTATGGCTTTGCCGCTATCTGTTTGGACCATCCAGAGGTTCAGGCCTTGGCTGCCAAGGTCGAGAACCGGCGCTTGGTGACCTATGGCATCAATCCTCAGGCCGAGGTCCGGGCAACCAATGTCTCTATGGGTCCTGAGGGCGCGCGCTTTGATGTGCAGTTCTCGCCGCCGGGCGGGGCCGTGACGCGCCTGATCGATCTGCATCTGCCCATGGCCGGTGACCACAATGTCGCCAATGCTCTGGCCGCCATCGCCATTGCCCGCGAGCTGGGCGTCAGTGACGAGGCGATCCGTGCAGGCTTGACCGGCTTTGGCGGGGTCAAGCGGCGCTTTACGACCACGGGCGTGGCCAAGGGTGTGCGTATCATCGACGACTATGGTCATCACCCGGTAGAGATCTCATCGGTTCTCAAGGCGGCGCGTGCGGTCAGCCTGGGCAAGGTCGTGGCCGTGGTGCAGCCGCACCGCTATACGCGCCTACGCGACCTCTTTGCCGACTTCTGTAGCTGTTTCAACGATGCCGACGTGGTGATCGTGGCCGATGTCTATACGGCGGGAGAAAGCCCGATTGAGGGGATCAATCGCGACAGCCTGGTCGAAGGCCTGCGCCGCTATGGCCACCGCCATGCTCTGGCCCTGCCCAGTCCAGCGGACCTACCCGCCATGATCGCAGCCCAGACCCAGCCCGGTGATCTGGTGGTCCTGCTCGGCGCTGGCGATATTACCAGCTGGGCCTATGCCTTGCCTGCCCAGTTGGAGGCGCTGGCTTGAGCCGCTGGCAGGATCACCTGCCCAAGACGCGCGGAAAGCTGCTGCTGAACGAGACCCTCGCGCCCTTTACCTGGCTGCGCGTTGGGGGACCGGCGGACGTATTGTTCCTGCCTGAGGACGAAGACGATCTGGCCGCGTTCCTAAAGGGTCTGGATCCATCCGTGCCGGTCATGGCCATTGGCGTAGGCTCCAACCTGCTGGTCCGCGATGGCGGGGTTGAGGGCGTCGTGATCCGCTTGGGACGCGGCTTCGGCGGTGTTGAGCCGCGCGGTGATAGCCAAATCTTTGCGGGCGCAGCCGTGCTCGATGCCAATCTGGCCAAGGCTGCGGCGCAAGCGGGCATTGCCGGACTAGAATTCTTTCGCGGTGTTCCGGGGGCCATTGGCGGGGCCTGCATGATGAATGCGGGCTGCTATGGGGCCGAGACCAAGGATGTGCTCGTTGAGGCCTATGCCATCAACCGTTTGGGCGAGCGCGTCATCCTATCGAATGAGGCCATGGGCTTTAGCTATCGGCGCTCAGCGGCAGCGGCGAGCGGCGGACTGATCTTCACCGGGGCTCTGTTCAAGGGGATTCCTGATGCGCCTGAGGCGGTTCTAGAGCGCATGGAGGCGATCACCGCCCGGCGCGAAGCCTCCCAGCCTATTCGTGAAAAGACCGGCGGGTCGACCTTCAAAAATCCAGAGGGCCATAGTGCGTGGAAACTGGTCGACGAGGCCGGATGGCGCGGCAAGCCTTTCGGCGGCGCGCAGTTCTCCGACCTTCATGCCAATTTCCTGATCAATGCCAATAATGCCAGCGCCGCCGACCTCGAAGGGCTTGGCGAAGCGGTGCGGGCGGATGTCCTGTCGAAGCTGGGCGTTTCATTGGAATGGGAAATCAAACGGATCGGACGACCCTGATCCCTTGCAGGCCCCCTACTTGCCCCTCTACTGTTATCCCATCGTTTAACTATTCAAACCAAGCTCTAGGAGCCTGCCATGTCGCTGACATTCACCCGAGGATCGGTTATCGCTGTCGCCATGGGTCTGGCCCTCAGCGGCACCGCTCAAAGTCAGACCGCACCCTATGCGGCGCAGCAGGCGGCTGCTGGACAGCTTCGCGACAAGGCGCTCAAGGGCTCCATCGCCTTTGAGTTGGTCGAATCCCTAACCACAGAGGTCGGGGCTCGCCCCGCAGGCAGCGCTGCGGCTCACCGGGCCTCGGACTGGGCCGTGGCGCGGTTCAAGGCCCTTGGCTATGACAAGGTGACGGTCGAGACCTTCCCCGTCCCCAACTGGCAGCGCGGAATCGAGACCGCCGAAGTGACCGTGCCCTATCCGCAAAAGCTGTTCATCACCGCCTTGGGGGGCTCTGTGGCGACGCCGCCGCTTGGATTAAGCGCGCAGGTGGTTCTGTTTAAGCGCTTTGACGACATGCTGGCCCAGCCGGAAGGGTCGCTCAATGGCAAGATCGCTATCGTAACAGAGCGGATCGTGCGCGCCCAAGATGGCGGCGGCTATGGCGCGGGCTATCGCATCCGGGGCCTTGGGGCGGCGGAGGCGGCTAAGCGCGGTGCTGTTGGCTACATGCTGCGCTCGCTTGGCACCGACAGTCACCGTGTGCCCCATACGGGCAGCATGACCTACGATCCTGCGGGTACGAAAATTCCGGCAGCAGCCCTATCCAATCCCGATGCGGATTTGCTTGAGCATATGACCGACCGGGCAGTTCCCGTCACGGTCAAGATGATCGTCACCCCGACCTTCGGACCAGATCTTGAGGCCCGCACCGTCGTCGGTGAAATCACCGGCCGCGAAAAGCCGGAAGAGATCGTTGTGATCGGTGGCCATCTGGATAGTTGGGACCTAGCGACAGGGGCCATTGATGATGGGGCAGGGGTCGCGATCACCATGGCGACGGGCAAGCAGATTCTCGATCGCGCCGAGCGCCCGCGCCGCACGGTGCGGGTCGTGCTCTGGGGTGCGGAAGAGATTTTTAAGGCTGGTGCGGCCTTCGCTAAGGCCCACGCCTCTGAAGTCGATCGCCATATCATCGGCAGTGAAAGCGACTTTGGCGGCGGCAAGGTGCTGAAGCTTGCCCTGCCCGCTGGCCTTACAGACCGCGCCTTCGCAGAGGCCCTAGGGCGCGCCGTTACCCCTGCTGGGGTACTGATGGAGCGCACGCCAGCCCTGGGCGGAGGCGAGGACCTGATGGAAATTAACGCCATGGGCATGCCTGTCGCCAGCCTGCGTCAGGACGGTATGGACTATTTCGACTGGCACCATTCTCCAGACGATACGCTCGACAAGATTAAGGCCACGGATTTGGATCAGGCGGTCGCGGCGTGGTCGGCCTTTACCTTGATGGTCGCCGATAGCGCCGTAGAGTTCCGGGCACCAAAGACCGCGGCGAAATAGAATCGGGTTTGGAGTGCGTAGAATGAGCCTTCCTTTGGCTGGACGTCATGTGGCCGTGTTGATGGGCGGCCTATCGTCCGAGCGCGAGGTGTCGTTGGTGTCAGGGCGCGAATGTGCCGATGCGCTGGAGCGTCTAGGCGCACGGGTCAGCCGTATCGATGCAGGCCGCGATCTGGCGCAGGTCTTAACGGCAGCCAAGCCCGATGTGGTGTTCAATGCGCTGCACGGGGCTTGGGGCGAGGACGGCTGCGTTCAGGGGGTGCTGGAGACACTGAACCTGCCCTATACCCATTCGGGTGTACTGGCCTCGGCGCTGGCGATGGACAAGGCCAAGGCCAAGGCTGTGCTCGCAGCGGCAGGCGTCACTGTTCCTGGAGGCGGACTTTTTAACCGTTTCGACGTCGCTAAATCCCACGTCATGGCCCCGCCCTATGTGGTCAAGCCCAATGCAGAGGGCTCGTCTGTTGGGGTGTTTTTGGTCTTCGAAGGGGCCAATGGACCCCCTCAGCAGGTGGTGGCGCCGGACTGGACTTTCGGCGAAGAGGTCATGGTCGAGCCCTATATTGCCGGTCAGGAACTGGCTGTCGCCGTGATGGGCAATCAGGCCTTAACGGTCACCGATATTGTCTCGCGCACCGGCTTCTATGACTATGACGCCAAGTACGGGGAGGGCGGATCGACGCACATCATGCCTGCCGACATGCCAAAGCCTGCTTTTGAGCGTGCTTTGCGCATGGCAGAGGCTGCTCACAGCGCTTTAGGTTGCCAAGGTGTTACACGAAGTGACTTTCGTTATGACAACGTTAACGACCTTCTGGTCCTATTAGAGGTTAATACCCAGCCCGGTATGACGCCAACCTCGCTCGCTCCTGAGCAGGCGGCCCATCTCGGAATCGGGTTCGATGACTTGGTTTTGTGGATCGTGGAGCAGGCTTATGGCGGGAGGGGTAAGAGCGGGATCTAGTCGCCCAGCCGACCCACGCGCCAAATTTGCCGCCACCGTTGCCAGCCGCAATGTGGCTCCGCCAAAGACCGCCCCTCGGCCTCGGACCGTTGCTGCCCAAGCCTCTGCCAATAACCGCGACCGGCTTGCAGGTCTCGGCGGCTTTTCCTTAAGCCCTGTTCAGACCATCAGCCTGCTTGGCGGCGTTCTGGTTCTGGCCGGACTGATTGTCCTTGTGACTGGTGACAGGCCTCAGAAGATTGCCTCGGGCATTACGTCCACCTTCGAAACCCAGACCAGCGCCATGGGCTTTAAGGTCAGGAACGTCCATGTGCAGGGCACATCGGGCATGGCCCAGGCCGACGTGATCGCTGCCACAGGCCTCTATCAGGATGAACCCATTCTCACTCTGGATCTGAAGGCCCTTCAGGCCAAGGTCGAGGCCGTGGGCTGGGTCAAATCCGCAAAGGTCGTTCGTCTCTTGCCTGATACCCTTGTGATCGCCATCGTTGAGCGTCAGCGCCTCGCGGTTTGGCAAAATCAGGGTCAGACCAAGGTCGTCGATGTCGAGGGCAAGGTCATTCAAGAGGCCAATGCAGTCAATTTTAGCAATCTGCCGTTGGTGGTCGGTGTCGGCGCGAACGAAGCGGCACCGGTAATTATGCCGATGGTCCTGTCTCGTCCGCGATTGGTGTCGCGACTGGAGGCCTTGGTGCGTGTTGATCAGCGCCGCTGGGACCTGCGACTTAAGGATGGCGGGATCATCCAACTGCCTGCGGTGGGCGAAGATTCGGCCCTGATCCAACTGGATCAGATCGATCAGAAATCGCGAATTTTGGACTTGGGATTTGAACGTATCGATCTGCGCAATCCCGAAGCGCTTGCCATAAGGCCAAGGGCGGGCTCAGCCCCCGGCGGTCTGATAGCAGGGGGTGCGTGATGTGGGGGAGTTCGACAGAATGTCGCGTTTAGACGACCGCCGCGAGGCCCGTGAAGGCCTCAAGGCCTTGGCCGGACGTCAGCCTGTTGTGGCTGCTGTCGATCTTGGCGCGTCCAAGGTGACGTGCTTCATCATGAAGCCGGATGGCATCCGCCGTGAAGACCGGACGCTCCAGACCGTTGGCGTCAGCCATGTGCAATCGCGCGGCGTCCGCGGCGGTGCGATCATCAATCTCGAAGAGGCCACCCAATCTATCGCTCAAGCCGTTGAGCGGGCTGAGACGGTTGCTGGTGTTAATGTTCAGGGCGTGACCGTCACGACCGCTGGCGGTCAACTGTCCAGCAGCCGCGTTCGTACCCAGGTGTCGCTGGGTGCCCGTCCGATTTCGGATCATGATCTATCTCGCGCCATTACGGCGGCGGTCAATCAGGTCCGTTGTCAGGGCCGTCGTCCTATCCACCTCTTGCCCATCGCCTGGTCTGTTGATGGCCTGCGCGGCATCCGTGATCCGCGCGCCATGACCGGCCGTGCACTGGGTCTTGAGCTGTTGGTCGTAACCATTGCCGATCAAGCCTTCCAGACCCTCAGCCATTGTGTCGAGCGCGCGCACCTTCAGTTCCTTGGCGTCGTTGCGGCTCCCTTCTCATCGGCCCTCGCGGCGCTCGAAGAGGATGAGATGGATCTGGGCTGCGTCTGTATCGATATGGGCGGTGGCTCGACCTCGGTCAGCGTCTTTGCCAATGGCTCGCTGGTCCATGTCGACTCTCTAGCGGTCGGCGGCAGCCATGTGACCGCTGATATTGCTCGTGGCCTATCGACCTCCATCGCTGGGGCAGAACGGATCAAGACCTTGCATGGCTCGGCCATTGCAAGCGCCAACGAAGATCGTGAAATGATCGAGGCGCCGCCGCGCGGGGATGATCCGGGCGCAGGCCCCGTCGTTGCGCCGCGCTCACTGCTCAAGGGCATTATTGCGCCGCGCGTTGAAGAGACGCTGGAGTTGCTAAGAGAGCGCCTCAAGGCCTCTGGCGCGCCCGTAGAGGCCGGTGCAGGCATTGTTCTGACCGGTGGGGCTAGTCAGCTTGCTGGCGTGCGTGAAGTAGCTGTGCGGGTCTTTGATCGCCCCGTCCGCTTAGGCCGTCCGCGCCGCGTGCCGCATCTGGCCGATTCCGCCTCGGGTCCTGCCTTCTGTGCTGCCGCAGGCGTTCTGCATCGTTCAGCCTTTGGTCCGCGTGAAGCGGTCTCGACCCAGGCCCTGACCGGTGGGCGCAACCGCACCCAACAGCTCGATCCGTCGTCGGGAACCCTGACGAGAATCGCAGCATGGTTAAGCGACAACCTCTAAAGTTCTAAAACTGTTCATGACTGCTGCGGCTAGCGATAGTAATCATTGACATGAATTTACAGCGGGTTTCGCCGGACATGATTCGGGAACCCACTGACAATGCACAAATTTTGCACCAAAAGGCTCGACCAAAGCCCGACTCAGCTTATTCAGTTAATCGCGCGTTAAGCATTGTGGCTGTTTAGTTAACCTTATCCACAAATGCACCTAGCGGGCGGTTCGCCGAGGTTGGTTCGAAGGGTTTTGGTCGATGGCTATTCAATTGTCTGCTCCGCGTACGACGGAATTGAAGCCCCGGATCGTGGTGTTCGGTATCGGGGGTGCCGGTGGCAACGCCGTGAACAACATGATTGATGCGGGCCTAGAGGGTGTTGAGTTCGTGGTGGCCAACACCGACGCTCAGCAACTGGCCTTCTCCAAGACCGATCGCCGCATCCAACTGGGTGTCCAAGTGACCCAAGGCCTCGGGGCCGGGGCCCATCCAGAAGTCGGCATGTCCGCCGCCGAAGAGTCCGCGCCTGAAATTGGCGAGCATCTCGACGGTGCCCATATGGTTTTCATCACGGCAGGCATGGGTGGTGGTACCGGTACCGGTGCGGCCCCGATCATTGCCAAGTGCGCCCGTGAGCGCGGCATCCTGACCGTTGGCGTTGTGACCAAGCCCTTCCAATTTGAAGGTCGTCACCGGATGCGTCTGGCCGATGCCGGGATTGCCGAGCTGCAGCGTTATGTCGACACGCTGATTGTTATTCCAAATCAGAACCTCTTCCGCGTTGCTAATGAGCGCACCACCTTCGCCGAAGCCTTTGGCATGGCCGATCAGGTGCTCCATTCGGGCGTGCGCTCGATCACCGACCTGATGGTGCTTCCTGGCCTGATCAATCTCGACTTTGCTGACGTCCGCACCGTGATGACCGAGATGGGCAAGGCGATGATGGGCACGGGCGAGGCGTCGGGTGAAGATCGCGCCCTGCTTGCGGCACAAAATGCCATCGCCAATCCGTTGCTCGACGAAGTGTCCCTCAAGGGCGCCAAGGCCGTTCTGGTCAATGTCACTGGCGGTCTGGACATGACGCTTCTCGAAGTGGACGAGGCGGCCAATGCCATCTCTGACCAGGTCGATGCTGACGCCAACATCATCTTCGGTGCCGCATTCGATCCCTCGCTGGACGGCAAGATCCGCGTCTCTGTGGTTGCAACGGGTATGGACGGTGCCTCTATCGCCGCTATCGAGCCTAAGGTCGAGCGCGGCCTGTCGCGTGCCGAGCCCTTGCGTATCCCTGAGCCCGCACCGCGCGCCGCCCAGGTTGAAGCTCCTATGATGCAGACACCCGCCCAAGCCTTTGAGCAGGATCTGGTTGACCGGGCTGCCGCCGCCTTGGCACCCGCGCCGCAACAGACCTATGAGGCCCCTATCTATAGCGACCAGTCCGAGTTGGATATTGAGCCGATCGCCGCCCATCATCAGACCTATGACGCCGACGCCGGTAGCTATTCCCCGCAGATGACGTCATCCGACTCTAGCGCCACGATGAACTATGGTCAGCGCGCGCCAGAGGTCGAGCAGAACGAATATTACGAGCAGCCAGACCCACGGATCACCGATGACCGTCGCGGCCAAAAGGGCGGATGGTTGGGTCTGTTTGGTGGGCGTCCGCGCCAAGACCTCATGGCGACCCCTCGTCCTGCTGACCCGATCCCGCAGTTCCGCAATCAGAATGCCGGGAACGCAGCCGTTCGCCCTTCCGAAGAGATCGAGCCGCAAGCCGGTGATGATCTGGAAATCCCATCGTTCCTGCGACGCTTGGCAAACTAGGAACCTTGGTGCGGGTGCCTGAATAGGGCCTCTTGCTGCAATTTGAGACGAAATTGAGGTCGCGGTGCGGCCTCTTTTTGTTAGGATTTTCAATATCCTAAGCGCGAAACATTCCGAAACAGGAGTTGTTTTGCCGCGCCGCAACAAACTTTATAAATCACGATGGGGCTTTGGGTGGCCGAATGCCGCTCCCCCTTTTGGAAGGTTTCGACGTGACCATAGCGTCATTGCAGCAACAGACCCTCGCCAGTCCGGCGATCTTTGCAGGCCTTGGCTTGCATACGGGCCAACATGTGCGCGTGGCGGTTCGCCCTGCTGCAGCTTGGTCTGGGATTGTGTTTGTGCGCACCGACGTCGCGGACCTCGACAATCGCGTTCCTGTGTCCGGTGAGGCTGTGGTGCAGACCCAGCTGGGCACTGTGATTGGCAATGCCGACAAGGTTACAGTCTCGACGATCGAGCACCTGATGGCGGCCCTGTGCGCCTTGGGGATCGATAATGCGGTCGTTGAGCTGGATGGCCCCGAAGTGCCAATCATGGACGGTTCGTCCGAGCCTTTCGTCCAGCTTCTGGACCGGGCAGGGCGTCGTCGTCAGGATGCGCCGCGCCGCTATATTGAGATTACAGCCCCGATTGAGGTGGTAGACGGTGACAAGCGCGCCTCCCTGACCCCGGCCGATGGCTTCGAAGTGGCCTTCGAGATTGCCTTTGCCTCCAGCGCCATTGGCCGTCAGCGGGTCGATCTGCACATGAACGAGGCGGCGTTCCGCAAGGAACTGTCCAACTGCCGGACCTTCGGCTTCCTGCACGAGGTTGAGGCCCTGCGCCGCATCGGTCTAGCGCGCGGTGGCTCGATGGATAATGCCGTGGTCATTGATGGGGATCGGGTCCTGAACCCCGAAGGCCTGCGTCGCCGCGATGAGTTTGTGCGGCACAAGGCCTTAGACGCGATTGGTGACCTCTATGTCCTTGGCGCGCCAATCATTGGCCGGTTCGAGGGTATCCTTGCCGGTCACGGTCTGAACAATGCGGTCGTGCGTGAGTTGATGGCGCGGCCAGATGCTTGGCGCATTCGTGTGCCTGCCGAAGAGACGGTCATGGATATGGCCCGCGCGGGCTAAGCGCTTCTTCGATATCCCAATAGAAAAGGGCCGCTCCCGTGAATGAGCGGCCCTTTTGCTATAGATCGATAGGCCTAGCGGTATTGCTGAATGCGCGTCGTGCGCAGTCCGGCCAGCCCGTGGCTTTCAATCGACTTTTGCCAACCCGAAAACTCTTCGTTGGTTAGCCCGTAGCGCTCGCAAGCTTCGTCGAGGGACAGAAGTCCTCCACTCACCGCGACCACGACCTCAGCCTTACGACGGATCACCCAACGCTGGGTGTCCGAGGGAGGTAAGTCCGAGAGCGTCAAGGGCGCACCGGTCGGACCGATCACGTACTTCTCGCCTTTGCTATTGAGGCGTTGCTGTTGCAACATGGCTTTTCGCCTTTCTCACCATCACTGTAGAAGACGAAAATAGATCAAACGCGATAACATCGACTTAATCGGCATAGTAAAGATTTGCCTAATTTTCACTTTTCCACCCGTCAAAACTATACAAAACGTTACTGCGAGATATTCACATGTCGTTAGGAGTGGTTATTATCTCTTAATGCTTATGAGTTCATCAAGCATTTGGTCTGATGTTGTAATAATCTTTGATGATGCTGAGTAGGCTCTTTGAGTAGTAATGAGGCCTGTGAATTCTAATGACAGGTCTACATTGGAGCCTTCAAGGTTACCGCCATTGATCTTACCTACGCCGGTTGAGCCCGCCGTGTTCAAAATGTAATTTCCGCTAGTGGATGAGGCGGTAAAGAGGCCGCCCGTTCCAGCATTGAGGCCATCAGGGTTGGTAAAGGTCGCAACCGCAATCTGAGAGAGTTGCCGGATTGAACCATTATCAAAGACAGCGCTGACAAAGCCGTTTTCGTCGACCTCGATACTGACCTGGTTACCAAAGGCCGTGCCGTTAGCGCTTTGGCTAATCAGCTGTGAAAC
>CANFKD010000032.1 GCA_947447115.1 Caulobacteraceae bacterium
CACCCCTAAACGCGCTAAGGGCCTTTGAGGCCGCTGCCCGGCACCTGAACTTCAGTCGTGCCGCAGAAGAACTATCGGTGACCCCCGGCGCGGTTAGTCAGCAGATTCAAAATCTCGAAGACTATGTCGGCGCGGCCCTGTTTAAGCGCACGCCCAAGGGGCTGTTGCTGACCGACGCGGCCCAGATCGCCCTGCCCGCCCTGCGCGAGGCCTTTGACCGTCTGGCTGAAGCCGCCTCGATGCTGACAGCAGCCATTGATGGTCGGCGCTTGACTGTCTCGGTTGCCCCCTCCTTTGCCGCCAAGTGGCTGGTCCCGCGTCTTGGGAAATTCGAAACCGCTCACCCCCATGTTGATGTCTGGGTGTCGGCGGGGATGGAGCTGGTCGATTTCGGCGGCGGTGAGGTGGATATCGCCATCCGCTATGGCTCGGGCCGCTATCCGGGGCTCGAGGTTCACCGCCTGATGCAAGAGACGGTGATCGCCGTTGCCAGCCCCGCCTTTTTAGAAGCCCACCCCCTCAGCGACCTGTCCGATCTCAGTGGGCAGATCCTTCTGCATGATGGCTCGCCCGATGCCGACGAAAGCTGCCCCGACTGGACCATGTGGCTGGCGGCGCGGGGCGTGAAGGGTATGGACGGCGCAAGGGGGCCGCGCTTTAACCAGTCCTCCTTGGTGATTGAGGCGGCGGTCGGCGGGCGCGGCGTGGCTCTGGCCAAGCGGGCCTTGGCCCAGGCTGATCTGGATGCTGGCCGATTGGTCGCGCCCTTTCAGATCGCCACCGCCGTCGATTTCGCCTATTACCTCGTCCATCCCAAGGCCAAGGGACGTTTGCCGCAGGTTAAGGCCTTCGTCTCATGGCTCATCGCGGAAGCTGAGGCCCACGAGGCTGCGCTTCTGTCCATTGATAATGGTGCTGGAATCTAAGGCCCTATGACGTCTGAACGCCTTCCCTCGTCTGACTGCACCACCATGACTGAAGTCCGCCAAGGGGTGGATGAGCTCGATCGTGCCCTTGTCGCCCTCTTGGCGGAACGTCAGGGCTATATGGACGCGGCCGCGCGCATCAAGCAGGACCGCAATGTGGTGCGCGACGTGCCGCGCATCGAGGACGTGGTGGCCAAGGTCAAGGCCGAGGCGCAAAGGGTTGGCCTGTCGCCCGCCATCGCAGAGCCCGTCTGGCGCCTGCTGATCGACCGATCGATCGCCTATGAGCTCAGCGTCTGGGATCAATCGCGCAGGGACTGAATGTTCTTTTCGTACTGATAGATCGTAATATCGGCCAAGACCGCCTCTACCGCATCACGCACGCGGATCAGGGCGAGGGTCCGGTCCATATGGGCATCGCCTAGCACCCACTCCGCCGTTGAGCAGGCCTGCGCCAGAGACACAGCCCCCACACCCAAGGCGGTTCCCTTCAGGCTGTGGATCGCATCTCGCCAGCCTTCACCCGGATCGTGCGGATCCATCACCCGCAACCAAAGCGCCGCCTGTTCCCGAAAAAGATTCAACACCTCTTCCACAACCACCATATCGCCGTCCGCATAGGTCTCGAGATAATCGAAATCTAGCGCTCCCGTTTTTGTTCGTCCGGCCATGGGTGTCCCCCATTTTCCTTACTAAAGTCACATCAAGTCGCTTGCCATCCCAATAGATTAGCGTATGTATCGCGCCCTCGCTTCTGCCCTCACCAAAGGCAGTTCTGGTGCGGGCGCATAGCTCAGTTGGTAGAGCAGCTGACTCTTAATCAGCGGGTCGTAGGTTCGAATCCTACTGCGCCCACCATCCCGTCAAGACAAGCTTCCGTGACTGGATGAGAGCGATAAGTCTCAAAAAATCAGAGTTTTAGCTACTTATTTCGCGAAAAGGTTTCTCTGGATAAACAGCGGGGCAATCCTGTTGTCGCCCCGCCGCCGATCCGTGGTCCTGCTTTAGATCCCGACCAACAGGTTCTCAATCCCATAGACCCGCGCTGCGTTGCCCGCATAGAGGGCGCGTTTCTCGTCGGCGGAAGCGCCTGCCGTGATGCGCTTGAAGGCGTTCCAGAGGGTGGCATAGCTCGCGCCCCACTTATCCACAGGGTAGTTGCTTTCAAACATCCCCCGCTCCGGCCCAAAGGCTTCGATGCAGGTCTCGATATAGGGCTTCCACATGGCGGCTAAGGCCTCTGAGCTGACGCCCGCTTCCGGCCCCTGCTCAGGCATGCCGCAGAAGGCCATGGCGAGGCCGCCAAGCTTGACCGTGACATTGGGACATTGGGCAATGGCCCGGATCGAGGTGCGCCAGCGCTCGAAGTTCTCATCAAGCTTGCCCTGATAGTTGGCAATGTTCAGAGGCGTTCCACAGTGGTCAAGGATGATGCTGGTATCGGGAAAGGCCCGGGCAAGCTTGAGCACATCGTCCAACTGCGGCTCAACCACCCAAGCGTCAAAGGTCAGGCCCATGGGGGCCAGCGCCTTGAAGCCCTTATGGAATTCATCACTGGCCAGCAGGCCTTGCGGCGCATGGAAGGGAGGACCCAGGACATCGGGATTGGCGTCCCAAGCCCCTTGGTGACGAATGCCCTTGAAACGGCCATTGCCCGCCGCGCTCAGCGCCTCGAGCACCGGCTTGGCCCCATCGCCCAGCGTCATGTCAGCGTGGCCAATGATGGCGGCTGCCGCACGCAATTCGCCATAGATGCCGCTGGCGCTCTGGGCGGCGACGCCATTGACGAACTCGACCTCACCGACGGGCTGCATCTCCGCAGGCGCATCGGCGCGATAGAAGGCCCCGCATTCCATAAAGATCGTCCCGACCACGCGGTGACCGCTCTGGGCGTCACTGCGCAGCTGGTCGAACGTGTAGTAGGGCGTGCGCGCGACGGCGGCGATAAAGGGATGATGCGGCTCTGGAAAGTGGCCGAGCAGCGGGGTCAGGTCCCAGAGGTGATGGTGGGGATCAATGATCGGCAGGTTGGGTTCAAGAATGTCTTCGACCATGGTGTTCCCCAGTATGGATTTGGTTTTGATTGCCGCTAGCTTATGGGGCGTGGCGACTTAGGCAAGGATCAATTGTCGTCCCAAATGACAATGCCACCCCCTCAATCGCGTGAAGGGGTGGCATTGGCCTTGGATCGTCTGTTGGCGCTTAGATCAAGGCTTTTGAGCGACCTTGGCCGCCTTAGCCGCCTCTTCAGCGCGGGCACCGGCCAGAATATGGCTCAGGGCATAGTTCCCCTCGTGACAGGCATATTCATAGACCTCACCTTGTAATGGTGAGAACTCATATTCCCCGCCCCAAGGCTGGGCCCACATGGTTGGGTCGACGATGCTGTAGGTATAGTGCAGCCGCTGAGGTCCAACGCGGGTGAAGCGTTCGACAACCGTCAGGTTCTTCCACGAGCCGTAATAGGCTTGAGTCTCTGGGATGTTGGTGGTCTCGACCACCAAGGTGTCGCCCTCAAAATGACCGATGGAGTCGCCCATCCATGGCCGAAGCCCATCGCTGCGGTGTTTGGCGTTGAGCCGGATCATCCGCACATCATGGACCATCTCGACCAGGATACTGATCACGCTCGGAGACTGCACGATCATATAGTCATTGTTGTAGAAACCATTGGCCAGCATCGGCGGCCCCGCATTGCGGCCAAAGCCCATGATGCAACGCTCGCCATAGGAACGGTTCTCTGGGTTCTCATAATGATCCCCAGCCTTCCACCAAGGCTCAGGGCCCTTAACGCCTGGGAGATAGGGCGGAACCTGACCGTTCGGCGTGGTCAAGATCGACGAGCGAGGCTGACCATTGACGCGCATGACCCGGCTGCCGGCATCAAGCCAGAAGGCGTTATAGCCGCCCACCGCGCCGCCAGCGGCTGCGAACTCAGGCCGGGTGCCTGGAGCGGGCTTATCCCCGCCTGCCGTGGGGGCTGGCGCGTTGGGATCGGTTGGCTGATTGGCATCATCGAGCGCCTTAACGGCACCGCTCTCGATGGCCTTGACCTCTTCCTCGGTCAGGATGGCGCGGGTACCCATGCCACCGCGACGGGTCTCCGGCGTCAGACTGACATTGGACCAGTTGGAGCCCAGATCAGGCTGTCCGAAGGCCAAACGGGGAGCCTTGTAGGCTGCGGGTTCAGCGGCAATGGCACTGACGCCAAAAGCCCCGACCCCGAGGGCGAGGGCTGCAACCGCCCCCATCGCCAAAAACTTAATCCGCATTGGTTTTCTCCGTCTTGGTGTGTCGATTAATCGGTTGATGTCAAAGCTTGCACGGCGGCCTTGTCAGACAGGTCCCGCAAAGCCTTTTCGTGATCGGATCGGCTAACCTTGTAGGTCGAGATGACCGCGACCATGGATAGCCAGAGGAACAGAATAGAAGGGACATAAAGGATCGCCAGACGGGCGGTGACCGCGTCAGAAACCTGACTGGGGTCGGCGCCCTTGGGGAAGTTGGCAAATTGTAACAGGAGGGTCGCAAGGATCAGGCCAAGCCCCGTAACCATCTTTCGCGCAAACCCATCGGCCGCAAAGAATAGCCCTTCAGAGCGCTTACCGGTGCGCAACTGGGCCTGCTCGACCAGATCAGCCATCATCGAGGAGGCGAGGATCTGGAAACAGATGATCAGTCCCGTATCGATGGCAGTAAAGCCAAAGACGATCCAAAAGGTCTCTGGCGTCCCATTGGCCGGCATCAGGCCCAGAAGCCGAAGCACGATAGGCAGGGGCGAGCCTAAAAAGGCGATCAGGCCGATGATGACAGCCCCCTGTTTCTTGCCAATCGTCCGTGTCGCCCAAGGCGCTGCCAAGAAACCCAGAACCGCCGAGGCAAAGACACCCATGGCAAGGTAAGCATTTTGAATGGCGGTGAATCGCCAAAAATAGGTCGAGAAATAGAAGGCCAGCCCAGCCGCCAATCCCGTCGAAACCGCGCCGAAGGTCGCCGCGATGAACAGGGCCGCGAAAGAGCGATTGCCGAGCGTGGCAAAGATCTCGCCGAACAATTCCTTGATCGACTTGGATTCGCGCGGAGGCGGTACGGTCAGGTTCGGGATATGCCGATGGGTTCCAAGCCCAGACACCAGCATGGCGAAGGGGGCCAAGATCGACACCAAGACCCCGTAGAAGGCGTAGGCGTCACGATTGAACTGACCATTAGGGACTGCCGCCGTCGAGAAGGCGGGGAAGATGAGATAGAACATCGACACCGTCATCATATTGCCGACCACCCAACCAAAGAAGTAACGGTAGCTCATCAGACTGCTGCGCTGGTCGTAACTGGTGCTCAGTTCCGGCGCGAGGGCCGATGACGGGATCTGGAACAGCGATCCGGCCGCGCGGATCAACACAGACAGACCGAGCAGATAGAAGAACAGCGCCTGTTCAGACCAGCCATGAGGCGGATTCCAAATCAGGAAAAACAGCAGCCCGGTCGGCACCACCGCCGCATAGATGAAGGGATGGCGACGCCCCCAAGGCGAGCGCAGATTGTCTGACCAAAGACCAATGATCGGGTCTAGGCAGGCATCGACCATCATGCCGATGGTCATGGCCAAGCCGACGAGGATCGGGCTGAGGCCGATGACCTGGCCATAGAACATCAACAGGAAATAGTTGAAGGCATTATCCGTCACCCCATTGGCCGCAGCCCCAAACCCGTAGGCGAGCTTGGTCCAGAGCGTTGGTGCGGCGGATGGGGTGCCTGTCATATCATTGGGTTCCTGGTCACAAGGCGGTCAGGCCTGAGAGCCTGCTCCACCTTGCTGCCCACCTGATGCTTATGGTGCTTCTGACGCGGCCTTGATCTGACCGAGCATAAGCTTCAAGAAGCCGCGACGTTCGGCAATCTTGGCGTCCCGCGTGGCTGGATCGCCGCCAAAGGTTGGGTCCAACAGCAGCGTATAGATCACCACCGACTTGCCTGGACCGTCAGGCAAGACCTCAACCGTACCGTGATAGAGGTTTGGGGCCATGGGCTGGGCATAGGTGTAGGAGGTCGAGGTCTTGGCGACCAAGATTTCGTTGACCCGGCCAGCGATCAGGCGGTTCGAGCCGACATCCCCGGTGCCTGACGTGATCACGCAGGTGGTCTTCAACATTGGGCCAATATCGCAGTAGCCCCCGGTCTTCTTCCAAACCACCTCAGGCGAGGCAGCGACCTGAGCGCGGTCCGAGATAACCGCCAGGTTCAGGGGGGTAGCCGCAGGCGTTTCCGCCGCGACGACTTGACCTGCCGCTCCAGAAAGGGCCAGCGCAGCGACGATCGCGCCAAGGCGAGGGGTCGATGGAGCAAAGGACCGAAAAATCATCATTTTTTTCCTTCAAGGAATTGATCTTGTTTTTGTTTTACGTCTTCAGGCCAATCTGGCAGAGGCGCGCCAACAGGCTCGGCACCCGGCTGCAGAGCCGGAACATATTTCGCGTGGCAGGCCTTGCAGGTTTTGTACATCTCCGCACCGGCCACAAACATCCGATCAGAATCTTTGGCTTCCGCGGCGGCCTTGGCCTCGAGCCCATCTTGGGTCAGCTTTTTCGCCAAGCGGATCCATTCTTCATCGCGAACGCGGCCCGGAAGCAGCATAAGATTGCCGCCCTCGGCCACCGCAACCGCACCATTTTCAGCCGCAAGCCAGCCCTCTTCCGTGGTCGGCGTCAGGCTCTTGGTACCCGCCTCTTCAGTCACTTCGCCGGACGCTCGCCAAAAGGCCCAAGCGCCCGGATCGATCAGGTGATCCATCACCTCCATGACCGGAAGGCTGGTGTCATAGAGCGAGGGCTTAGGCTTACCGCACGAAGTCAGCAGAAAGGCTGCCGTTAACCCCAAGGCCCAAACAGATACCTGCCTACGCATGCTCATGCCCCCACCCAACTGTCGTCATTTCTTCTCAGAATTGTCAGCGCCATCCTTAGGCGCGCCGGTGCCGCTTGAGCCCATGAACAGCTTTTGGCCATTCTCAAGGGTCAGGTCGCGGCCATTTGCGCGGCACTGGGGCGTGCAGAGGTGATCCTTGCTTTGATAGCCGCGTACGATGATCGTCGTGCCGGGTCGCAGCGAGGCCTTGTTGATGCCAGAGCGGAACAGGGTGTTGGGCGTGCCGCCCTCAACCATCCACTCTTGATCGGGCTTGCCTGGCGTTTGCGCCATCAGGTGCACCCAAGCGTGCGGATTGATCCACTCGACCCGCGTGACCTTGCCACGCAGAAGAACTGGCGCATTGCTGTCGAACTCGGCAGCGAAGGCGTGGTGAGCCTGAGCCTGACCAGAGACCCCAAGGGTCAGAGCGAGGACGATGGATGCGAATTTAAGACCACGGGTCATGGCGTTTAGGCTCCGGAAAGGGCGTTAGCGAATGGGGTTTGGCGACTATTTCAGCGGTTCTTTGCGCAGATCGCCATAGAGCAGCTCTGTCACATGTTCCACGCACTTGAACTGTCCGAGCGTGACGTCAGGACCGACCGCCCGATAGAGGGTCATCTCCATCTTCCACGGCTTGGTATAGGTCTCTGCGTCGGTGATTTCCGCCTCGTAGCGCATGGTCACAGCACTGGTCGGCGTATAGCGCTCAACCACCGTCATCATGTCCGAATGGAAGTTGCCGGCGCGGTCGAGCCAAGACTGGTCATTCAACGCCGTCACCTTGACCACCAGCGTATCGCCGTCCCAAGTCGCGACGGACTGGCCCATCCAGCTATCAGCGGGATATTCGCCGGGATCCTTGAACAGGATGGTCCGGGTCGCGCTGGCATACTGATAGGCAATCATCATCTTGTCTTGCCCCTGCACGATTTGGAACGGTTGGGGCATGTAGGTGGCGCGCGGCACGCCGGGCAGATAGCATTTGATCTCAGGATCACGGCTCAGCCACTGAGCCTTGTTCTCATCGCGCTTGGCCAAGGCCTCTGGCTTATAGGGGATTGTGCCCCCGACCACGACGCCGGGTCCTGGAGGAACCGAACCCACAGCGCCAAGAGCGACAACCTCTTTGGCCGGAACCGGGATAACCGGTCCAGAGCGCATCGCCATAGCCGCCGAACTCAGGTGAGGTTCAATATTGTAGTTGGCGGAATTCAAGACCTGCCAGACGCCGTTCAGGTCTGGATGGGCCTTATCAGGGCCTCGGGGTGCCTTATAGGCTGGGCCTTGCGCCATCGCTGCGCTGCCGAGCGCACAGGCCATTGCCACAACGGCCATTAGGGTGGCTTTTTTCGATACCATGGGCTTCCTCACCATTTTTGTCGCGTCGCAGCGGATCAACTCAGTGATCCTTGATTAGATACAGCGCTGCCCAATGCTGCACAGCCAACCCGACCCTTGTCAACGCTTCCAACGCAATTGATTGGCGCACTTGCAAAGCGATGGCTCCTGTCGCACCCTTGCGTCGGAGCCCATAATCAAGTCCGCGCAAAATCGGGGCCCTGCATATCACCGGACATCCGGCCTATGCAGTACAGCGGCACGGGAGGGTGCGGGTGTTAAGATCCTTTTTAGTATGGCTTCAGACGTCTCTGGGTAAGGGTCCAGAAGAGTTTGACCCATCTTGGAGCGAGGCCCTTTTGGGGTCCTTGAACTTCTGGGGTCTGCTTGAGGGCACACATCTGATCAGCCTGATGCTGTTTGCTGGCGTGATGCTGGTGATTGATTTGCGCCTGATGGGCGTGGCGCTCAAGACCGTGCCAAACTCGATTATCACCCGGCGACTGCTGCCCCTCGTGCTGGGCGGATTTGCCATTATGGTCATCACGGGCACGGCTCTATTCTTCGCCAAGCCTCTGGTTTATTATCATAATATCTGGTTCAGACTGAAACTTGTCTTCCTGGTCCTTGCCGGTCTGAACATCCTCTGGTTCCACCTTGTACTCCATAAGACTCAGGACCAATGGGACGCGCTGGAGCGGCCTCCGACGGCGGTTCGACTGTCCGGGCTGGCCTCTATCACCGTATGGCTACTGGTCATCATTATGGGCCGTTTCATTGCCTATAATTGGTACGAATGCGGCAAGCCCCAGACCGCCTTCATCAATCAGGTTCAGGCCTGCGCGACCTCTGAACAGGGCGCGGTTGCCATTGAGGCTGCTCACCCATGACCCTATCCGAACTGTTTCCAGCTCTTCAGCCCTTCGTCGCCCATCTGGTCAAGGTCTGGCCAGCCTATGACATCAAGGCCAATTTCGCGATCTGGGAGGTGTTCCACATTGTCTCCGTCCTGACACTAGGCGGCGCCTCTGCGCTGGCGAGCCTCAGGATTTTGGGCGTTGGGCTGGTCGAGCGGCCGATTGAGGAGACCTATCGCGGCGTTTCGCGCCTGATCACCATTGGCCTCGTGGCCACCACCATCAGCGGCCTGCTCATTGGCATGGCCAATGCCGAGCGGCTCTATGATAGCGCCGCCTTCCTTGCCAAGTTCATCGCCCTGATCGGTGGGATTGTGCTGAGTTTCAAGGTCCTTGGCCCTGTCGCCCTAAACGAACCTCGATCAGATACCCGCCTCTGGGCCGGCCTGGGGCTTGGCCTCTGGGCTCTGTCGGTCTTGATCTTGGCGACAGGCGGACTGGTCACGCCGGGTCTGCTGCACGTCTTGAGCGCCGGCAGCCTGATTGTTTTGGTCGTGGTGCAGGGCCGCACACGCTGGCTCTACGGCGCCGGATGCCTTGTGATCTTGGCCGCCATGTCCGTGGCAACCAATCTGCTCTTCAAGCCGGAGGACATGGCCAGCATCGACATGGCCAATATCGTGCTCTCTGGCGTTTGGCTCGCATGGGTTCTTGGCTTTGCCGTCGTGAGGGGCCGAGCCATCATCAAGGACGGCGGACCCTCAACCTTTGCGCAGACCATCGCCTATGCCCAGATCTTGGTTTGGGTAACGGCAGCGGCAGGCGGACGCTGGATCGCGTTCGCCTAGTGGGCTCGCCACTTACGAATATCCCGAACTGGAGAAGGTCATGCCTATTCCTAAGGAGTTCACTCAAGCGTTTCTTGATCGCAATGACGGCGAAAAGCTCGGCTATGCCGAATTCTATGCCAATGGCGAGCCCTACCGGTCCCTGATGCGGCACAATCCCGCCATGCGTCCTCCCAAGCCGACGGACATGCTGGAATGGGGTGCTGGGCGCTATTACGACACGACCGTGGCGCGTAAGCACGACTATTGGCGACATCAAGACCTGCCTCAGCCGACCAAGGACCTGAACCAGCTTCGCACCGACTTTACCCGCTGGGGCTATGGACTGATTGAAGATGGCGTGTCGCCTGACCAGTGCCAAAGCCTGCACGAACGGGTCATCGAACAGGCCGCCGCTGAGCGCGCCTTAGGTCTGGCCCATATCAGTCCAGCGCAGCAGCACGTCTGGGCTCTGGTCAATAAGGGCGACATGTTCACCCAGTGCATGGAACATGTTCCTAGCGCTGTGCAGGCCGGGCCCTTGATCGAGCGGTTCATGGATGAGGCCCTCGGGCCCGGTTGGAACCATTATAGTTTCTTGGCCAACATCTCTTTTCCGGGCTGCCATCCGCAGGCGCTGCATCAGGATCAATCCTTTCCTGTGCCCTTCCGCTTCCTCGACGCCCCAGCGCTGGTCAATACGATCTACATCCTTCAGGACGTCAATGAGGTGAACGGCGGCACGCTGGTCGTCCCCGGCTCCCATCAGATGAAGGACGGTCCCGAGGCCTATGGACCCTTGCCGCCGCCCATCAACCTCGAGGCTCCGGCGGGCACGATCCTGTTGATGGACGGGCGATTGCTTCATGCCGGTGCGGTCAATCGCTCTGATCGGCTGCGCTATATTCTCACCAACTCGATCGTCAAATCCTGGGTGCGTCAGCAGGAGAACTTCCTACTGACCGTTTCGCCCGAGGTCTTGGCCAAGGCCAGTGACAAACTGCTCTGGCGCATGGGGTTCAACGCCACCTCCATCGCCAATATGGTGGAGGGTTATGGCTATTTCGGAGACGGTACGCCCGGCGATCCAAACGGCGATATCAAGGCTGTGCGCCAAAGGATTGACCAAGGGACCTATCAGCGCATGTCCGCCATCACGCCAGACAGCGCAAGCGATCCAGCCCTAGCAGGCCTTGGCCTCGCCCAAATCAGGGATGCTCACGAGACCCATCGCGGGCGGCGCTTTCAGGCCTTGCTCGACACGATGGAGACGGCAAAACGCTGATCGCGCCTACTTGCCATCCACAGAGAAGGCCAGCAGGACGTTGCGCCCGTTGCCTGCGACGCGAGATGCACCGTTAAAGCCGGACATGACAAAGACCATGCCGTCAGCAACGGCCGGTCCCATCCCGTCAAAGCCGCCGCCCACCTGAGCGGGCACGCCGTTCACCGTCGAGAAGGTCTGGGCCGTACTGGAATATTCCCAGATGATCTTGCCGCTCTTGGCCTCATAGGCGCGCAGCCATCCATCGGTCGTGCCCGAGATGATCGCGCCTGGAATGATGCTTGGTGCCGCCGATTGGGCGCGGATACAGCCCTTCAGATCGTAGGTGGACTTATGAAGTCCGCAGGGTGCGACAGGTGACGGTGTGTACCACTTGATCTTGCCCGTTGCCGGATCGAGCGCCGACAGGCCGGGCTTGGCGAGATCTGGGCTCTTGTCGCCTGATGCCGCACGGAACAGACCCGTTAGATCGGCCATGGCGACATAGAGCTGGGCCCGATCGGCCCCCATGCCCCACTCGATGCCGCCCAAGGCACCACCGACACCAACTTGGGTGTTCCAAAGTTGCTTGCCGTCATCTGGCGAGATGCCGTAGGCCATGCCCGATTTTTGACCCGCCAAGAGTACCTGCTTTCCGCCCGATAGGGTGAAGAGGATCGGCGCGGCGCCGAAATCATGATCCGGTCCCATCGGTGAGGGGCAGTTACCGGTTGCCGCAGCGCCCTTGCGCTCACAACCCATGACGAAATTGTCGTTCTCGGTGACCTGCTGCGTCCAGCGTATCTTTCCAGACGCCATGTCAAAGGCAATGATCGCATCAGAGCCCTCACTGTCGATGTCGGTATAGCTGTCCCCCGTCGCGACATAGACCAAGCCGCGTGCGGCATCGACCGTCGGTGCCGTCCAGATCGCGCCACCGGCGGGGCCCTTAAGGCCCATGCCTGAGGCATTGACCCGGCCATAGTCGCGCGGGGCATCTTTGATCGTATAGGTCTTCCATTTCTGAGCGCCGGTGCGAAGGTCCAGGGCCACCAGCGAACCGCGGAAGGTACAGCAGGCATAGGCCTTAGACATGGACACAGCCTCCTCATAGGAGCTGACCGGCACATAGAGCGTATCGCCTGAAACGGTTGTCGCCCCCGTCAGTGAGGCCGCAACATGGTCATCCAGCACCGGGCTGCGCCACAGGGTCTTGCCGTCCTGAGCGTCAAAAGCGCGAACCCGCTTGTCCAGCTGTCCGATCACCACCATCCAGCCGCTGGGCGAGGCCGTGCTCTTCAGTACGAGCGGGGTATTGCGCGACTGGGCATCGGAGACGGACCAGATCACACAGCCGGTCTTGCCATCCAAGGCATAGAAAGAGCCATTGCGGTTGGTGGCAAAAACCCAGCCCCCCAGAACGGCAGGCTGGCCGCCGCCCTCCATCGAGAACGACCATTTGACCTTTAAGCGCGAAACATTCTGCGACGTTAAGCCCGCGTGGGTCTGGAACCGGCTCGAGGCCCCGTCAAAGCCAGACAGGGCCCAACTGGAGGCGCTGGCCTTTAGCGTCTTACCCGCAGGACAGAGCTTGTCGACCGTCGCGGATTTGGAGGCGGGCGGGTTCAACATACTGGTCAGGCTATCCGACTTGCCAGATGAGGTCAGGTAGCCGGCTATGTCCTTCATATCCGTGTCAGACAGGCCTTGAGACATGGCCTTCATGGCACCCGACTTGAGGGCAACAAAAATGTCGGCGGGATTGCGCTGGGCCAGTTGCTCGCGGCCGGGCGTACGGCCTTGGGCGGCCTCGTGGCAGCTTTTGCAGTGCTGATCATAGAGGGCTTGGCCCGCAGGCAGTTGCTCAGGCACGGGAACGGCGAAGGCGCGAACCGGTAAGATCAGGGCCACCATTAAGGCCAAGGCCCGAACCACGCTTAAAACTGATCGCGACATATGCAATTTCCCCGGCTGCCCCCTTGATCGGAGGTTCTGCGTCTGTGGGTCAGAGTGTCAAAGCTCTGACCTGATCTTTCAAGCCAATTCGTGCGCCATCGCCCAAAAAGAAAAACCCCCAGACGTGGTGAACGCCCGGGGGTCTAACCTCTAATCTAGAGCTAGGCCCTAGAACTTATATTGTAGCTCGATACCGAAGGTACGAGGCGGCACCACCGAGTAGGTCTTTGTGATACCTTCAACGGTCCCAATCATGGTTGCGCCGGCATAACCCAAGCTTCCTGCTGGCCGGATGTAGCCCGCCAAGCGGGTTCCGGTTGCACCAGCGTCATAGCCGATGACATCGGTCAGGTTCTTGACGTAACCAATGATCTTGTAACGACCTTCGGCTTGGGTCCAGATCAAGCGCGCATCGATCTGAGACCATGCGGGCGCCTCGTTATAGGCACGCTCGAACAGAGTACCATATTGCTTGTCGCGCCAGACATAGCTGGCCGAGGCCACCAGATAACCGGGCTGGAAGTCCCAGCTATAGTTGACATTGACGGCCAGCTTTTGCTTCGCCGCGTTTGGCAGCTGGCTACCGCTGAGGTCCTGCATCCGAGTATAGCCACCCGTGAACACGTCGATCGGGCAGGTGGTTGTACCGGCGACGATCACCGCGCACTGAGCCAAGGTCAGAAGCGGCTTAGCCTTGGGGTCCAAAGCCAGTGGGTCGACAGAGTCGACCGCGCTGCCGGCCTCAAGGTGGGTGTCATTGTAGGAATAGTTGAACAGGACCTGCATGTTCGGGGTGGGCTTCCAAGTCGTTTCCAACTCAAAGCCCTGAGACACTGATTTGGGCACGTTATAGAAGTCAGTCGCCGTCGTTGGTCCAGGACCAACTTCGCCCACCGCACCGGTCGCGACCCGCGTAATGGGGATCTGAAGGTTGGTATAGTTGTAGCGGAACAGGGCCATGTTGGTCTGCAGCGTGCGTCCGAAATCTTTCTTCAGGCCGATTTCGAAGGCGTCGACTGTTTCTTCGTCCGTGGTTGGGAAGAAGCTCAAGACCGTAAAGATACCGATGTTGAAGCCGCCAGCCTTATAGCCCTTGCTATATTTGAAATAGGCCATGGTGTCTTGATCGGGGGTCCATTCGATACCGGCAGTACCGGTAACGGCCGACCACTCATAGTCCTGCTTACGGGTCGCAAAGCCGGTGATCGGATCAAACACCGTCTTACCAACAACGCCCTTTGGCAGCGAGTTACCATTGGCCACGACGCTACCGGTCTGGGTAATGTCGATTGCGGGTGACACGCCGTAAGGTGCGGAGAAGTCACAACCCGAAACGGCGAAGCAGAGGATGCGGACCGATTCTTGACCATATTTGCGGTCATGAGAGTAACGCAGACCACCCGTCATTTTCCAATGGTCGCTGACCTTCCAGTCGAGCTGTCCAAAGGTAGCGTAGGACTCGGCGTTCACGTCTGGACGGTTATCAAACCGGCGATTGGTCGTTGAGGTTGGGCACGCGCCGCCTGGGCTGGCGGGGCAGAGCGCAAAGGCGAACGGACCATTCCATTGCTTCTGAGCCAGGTTTTGCGTATAGACGGGCTGGGTATAGTGCTGCTTGAAGTAGTAAGCACCGGCCACCCACTGCAACGGACTGTTGCCGGTCGAGATGAAGTTGACCTCGTGGCTCCAGAACGAGTTGTCCTCTTGATAGACAAAGCTTTCGTTCGGATAGATCGTCAAAGGCCCACGATAGCCCACAGATGGGAGCGTATATTGCGTGATTGGTGCCGCACGATTGGTGTCCGTGGTGCCCTGCAAGATGTAGTGATAGTGCACGCCGCCGGTCAGATATTTGATATCGAACTTATCGGCGTGATAGATCCAGTTGCTGTGGATCGTCAGGGCGACGGGCAAGGTGACCTTATAGGCCGTGGCGCGCGCCATTTCCCAAGGGCTGTTCTTCGCCGGGTTGCTACAGCCTGTTGGGTTCAGGTTGACGACATTGGTGATACCCGTGATTTTCGGATCGGAGCAACCGAAGCCGTTGTTGGGCTCAGTCGCCGACGGGGATTGATAGGTGGTTGGCCAATCATAGGGGGTCCAGCCGCCAGACGCTGCGCCCGGTCCGCCGGCGCCGTTGCGCCACTGGCTACCGATCACATTGATCCAACCTTCAAACTTCGACGAGAAGTCGAACTTGAGCTGAACATCGGTGGTCCATTCATTACGGACATTGCCTTCATCAGGCATGCCGGGGACCTTATTGTCGATATAGCCGTGGCTCTGGTTGAACCATGCACCGCCAACGCGGAAGCCGACCTTCTCATTGATCGGTCCCGAATAGGTGCTTTCCAACATGGTAGCACCGTAATTGTCCAAGCTCGCGCGGACTTCACCTTGGAAATCTTTGGTCGGCTTCTTGGAGATGATGTTCAGCGCACCACCGATGGAGTTACGGCCGTAGAGCGTGCCCTGAGGACCACGTAGGACCTCGACCCGATCAACGAACAGGGTCGACGAACCGGCGCGAACCGCGAAGGTCTCATAGATACCATCAGAATAGTTGGCCACGGCCGCGTCGGCCGAAAGCACGTTGGTCAAACGACCCACGCCGCGCAGCGATACGCGGTCGGTGGAGCTGTTATACTGAAGGCCAGGGGTAAAGTTGGTCAGATCTTGGATCGTATTGATCCCGATCAGATCGCGTTTGGCGGCCGTAAAGGCCGAAACGGCGACGGCGACGGTCTGAAGGCTTTGCTCACGCTTTTCAGCCGTAACAACCAGCTCTTCAATCGCACCGCTCTTGTCGCGGCCCGTTTCCTTTTCTTGGGCATAGGCTTGACCGGAGATACTGATCAGCGAAATGGCCGAAACCGATAGGCAGAGCAAGCTCTGCAAACGCGTCGTCATCATAAATGTTCCCCCCTGGAACCAACACCAAATCGGTGCCGTTAAACTATTCATCCGCTTGAAACCGACAGCGCAGCGAGCCGTTCGGCCTCATTACGGATTTGTTAGAACCCAGCCTCTGCGCCTGACGCGCCGTGTCAATGAACCACAGGTAACGTTTTCGTGATGTTGCGAGGCAGCATTTTCGGTGGGATCGCTGCGGGCAATCAGGAACCCGTTGCAAGCTAAGCAATTGTGATTGCTGCGGCGCAAAATATTTGGAGTTGATATAATTGTCGATCACTCGCCCGTTTATGCAATTTAATACTGCATGTCGTCATATGTTAAATTTCAGATTGCATTCCAGATCGGCGGCAAGATGCGCGCCAAACGCGCCATAGGCTCGCGTTTAAAATCATAGGGATGGATCAAAATCGGGCCTCCGGTCGGCATTTAAGCGCTCGTTAAACCAAATCACGTCAGGTGATGGGATGAGCCCTAGGCTCGACCTTGATGAGCGTGGCGATGGCCCTACCTCGACAGCGCAGTTCCAAACCGCTCAATGGCGATTCCATAATGCGTGAGGCTCAGGTGCACCTTGCCGCAGGCCGCGCTGACAAGGCGCGATCTTTGGCCCAGATGGCCGTCAAACGGCAGCCCGAACGCTCGGCGGCTTGGCACCTTCTGGCCCTTACCTGTGAGGCCTTGGGCGACAATAGCGCCGCGCTGGACGCCTATCAGCAGGCCATGAGCCTCGCGCCCGATCAACCGCAGATCGGTGTCGATCTGGCCCGCCTTGCCATGACCCTTGACCTCTTTGCCGTCGCCGAACGACTGCTTTTGACCTGCCGACAGCAGGCCCCCGGCTCCATCGAGATCATCAACAGCCTTGCCTTGGCCCAGGCCAGCCAGATGAACCTCGCCGCCGCCATCGCCACCCTGACCACAGCGCTCGAGGCCCATCCGACCGAGCCTATCCTTTGGAATACGCTGGGGCTCATTCTCTTTAGCGATGGCCGGATGGAAGAGGCGGCGACCTTCCTAGGCGAGGCCCTGCGCCTCAATCCCGGCATGGGGCAGGCGCGGATCGCCCTTGCCGATGCCCTGATGTTCACGGCCGGATTTGATCAGGAAAAACAGTCTTTTGCTTTGGCGGAGGGGGAACGGTCTATCACCGACGCGCCCCCGTCGCTGGTCGCGACCGCGCGGGTCAGTCAGGCCAAAAGGCTGTTCGTCGCAGGGCGTCTGACCGAAGGCTGGCAGGCCTATGAAGCGCGCCATGATTTAACCTACGAGGACGCCACAGCCTTCCCCCTGCCCTATCGGCAATGGCAGGCCGGAACATCCATCGAGGGCCGCCATCTGCTCTTGATCGGCGAACAGGGACTGGGTGATGAGATCCTGTTTGCGCAGACCGTGCGGGACGTTATCGCCGCGCTCGGTTCAAAGGGCCGCTTGACCCTAGCCCTTGATCCACGGCTGCAAAGCCTTGCCGCCCGCTCCTTTCCCACAGCCCAGATTGTGCCCCACACCACAGGCCGCGCCAATGGTCGGGGACTGCGCGGCATAGAAACACCCTTCGCCAAGGATGAGGCCCCTGATCTTTGGGCTCCCTTAGGCACCGCCATGGCCGCCCTTAGACCTGATGCCAACAGCTTTGGCCCGGCCGCACGATTCCTAGTTCCCGATCCGGCGCGGGTGGCCCATTGGCGGGCTTGGCTCTCCACCTTGAAGGCCGGTCGAAAGATAGGGATCATCTGGAAGAGCCTGCTGGTCGACCTCAACCGTGCCCGCTATTTCGCGCCGCTGAGTGCTTGGGAACCGGTCCTGACAATGCCCGGTGTTCAGTTCATCAGCCTGCAATATGGCCAGGCCGAGGATGATCTGCGCGCCATTGCCCAGCAGATGGGGGTTCAGGTGGCCGTGCCGCCCGGTCTGGATCTGAAGGATGATCTGGAAGGCGTTGCGGCACTCTGTGCTGCCTTAGACATGACCATTGGCCCCGCAACGGCCACAACCAACCTCGCCGCCGCCAGCGGCTCACCCGTCCAGATCTATATGACCCCCGCCTCCTGGCCCCTGTTCGGCCAAGATCACTATCCCAGCTATCCAAAGGCCCAGGTTCAGCTACTTGATCGGTTCGGGGCTTGGGATGAGGCGATGGCGGCGATGGCTGAGGGATTGGGGTGAGATTTTTGGTTGGGTCAGCGGCTGTAACCCCCTCACCCAACCCTCTCCCCCAAGGGGGCGAGGGCTTATTCCTTCTTAGCCCTCTCCCTGTGGGAGAGGGTTGGGTGAGGGCCTTAATTTTATAGCCGCGTCATTGCGAGCGCAGCGAAGCAACCTAGGGGTCTGACACGATCCTCAGTGGATGTTCCCCTGGGTTGCTTCGGCGCGGCGCGCCTCGCAATAACGCGAATAAAGCCCCCCTCCCTTGCCAGAAACCTCGGTCCGTGATTTGGCTGAGCCCTGACCTGACGTCGGTAATCGACCGGCGCGGACCATCAAGGGAGAGAGCAATGTTTTCACATATCATGATCGGCACGAACGATCTGACCAAGGCCAAGACCTTCTATGACGCCGTTCTGGGCACGCTGGGCGTTGCCCCTGCCCATGTCGATGGCCACCGCATATTCTACATGACGCCAACCGGCGTCTTCTCGGTCTCGCTGCCCATCAATGGCGAGCCCGCGACCTATAGCAATGGCGGCACCATCGGTTTTGCTTGCACGACTCCAGAGCAGGCCGATGCTTGGCATGCGGCGGGCGTGGCCAATGGCGGCACCACCTGCGAAGATGCTCCCGGCGTTCGCGAAGGCGCGCAAGGCAAGCTCTATCTGGCCTATCTGCGCGATCCAGACGGCAACAAGATCTGCGCCCTGAAGCGTATGTAAGCGACGGATGGAAGCAGGCTGGCGCTTAAGGCGTTGGCCTGCTTCCCCACTCTGCGGTATGATGAGCCATGTCGGATCACACCTATCCCATTCGGGTCACCGCCCTCTATCGATTTAGCCCCTTCAAAGACTGTGAAACCTTGCGCGCCGGGCTCGAGCCCGTTTGCCGCGCGGCAGGGGTCAAGGGCACGCTTCTGCTGGCCCCCGAAGGCATTAACGGCACCATTGCAGGCACCCACGAGGCCATAGATCAGGTCCTCGCCCATATCCGCACCCTGCCCGACTGCGCGACCCTGTCGGTCAAGGATAGCTTCGCCGAGACCATGCCCTTCTATCGGATGAAGGTTCGGCTCAAGCGCGAGATCGTGACCATGGGCCAGCCCAATATCGACCCCCTGACCGAGGTCGGCCACTACGTGGCGGCCAGCGACTGGAACGCCCTGATCGCTGACCCCAACACCATCCTGATCGATACGCGCAACGACTATGAGGTCAGTATCGGGACCTTCAAAAACGCCATCAATCCGAAGACCGCCAGCTTTCGAGACTTTCCAGACTGGTTCCGTGCCAATCGGGCTGAACTGCTGGGCGGGGTAGAGGCCCCCAAGGTCGCCATGTTCTGTACCGGCGGCATCCGCTGCGAAAAATCCACGGCCTTCCTCAAGTCTGAAGGCATAGACGAGGTCTATCATCTCGACGGCGGCATCCTGAAATATCTGGAGACGGTGCCCGAGCCTGAGAGCCTGTGGGAAGGCGAATGTTTCGTCTTTGACCAGCGCGTTTCGGTCGGCCACGGGCTCAGCCTCGGCCACTATGGGCAGTGCCACGCCTGCCGCATGCCCCTCAGCCAAGAGGATCAGGCCTCAGAGCTTTATGTCCCCGGTGTCAGTTGCCACGCCTGCTATGATCACCGCGACGAGGCCCAGAAAGCCGGCTACGCCGAACGCCAACGCCAAACGGCGCTGGCCCAGGCCCTCGGCGAAGCCCATGTCGGGGCCGTGATCACGCCGGACAAGAAGGTGGGTTAGGGCCCTTGGTGGCCTCGTTGTGAAAGCGGGGGAAACATCCTCGTCCTTCGACAGGCTCAGGATGAGGATGAATGAAATAGCCCGGGCCTAACCGCCTTCCTCATGCTGAGCCTGTCGAAGCACGAGGAAGTGGAACCAAACCCTCCTCCTCCCCCTTGACCGCCGCAGCGTAAGCCCCTCAGGCTGGCACCAACAGCAAGAGGACCTCTGCCATGACCGTTAAGCCCTTCACCGTCGACTGGACCGCCGATCAGGTGGGCAAGGTTCTGGATCTTGTGCGGGCCTATCCTTTTCCGCCTGCACCGGCCGTGGACAATGGCTGGGCCTATGGCTGTGACGGAGCGTTCCTCAAGGACATCTGCGCGCACTGGACCGACGGTTATGACTGGCGCGCGGCGGTGTCAGAGTTGAACCGCTATCCGCAGTTCACAGCGCGGATTGAGGATTTCGACATCCACTTCATCCATGTGGTCGGTGAGGCAGGCGGTAAGCGGCCCCTGCTACTGACCCACGGCTGGCCCGGTTCACACTATGAGTTCTGGGACTCCATCGAAAAGCTGGCCTTCCCGAGCCGGTTTGGCGGCAAGGCTGAGGACGCCTTTGACCTGATCATTCCGTCCCTGCCCGGCTTTGGTTTTTCGTCCAAGCCGCAGCGGCCCATCGGTCAGCGCGCAACGGCGCGGCTGTTCAATAGCCTGATGACGGAAACCCTCGGCTATGGAACCTATCTGGCCCAAGGCGGCGATTGGGGCGGACTGGTGACCTCTTGGCTAGGCTTTGATCATGGATCAACTGTCAAGGCCATCCATCTGAATATGATGAGCTTTAGGCCGCACGGCGGACCGACATCTGAAGCCGAAGTCGCGTGGCTGACCCGCACCGGCGCGGCCATGCAGCAACTCGGTGCCTACTTCCTCCTTCAGGCCTCAAAGCCTCAATCTCTGGCTTGGATGGCAGCGGGTAACCCGGTCGGACAGGCCGCATGGATCCTCGAGCGGTTCTATGACTGGTCGGACCTGCGCACCAAGTCTCTTATCGGGGCCTACAGCAAGGACCAGCTCCTGACCAACATCATGATCTATGTCATGACCGGCTCCTTCACGACCGGGGCCTGGTACTATCGCGGCCTGATGGAGGAAGGCGGCGTGCAGTTTACTGAGGGCCAACGCTGCGAGACCCCGACCGCCTTTGCCAACTTCCCCGGCGAGGCGCTCTATGCCGCGCCGCCGCGCAGCTGGGCCGAGCGGGCCTACAACATCACCCGCTGGACGGACATGGCCACGGGCGGTCACTTCGCGGCCATGGAAGAGCCCGACCTGTTCGTCACGGACCTGCGCGAATGGGCCGCTTCGCTTTGAACCCTCGCTTTGACTTTGCCTCGGACAATACAGCCGGCATGGCCCCAGAGGCCCTAGAAGCGCTGATCGCCGCCAATCAGGGGTCGGCCAGCGGCTATGGCAGTGATGACCTGTCTCGGCAGGCAGCAGACGCCGTTCGCGCCTTTCTAGATGCCGATGCCGAGGTGCGGTTCGTGGCGTCTGGCACAGCGGCCAATGCCGTGGCTCTGGCCATGCTCTGTCGACCGTTCGAGGCCGTTTTGGCCCATGAGCACGCCCATGTGACGGTGGACGAGACCGGGGCACCGGCCTTCTTCAGCGGCGGATCAGGGATCATCCCCCTGCCCGGCCCCTCTGCAAAGATCGACCCGCGGGCCTTGGCCGATCATCTCAGCGCCTCCGACAGCCCCCATCATCAGGCCCCCGCAGCCCTCAGCCTGACCAACAGCACCGAATATGGCACGGTCTATAGTGCCGCTGAGGCCCGCACCCTGATCGATCTGGCCAAGGCCAAGGGGGTTGGCGTGCATCTGGACGGGGCGCGTCTGGCCAATGCGGTGGCCAGCGGCTTTGATCCCAAGGCCATTGCTCGGCTAGGCGTCGATGTTCTGGTGCTGGGCGGCACCAAGGCTGGCATGTCCCCGACTGAGGCTCTGGTGGTGTTTAACAAGAGCTTAGGCCGCCGTCTGGATGGACGGCTGAAACAGGCTGGGCAACTGCCCTCCAAGGGCCGGTTCTATGCCGCGCCGTGGATCGGTATTCTGGAAAGCGGGGCCTTTGTCAGCCGCGCCGCCCACGCCAACCAGATGGCCCAGCGCCTCGCCGCCCTGATGCCCTTTAGGATCGTCCATCCGGTTCAGGCCAATGGCCTCTTTGTCGAGATGAGCGATGAGCAGTACAGGGCCTTGATCGCCCAAGGCCTTGCGGTCTACCGCGTCGCCGACGGCAGCGTCCGCTTCATGTGCAGTTGGGCCACCACGCCTGAGAGCGTCGATGGATTGGGAGAGATGTTGCGCGGGGTGGCCTAAGCCACCTTCACCCGTGCCGAGCTTTCAGGCAGGTCCTGACCGAAGGCGCGCTGGAAGAATTCGGCCACGGTGGCCCGTTCCAGTTCGTCGCACTTGTTCAGGAAGGTCAGACGGAAGGCCAAGGCCACGTCGCCGCCGAAAATCTCGGTATTTTGCGCCCAGGTGATCACGGTACGCGGGCTCATGACCGTCGATATGTCCCCGTTCATGAAGGCGTTGCGGCTCATATCGGCGACCCGGACCATGGCCGAGATCAGGCGGCGGCCTTCGGTCGTGTCATAGGAGGGCGACTTGGCGATGACGATGTCGGCTTCGACGTCGTGCGGCAGATAGTTCAGGGTGGTGACGATAGACCAGCGGTCCATCTGGCCCTGATTGATCTGCTGGGTGCCATGATAGAGGCCAGTCGTGTCGCCCAGACCGATGGTGTTGGTCGTCGAGAACAGCCGGAAAAAGGGATTGGGCGTAATGACGCGGTTCTGGTCGAGCAGGGTCAGCTTGCCCTGAAGCTCCAGCACGCG
>CANFKD010000033.1 GCA_947447115.1 Caulobacteraceae bacterium
GGTTGCGCGAAAACGAAGGCAAAGGCGACCTCTCAATCCTTTTCCATGGTGCACTGGAGCGGGTGCTGATTACGGCGTGCGGTATCGATCACCTGGGCAACCTTTGTTTCGGCCACCTCATAGGTAAAGACACCACAGACACCGATCCCGTGTTGATGAATCTGCAGCATGATCAGCGTGGCGTCTTCGCGCGATTTGTTGAAAAACCGCTCCAAAACATAGACCACGAACTCCATCGGCGTGTAGTCGTCATTCAGGATCAGCACGCGATAGAGCGAAGGCTTTTGCGTCTTCGGCTTTACCTGTGTGACTACCCCGACGCCAACGCCGTTGTTCTGACCACCTTGCTTACGCTCGGCCATCAACAAAGCTCTCCAAAGCGCCGGGCAACTGTCCCCGGCACCTCTGATTAGATATGGAAACATCGTCAGTTTGAAAGGGCTAACCTCACTTGAGCGGTGGATTAATTGCTCAAAGCCCATCTTTCGTCATTTACTCACAAAAAAGGACCCCAGACGCGGAGGTCTGAGGCCCGATTTTAGCAGGCACCAACCGGCCCCCTTTGCCTTCCGCGATTAGCGCGCGGCTTGCATCTTTTCGACCATCGCGGTCATGCGCGAATTCAGAGGCGTCATGGAGTCTTTCACCGAGGCGGCGGCCATTTCAGACATCTTCGTCATCTGCGCCATCATGGTTTCCATAGCCGACTTGGCATAGGCGGTCTGAAGCTCAACAGCTTCTTGAACGCTCTTGGCCGAGGTCAGCGACTTGGCCGCGGCGACTTGGCTTTCCATCGACTCTTTCGAGAAGGCGATAACCTGAGCGCCGATAGCTTCAGCGCCCTTGGTGGCGGCCGTAACCGAAGCGACGACGGCCTCGAGATTGTGCTTGGATTGGGCATTGACGTCGTTCAGGGCGGACAGGGATTTTTCGACCTGCTCCTTGAAAGCCGTGCTGCCAGCCGAGGTGAATTGCTCGACGGTCTTCTTCATGGTTTCAGCGCCGTTCGCCATATCAAGTCTCCTAGATGTGCGCGTGGTCCGCGCTGTGAATGCCACTGCGAATGCCGCAGCGCACCCTGTGAAAGTGCCGAAACCGGACCTAAGCCCGCTCTCGTGTGCACTCTCATGACATAAGGGCGGAATCGGGTCAAGAATTTTTTGTGCACTGCACAATATCTAAGCCAAAGATGGTGCGACGCAACAATCGTTAAAAATATCAGACGGATCGCGCTGGAAGCCTTTTGTTAACCTAGACGAAACACCCGCAAGCACATCATACTGTTCATTCTTGCGGCAAGCTGGTCGCCCCTCATCGATGGACACATGTGCATGCTCAAGCAAGCCCGCCGCGCCCTCGCTCCGCTCTGTGCCGTTCTGGCCATGACAGCGGGCCTGATGATCAGTACGGCGCCGTCCGCTAGCGCAGCATCTATGGCTTCCGAAGCGCGATATGCTTCCATCGTCATTGACGCCAATTCGGGTGAAGTCCTCTACGCGAAAAAGGCTGACAGCCCGCGTTATCCCGCCTCCATCACCAAGGTCATGACGCTCTACCTCGCCTTCGAGGCCCTATCGCAAGGCAAGCTTCACCTGAATGATACAATCGTCGTATCCCGCCGCGCGGCAGGCCAGGCGCCGACCAAGCTGGGCCTTCGGGCCGGAAGCACAATCACCGTCGATCAGGCCATGCGCGCCGTGGCCGTAAAGTCCGCCAACGACATGGCGACCGCCCTTGCCGAAAAGATCGGCGGGTCTGAAACCCGGTTTGCGACCATGATGACCCTGCGCGCCCACGAGCTCGGCATGGTCAACAGCCACTTTGCCAACGCGTCGGGTCTGCCCGATAAACGCCAGCTGTCGAGCGCCCGCGACATCGCCATCCTGTCGCGTGCCGTCATGCGCGACTACCCGCAATACTATTCCTACTTCGGCCAGCGCCAGTTCACCTTCCAAGGCCAGACGGTCAAGAACCACAATGGCCTACTCGGCAAGATGCCCGGCGTTGATGGTCTAAAGACCGGCTTTACGGCCGCCTCAGGCTTTAATCTCGCTGCCTCAGCCGTGCGCGACAACCGCCGACTGATTGCCGTTGTGCTCGGCGGCAACTCGACAGCGGCCCGCGACAACCATGTCGAAGACCTATTGGAAACCGGATTTGACGTGATCCAACGCCGCAAGAATGGCGAGCGGATCACCATCGCCCAGAACCTTTTTGAAGACGAGCCAACCGGCGCCATGTCCCGCTTGCCGTCTGAACAGGGATCTAGCGATCAAGATGGCCTGAAGATTGTTATCGGGGGCGACAAGGACCGCGCGACCCCATCACGGATCGCAGCCGCAAAGACCGAGCCACAGAAAAACGGCGACTGGTTGGTTCAGGTCGGGGCCTTCCGCAGCCGTGGCCAGGCTGAAGATCACCTCCACAATATGAGCAAGCGCTTTGGCCGTGAATTTGCCACCTACAAGGGCTCGGTCGAAGATGCTGTGAACGGCTATTTCCGGGCTCGTTTTACCGGCTTCACCGCGGCTGGCGCACAACAGGCCTGTCAAGTGTTGGCAGCGCGCAAGCTGACCTGCATGGCAATCGACACCGGCCGCTAGGCCTAAGAGCCCTTTAATAAGCGATCTCGCGCTGCATTGAGCTGTGCGGCTAGGCCTGCCGTGCCACCATGGTCGGGATGGGCCATGCGCATCAGGCGGTTATAGGCCGCCCGGATCTCAGCCTTGCTGGCTGTTTGCGACACCCCCAGCAGGTCACGCGCTTCCTTTAGGCCCAAGGATGCAGTATTCGCGCCCGCCTTTGACGAGGCCCGAGAACCTCTGCGGGTTCCCAGAGCCAACCCCATGCCTAGGGTCAAGAGCACCAAGACCTTGCCCCAGGCGCCCCGCGCGCCCCAGAAGGCTGCCGCAGCAAAAAGGGCCATCGACAGCCCACCCGACAGGACCTTAGCCCCCTCGGTGCGCAGCCATCGGCTCCGCCGCGCCGTCCATAGGACAAGGGCCAGGATTGCCGCCCCGACGAGGAGATACTTGATCAAGGCTCAGACCTAGGGGCCGAAGGCGCACCCCCGGCCAAACTGGTTTCGCCACAATAGTCAGACAGGCCGACAAACTGCATCAGGGCCCTCAACTCCTGACGCGCGGCGACGTGCTGTAGCGATACCGGCACGGGCCTCACGGTCGGTGACAGGTCTGCAATGGTCAGGCCGAAGGGAAAGAGTTCGCGATAGATCACCCGGTCTCGAAGCCCCGGCCCCATGCGAAAGCCCACCCGGCGGCTGAGGGCGGTCATGCGATCCTCAATCCGCTTGCGATTACGCGCCTCCGTGGTGGCCAAGCGATTGCGCAGCACCACCCAGTCGAGTGAGGTGCTACGGCTCATGGCCTTGACCTTGCGCGCCTCCCAAACCGTCTCGGAATAGATGCTGGGCTTAAGCAACTCCAAGGTCACGGGGTCGACGTGGCCCAAAAGGTCGAAATCGACAAAGCTGTCATTCATCGGCGTAATAATCAGGTCCGCTCGGCCATGGGCAGCGCGCGACAGCTCTGTATCCCCGCCCGGTGTGTCGATGACCATAAAGTCGGCGCTATCGAGCGCCTGAGCAAAGACCTCATCGAACAGTTTGAGTTTGGTTTCGGAATCCTGCTTGGCCAAGGCGGCCCCGTCGTCGGCAAGCAACAGATTGGCAGGCTCGGGCAAGGAGACCTTAGCGGCCTCGATCCAGATCTTACGGTTCATGAAAAACCGCGCCGTCGATTGCTGGCGTAGATCCAAATCAATGACCGCCACCTTGGCGCCGCCATGGAGGAGCGCGGTGATCAGATGGATGGCGATGGTTGACTTCCCCGCCCCGCCCTTCTCGTTGCCGATGACAATTACGCGAGCTTGCGACACACGATCACTCCTAGTGCCAAGGCCCGCAATTGGGCGGCCAAAGGCGCGGCTGGTTCTACGCTGCGCGCCGCCTTCGCGAAAGACAGATTCCCGTGACGATCGGACCAATTGCGCAAACCGAAAAATCGGACTTGAAACTATCGCTTAAATTTGGCCTACGGGCTCCCCGATCACGAAAGCCAGCCTTCCCATGCAAACGGTGACCATGGACCATGCCGCAAAGACCATGCCGATCGTTCGGTCGGTGGCGGACCTGCGCGCGGTCGTCGCCGGTTGGCGCAGGGCGGGCTTGAGCGTTGCGGTGGTCCCGACCATGGGCGCACTCCATGACGGCCATCTGAGCCTCGTGCGCCTCGCAAAGGCCAAGGCCGACCGGGTCATTGTCACCCTCTTCGTCAATCCCACCCAGTTTGCCCCGCACGAAGATTTCGAAACCTATCCGCGGTCTGAAGAGACGGACGTGGCCCTCCTCCACGAGGCCAACTGTGACCTGCTCTATGCGCCGACCGCAGCAGTCATGTATGGCCAAGGTTTTGCGACGGGGATATCCGTCGCTGGCGTTTCAGAGCCGCTCGACGGACTGGCCCGGCCGCACTTTTTTGGCGGCGTTGCAACCGTCGTGGCCAAGCTCTTGATCCAAACGGGAGCCGACATCGCCATCTTTGGCGAGAAGGACTATCAGCAGCTTCAGGTCATCAAACGCATGGTCGCCGACCTTGACCTGCCGGTGACCATCCTTGGGGCCCCAACGGCGCGGGCAAAGGACGGCTTGGCCCTGTCGTCACGCAATGCCTATCTGACCCCAGCCCAACGCAAGGTCGCCGGTCAACTGAACGTCATTATGACCAAGGCCGCTGAGGCTGTCGCTAAGGGTGGCGCGATCAGCGATTCCGAGGCCCAAGGCTATGCGGCGCTGCTGGCCGAAGGCTTCGACAGGATCGACTATTTTGAGTTCCGAGACGCCTTAGACCTGCGCCGCCTTGGCCCTGGCAAGGCCGACGGTGAGCCCCGCCTCTTCGCCGCCGCCTGGCTCGGCCAGACCCGTCTGATCGATAATCGGTAGCGAGGCCCCTACTCCACGCACTCATAGTCTTCCTCATGCTGAGCCTGTCGAAGCACGAGGAAGTGGCACCAACCCCATGCCATCTTTACTGAAAAGGCTGTGGAAAGAGCGTTGGAACTTCCCATCCTTCGACAGGCTCAGGATGAGGAGGAATGGGCCGGAAGTGGATGAAATCCCCCTCACCCAACCCTCTCCCTTAAGGGGGCGAGGGCTAAGAACGGCAAAGCCCTCTCCCTGAGGGAGAGGGTTGGGTGAGGGCCTTATTTTTTTATAAAAGACCCCTACCCCGGCTTTGCCGGTACTTCCCCCAGAGGGGGAAGATTTACCGTCCGTGATCTTCCCCCTCTGGGGGAAGTGGCGCGAAGCGACGAAGGGGGTCTTTTGTCCCCTACCAGGCCCCAAGCTCTCGCAACTGAACGGCCAGCTCTGCGGACATGGGCGTGTCACCCTCACTCCCAGCCAAGTCCGCTGGCGCGTCCTTCGGCTCAAGATAGCGCCAGCCTTGGAAGGCCCGGCGCGGCTGAGGCAAGGTGAGGTGCAAGGTCCGATCTAGGCGGATGTGGCAAAAGGACTGGCCACCCTCGTTCAGGGTCTCGACGCCAAGGATGGTCTGGCGCACCAAGACCGTGCCCTTGATCACCCAATAGAGCGATCCGCCATCAATCAGTTCTTCAGCCCGTTTGGGCGTTTGGCGTGTATGGACGATAGGCAGGCGCTTGCGGCCATGTTCCTCGTCCCACCAATCGCGCAGGTCATCAATGCTGGCCGCGCCAACGCAGAGTTTGATCAGATGTAACGCCATAGGCGCTAACTATCCTGACTCGCTGCCAGTTGCACCAGAACCACGCCCTCAGAGACCTGATCCCCCAAGGCTACAGATAGCTGTTCGACCGTCCCATCAAAGGGCGCGGTCAAGACATGCTCCATCTTCATGGCTTCAAGCGTGACAAGGGCTTGGCCGCGCGTGACCGCCTGCCCCACCTCAACCATCACCGCGACCATTCGGCCCGGCATCGGCGAAAGCATGGCTCCGTTGCTGGTTTGGGCGCTGTCACCGCGATGGGACCGCCAAGGTGTAAAGGCGTGAACCGCGCCGTCTTCGAAGACCAGAACCTGATCCTCAATCAACCGCGTTGAGAGGGCCGATGGGGCAAGGCCCTCCAGCGAAAGGTCGTAGCGTTTGCCGCCGCCGTCCACTGAGGCCTCAAAGCGCGGGCGGCTATTGATCCGAAAGCCTTCCAGCTTCGACCAAGGCGATGGCCCCGCCGGTTGGGCTGCGCTGGCCAAGACGCTGGCCGCAGCGGTTAGAACCGCGTTCGAGGGCTCGTCCAGATCGACCAAAGCCGAGGATCGCGCCTCGATAAAGCCGGTATCGATGTCGCCTTGCACAAAGTCGGCATGGTCAAGGCATCGGGCAAGGAAGGCGGCATTGGTCTTGACCGGCCATACCTCGACCGCGCGGCAAGCCTTGGCCAGCCCAGCGGCCGCCGCCTGACGGCTCGAGCGATGGACGAGCAGCTTGGCAATCATCGGGTCGTAGAACGGTGTCACCTCGCCGCCCTCTTCGACTGCGGAGTCGATCCGCAAGCCCTCATGCGGCAGGCGAAAGTGGGTCAAGGGACCTGTCGAGGGCAAGAACCCAGTCGCTGGATTTTCCGCATAGAGCCGCGCCTCTATGGCATGGCCCGTGATCTGGATCTGGTCTTGGCTCAGGGGCAAGGGCTCTCCGGAAGCGACCCGCAATTGCCATTCGACCAGATCCAGCCCGGTGATCATTTCAGTGACGGGATGCTCGACCTGCAGACGGGTGTTCATCTCCATGAACCAGATCCGGTCAGGGCGCAGGCCCTCTGAGCCATCGGCAATGAACTCGACCGTGCCGGCGCCGACATAGCCCACGGCCAAGGCCGCACGGACCGCCGCCGAACAGACCGCTTCACGAGTGGCCTCGTCCATACCCGGGGCCGGAGCCTCTTCGATGACCTTTTGATGGCGGCGCTGAAGCGAGCAGTCGCGCTCGAACATATGGACCCCATTGCCGTGGCCATCGGCAAAGACCTGAACCTCAATGTGGCGCGGACGGGTGACATATTTCTCGATCAGAACCTTGTCGTCGCCAAAGGCGGCCAAGGCTTCCCGGCGGCATGAGGCAAGCGCCGCCTCGAACTCTGCAGGGGCGAGGACCTTCCTCATGCCCTTACCACCACCGCCTGCGACGGCCTTGATCAGTACGGGATAGCCCGTCGCCTCCGCCTCATGGCTCAGGCGCTCAAGGGACTGGTCATCGCCCATATAGCCGGGAGTAACGGGCACCCCAGCCGCCTGCATCCGCGCCTTGGCGGCATCCTTCAGGCCCATGGCCGAGATGGCCGACGGCGGCGGACCGACCCAGATCAGGCCCGCATCCATCACGGCCTGCGCAAAGGCTGCATTCTCAGACAAGAACCCATAGCCCGGATGGATCGCCTCAGCACCCGTCGCATTGGCGGCAGCCAAGATCCGATCGACGACCAGGTAGCTTTCACGCGCGGCGGCTGGACCGATCATCACGGCCTCGTCGGCCTCGCGCACATGGGGCGCACCGGCATCGGCCTCGGAATAGACCGCCATGGTTCTGATTCCCATGCGCCGCGCTGTACGGATAATCCTGCGCGCAATTTCACCGCGATTGGCGATGAGGACTGACTTCAGCATCGAAAAACCATCAAATTTGGGCCAACCCAACCATGAGAAGACCAACGACCGACAGGCCCAAAACCGCAAAGAGTGAAACCAAAATGATCCCGGATTTCACGACAGCACCGACCATACCCGAGGCGTACGCGCCGCGAAGGGTCAAAATAAGATTGAAGGGTATAAATATCCCCCACGCAAAATTGGTGATGGATGAAACTGATACTGGCAATATCAATGCTGAAAATAGATAAATTGATAAACATATAAAAATAAAAGACAGATAATTCATTGAAATTATGATGTGATCATAAAACATAAATTGTCTTTTATAAAAATATAGAAATCCCAAAATACTAGCCATAACAGGCAATAATAAGATTGCCAGACGGTGCGCCCACGAAAACACAAGGGTTAGGAAATAGTCTGTATTGCCAAGTGCCTTTTTTAGTTTTTCAGAAAACCAGCTGCCTTCTCCAGCATCGCTGACATGGATCTGAACAGCGCCGTCGCCAAGATGCAAACCAGTGGCCCCGACCTGTCCGGCGGACATAGACTGACCGGCGGGGGCCGCAACGGCCTGATGTCGCTGATGGATCGAGAATTCAGCGGCAAATATGAAAATCAATAGCGTGACAAAGTAGAGGCGTAGGGGCGGAATATGCCGCGCGACGCGTCCCTGCATATAGTCCTGCGCCAAGCGTCCCGGCCTAAAGAACAGGCCCGGCAGCGTCCGCCAAAGGCGACTATCGAGATGAAACAGTCCCTCGAGGGCTTCATTAACGAGATGGAACAGCGAGCGGCGGTGATGGCCTGAGCGTTGACCGCAGGCGTGACACCAGGTCCCCATCAATTCGGTATCGCAATTCAGGCAGGATGAGCTTTTTGGAATTGACCCATTGGACGGATCAACCCCATCAGATTGTTCCCCGGCAACCTGCGTCACATCTGCACTCACTGTCGCCCCCCAAGGATCGTCGATCCGCTATGAGAGGGTATGACAATAGGTGAGCTATTCAGCAACCCTTAGGTGCTAACCCAAGAGGGTTTGCGCCGACCTAAAAAGGCGCGGACGCCCTCCTGGCCTTCGGAGCTCACGCGGCGGCGAGCAATGCGGCGGGCAGTCTCATCCATCAGGGCGTGATCAATGGTCTTGCCAGCCACGTCCCAGACCAGACGCTTGGCATCGGCGACGGCACCGGGGGCTGTGGCCATCATCTCATTGGCGAAGGCTTCCTGCGCCTCGGTGAGCCCTGCCGTGTCGGCCACAACCGCCTCAACCAGACCCAAGCTCTTGGCCTCATCGGCGCCAAAGACCCTACCCGTCGCGAACAGCCGCACCGACGCGCGCGGACCGATGGCGGCGACCACATAGGGGCTGATGGTGGCGGGGGTCAGGCCCAACTTCACCTCCGAGAACGAGAACCGCGCCTCTTGCGTCGCAACCGCCGTATCGCAGGCCGCCACAAGTCCAGCACCGCCGCCAAAGGCTGAGCCCTCGACCAGCGCCACGGTCAGGGCGGGGACATCGTGCAGGGCCTTGAGCATCCGAGCCAGCCCCATAGCATCGGCGCGATTGTCGTCCTCCGACCAGTCGACGGCTGAGGCCATCCATTCCAGATCGGCCCCCGCACTGAAGGTCCCGCCAGCGCCGCGCAAAAATACCACGCGGATGTGATCGGCCCCATGCAGAGCCTCAAAGGCTTCGGTCAGTTCAGCAATGGTCTCAGCATCGAAGGCATTTTTGCGATGGGCGCGATTGATCAGAACCACCGCTACACCCGAGGGCGAGGCCTCCAAAATCACGGACCCACCAATCTTGGCCTCACCCGGCTCGATAACCAGCGGCGATGCGATGGAGTCGGTCATGGACAAATTCCTTCAAGCAGATGAGGGCTTGGAGACGCCCTCGAGAAAACACTGTCCGCGCCGGACGGCCTACATTCTAAAGACACCGAACCGCGTCTCTTCGATGGGGGCATTCAGGCTCGCACTGATGGCCAGCCCCAACACATCGCGGGTCTGGGCTGGATCAATAACCCCATCGTCCCAAAGACGCGCTGTGGCAAAATAGGGATTGCCCTCATCCTCATAGCGTTCGCGGATCGGAACCTTGAAGTTGGCCTCCTCTTCCACAGGCCAGTCTTGGCCACGGGCCTCCATGCCATCGCGCTTGATGGTGGCCAGAACGCTTGCCGCCTGCTCCCCGCCCATAACGCTGATACGGCTATTGGGCCAACTGAACAGGAAGCGCGGGCTATAGGCGCGGCCACACATGCCGTAATTGCCTGCGCCAAAGCTGCCGCCGATCAGGACCGTGAATTTCGGGACATTGGCGCTGGCCACCGCCGTCACCATCTTGGCCCCGTCCTTGGCGATACCGCCCGCCTCGTACTTCCCGCCGACCATGAACCCAGAGATGTTTTGCAAGAAGACCAGCGGTATGCCGCGCTTACAGGCCAGCTCGATGAAGTGAGCCGCTTTCAGGGCGCTTTCTGAGAACAGCACGCCATTATTGGCCAATATGGCGACCGGATAGCCCCAGATCCGCGCAAAACCCGTCACAAGGGTGGTGCCATAGAGCGGCTTGAACTCGTCAAAATGGCTGTCATCGACGATGCGGGCAATGACCTCGCGCACATCGTAAGGTGCGCGCACATCCGCCGGGACAATGCCGTAAAGTTGGGCGGGATCCAGACGCGGCGGCTTTGGCTCGGCCACATCCATCTCAACCCGCTTGACCGTGTTCAGGTTGGCGACAATTGAGCGGACGATCTCGAGGGCATGCTCATCATCATCGGCAACGTGATCAACCACGCCAGAGCGACGACCGTGGGTATCTGCACCGCCCAGATCTTCGGCGGATATGATCTCGCCCGTCGCAGCCTTGACCAGAGGGGGGCCACCCAGAAAGATCGTGCCCTGCCCGCGCACGATGACGGACTCATCACTCATGGCGGGGACATAGGCCCCGCCCGCCGTGCAAGAGCCCATGACGCAGGCGATCTGTGCGATGCCTTGGGCGCTCATGCGGGCCTGATTGAAGAAGATGCGGCCAAAATGGTCACGATCCGGAAAGACCTCGGCCTGATGCGGCAGGTTCGCCCCGCCTGAATCGACCAGATAGATGCAGGGCAGACGGTTCTGCTCGGCGATCTCTTGAGCCCGCAGATGCTTTTTGACCGTGATCGGGAAGTAGGCACCGCCTTTGACCGTGGCATCATTGGCCACGATCATGACTTCGCGGCCACTGACCCGTCCAATGCCGGTGATGATCCCCGCCGCAGGGGCCTCATCGTCATACATGCCATTGGCCGCCAGAGCCCCGATTTCGAGGAAGGGCGCACCCACATCCAGCAGCCGCTCAACCCGCTGCCGAGGCAAGAGCTTACCGCGCGAGACGTGACGCTCGCGTGCCTGGGCTGGGCCACCGAGCGCCGCCTGATCGGTTCGCGCTCGCAGCGCCTGAGCCAAGCCCTGATTGAGCGCGTGATTGGCCTGAAATGCCGCAGAACCCGGGTCGATCTTGGAGATAATTCGGCTCATTTCGGCTTATTTTTCTTTGATTGAGGCTCTCGAACCGGTCGATCTTAGGCCGCGCCTCGCAAGTTGGGCAAGCATACTTGCAAAACTCATTCGCCAAACGCTCAAGGGGGCATTAGCCTGCCCCCTATGAAGTTGCCCCACCATCTGGCCGACACAGCGCTCTCGCGGCTGTTCCTAGAGTCCAGTTTCGCTCTGGACGTGGTGACCTTCTCCTTGCCCGGAGGTTCAACCCTCTATGAGGCGGGGGAAGAGGCGGACCATATCTATTTTCTGCGGGCCGGACGGCTTGGGGCCATTCGCCAAGATGAGGGGATGGACCCGCATTTTCTGGGGGTGATCAGGCCCGGCGAACCGGCGGGCGAGATGGCCATGATCTCCGGTACCGTCCATTCGGCCAAGGTCGTTGCCCTGCGCGACAGTGAAATCCTCGCCCTGCCCCGCGCCGCCTTCTTCAAGGCCGCCGAAGACGATGCCAAGATCATGGTTCAGTTGGCTCGGCTAATGATCCAGCGCGCTCGGCAGACGGCGAGCCGCGCCTCGCTCGGCGCGCCCAGCGTCTTTGGCTTCTATGGCATGACTAAAGAGGTCAAGGCCCGCGAGCAGGTCGAACAGATCGCGCACGCGGTTCGGGAACTGGGCTATTCGATCTGCGTCATGGGTGTTGAGGCTGAACGCTCATCGACCGAGTGGTTTTCAAATGCCGAACAGGGTCACGACTTCATCCTCTATGTCGCCGAAGCCCATGAGACCTATTGGAAAAATGTCGTTGGCCGTCAGGTTGACCGGCTGTTTCTGATGGCCAAGGGTGATGGCTCGCCTGAGGACTGCGTGCCGACAGTTTTACCCGAGCCCCTACTGAGACAGCGCCTCATCGACCTGATCTTGATCCAATCGGCTGACTGTCTGCTGCCTTCAGGATCGGAGGCTTGGCTGGACCGCCTTCCAGCGGCTCAACTGTTCCATATCAAGGACAGGTCTGACGATCACTATGCTCGGATGGCGCGGTTCTTCACCGGTATGGCCGTGGGTCTGGTGCTCTCGGGAGGCGGCGCTCGGGCCTATGCCCATATCGGGGCAATCAAGGCCTTGAGGGAAAGTGGCAATCCGATTGATTTTGTCTGTGGCACATCGATGGGCGCGGTGATCGCCGCTGCCTTGGCCATGGGCTGGGATGATGACGAGATCGATTGGCGCATTCGCAAGGCCTTTGTCGACTCCAGCCCCTTGGATGACATTGCCTTTCCGATGATCGCCATGACCCGAGGCCTCAAGGTGGAGGAGCGGCTTGAGGAGCATTTCGGGGATTTTCAGATCGCTGATCTGTGGCTGCCCTTCTTCTGCATCTCGTCCAACTTGACGTTGGGGACCTACCAACTCCATGCCCGTGGCCAGCTGAGATGGTCCCTACGCGCCTCTCTCTCCCTGCCGGGCATCCTGCCGCCCGTGAATGACGGCGACAATGTTCTGGTCGATGGAGGGGTGATGAAGAACCTTCCTGCTGACGTTCTGCGCAACATGCACCGAGGGCCAATCGTTGCCGTTGACGTCTCCCGCGCCAGAGGCCTGAGCGCAACAGATGTCGCCCCTCCCCCGTCTCTGTGGCGTTGGTTCTGGTCTGGAGAATGGCGTCAGGGCCCACCGATTGTGGCCCTGCTGATGCGCGCGGGAACCGTTTCGACCGGCCGGGACCTGATCGCCAGCCGCGAAGCCAGTGACGTGCTGGTGGTCCCCAACCTTGCCGGGATCGATATCCGCGATTGGCAGGCCTTCGAGCCTGCCGTCAGCGCTGGTTATTTAGCCATGAAGGCCGCCCTCCAGCGCCTGCGCCATCCCGTCACCGATATAGGCAGACGCGAAAGCCGCAACGACTATAGCGGGGCCTAGCCTTCGAGCAGGAAGTCCTGATGGAATTCGGGGCTGTCCTCGGCATCCAAGGGATCCTCATCGCCATCACCGCCGCCGCTGGGGTCAGGCACGTGGAAGTCTTGCGGTAGATCCATGCCCAGCAGACCCAGCGCCTTCATATCCGCCGCACCGGGCAGGTCGCCCAGGCTGGCTAGGCCATAATGCTCAAGGAAGAGATCAGAGGTGCCGTAGGTCACGGGTCGACCCGGAGAGCGCCTTCGCCCCCTCAACCGCACCATGCCCAGTTCGAGCAGTACATCCAGCGTGCCCCGGCTGGCCTGAACACCGCGAATCTGCTCGATCTCAGCGCGGGTGACGGGCTGGTGATAGGCAATGATGGCAAGGGTTTCCTGCGCCGCCCGCGACAGACGGCGCGGCTCTTCACGCTCCTCGGTCATCAGATAGGACAGGTCTTCCGCCGTCTGGAAGCGCCAGCGATCGGCGACGCAGGCCAGTTCGATACCACGCCCAACATAGCGTTGCTTAAGCGCCATCAGTGCGCGCCCGACATCCGCCCCATCGGGCAAACGGCGCGCCAAGTCACTGGCCGACAGGGGCTCAGCGGCGGCAAATAACAGGGCCTCGACCGAGCGTTCCGTGGTTTCAAAATCACTCATGCTTGCGCCTCATCGACGACCAGATCATCCACCCGGGCCGAGGCCCGGGCGCGAATATAGACCTCGGTAAAGGCCTCTATCTGACGCGCCTCAAGCGCGCCTTCCTTGACCAGTTCGAGGCTAGCCGACAGGGTTGATGCCACATAGGAGGCCCGGCTCGGTCCCTCTTCTAGTCCCAGATCCACGCTATGGGGCGCGACATCCTCAAGCGAGGTCCAGCCGGTCAGTTCTGGCAACTTGTGACGCAGACGCACCCGCGCATCGTCCAACGGATAGGCTTGCGGGGCGCGGGGATGATAATAGCGCACCACCTCGCGGCGGCGCTGCTCGACATAGGCCTGAACCAGTTCATAGAGTTCGCCGGTCAGGCGGCTGTGAGAGACAATCTTCACCGCCTGCGGGTCTCCGCGCATGAACACGTCACGGCGTAGTTGCGGGCGTTGGTTCAGTTCCTCGACCGCCCGGCGCATGACATCGAGCTTGGCCAGTCGAAAGGCCAGAGCCGCTGCCATATCCTCTGGCGGTGGGCCCTCTTCCGGCTTGCGCTCTGGCTTGGGCAGCATCAGTCGCGATTTCAGATAGGCCAGCCAACTGGCCATCACCAGATAGTCTGCCGCCAAGGAGAACCTGACCCGGCGGGCCTGATTGACGAAGGCGAGATATTGTTCGGCCAACTTCATGACCGACAGCTTCATCAGGTCGACCTTCTGTGTGCGGGCCAGAGCCAGCAACACATGCAAGGGGCCTTCATAGCCCTCAATGTCGATAATCAGCGCCTCGCCATCTTCCGCAGCCGAGGCGGCGGCTTCAAAATCGAGGCTGGGCTGAAAGCCTGTGCTCATGCGTTAACGCCTGCCAACCCTAAGCGGGCCAGATAGGCCTCGGCCTCGGCGGCATCAAAGGGCTGCACCTGACGGGCGCAGGCCCGGGCAGCAGTAGCCCGTTCAGCGGCACGGCCTGACAGTTCGGGCACCTTGCTGATGATCTCGACCATTTCGGTGGGGTCGCCATTGCAGTGGAGCACGACGTCAGACCCTGCCGCGAGCGAGGCTTGCGTCCGGCTCGCAAAACTGCCGCCAAGCGCCTTCATCGACAGGTCATCGCTCATCAACAGGCCGTCAAAGCCCATATGGCCGCGAATGATCTCTTGGGTCACGATGGTGGACACGGTGGCGCAGGCCGCAGGATCGATGGCCGTAAAGACGACGTGGGCGGTCATGGCCATGGGCGCGGCCTTGAGGGCCTTGAAGGGCGCAAAATCACTGGCCTCGAGCGCGGCGCGGCTGGTCTCGACGACGGGCAGTTCGAGATGGCTGTCGGCAAAGGCGCGGCCATGGCCCGGAATATGCTTGATCACAGGCGCGACACCGCCCTGCATTAGTCCATCCATCGCCGCTTGACCGAGGGCGGCGACCACGGCGGGGTCCTGCGAAAAGGAGCGGTTACCGATGATGTCGTGGGCACCGGGATGGCGCAGGTCGAGGCACGGCGCGCAATCGGCATCAAAGCCAAGTGCCGTCAGTTCATGGGCCAAGAGCCGATGGTTTAACCGCACCGCTTCAAGGGCCGCTTCTGGATCGGTCGCATAGAGCGCGCCGAACGGCTCAGCCGGACGCCGATTGAGCGCGAGCGGTGGGCGCAGTCGCTGAACCCGCCCCCCCTCCTGATCGACAAAGACCAAGGCCCCCTCATCATCGGCCGCCTCACGCAGGGCCGCAATCAAGGCGCGGGTCTGGTCGGCCGTCTCGATATTGCGCGCAAAGAGGATGAACCCCCATGGCCGCACGTCGCGGAAAAAGGCCCTTTCCTGATCGCTCAGGACCGTTCCAGCGCAGCCAAGGATACAGGCCCGTGAGGTCATGGGGTCAGGTTCCTAGTTGGCCTTAACAAAACAGGTCTTCCCCGCCGCCTTGAGGCTCGCGCAGAAGGCATCGGCATCGGCCTTTGATGCAAAGCCACCAATGGCGGTGCGGTAGAGCGTTCCCCCATCCTTTGGCAGAGGAACAACCGACTTGGTCTTGCCGGCCATGGGCTTGGGGAAGGCCTTAGCAATATCGCTCCAGCCCTTATCGGCCAGCGCCGCCGTCGAGAAGGCACCGATCTGAATAGAGACATTGCCCTTGGCCGCTGGAGGCGTCGCGGCGGGCTTAGCGACCACCGGCTTGGCTTCGACAGGCTTCGCAGCGACGGGCTTGGCCACAGTCGGGGCCTTGACAGCGACCGGCGCGGGCTTGGGCTGAGGCACGGGCGCAGCAAGCGGCTTGACGGGCAAGGGCTTAACCGGAAGCGGCTTCACCGGCAGGGGCGTGACGGGCAGGGGCGTGACGGGCAAGGGCGCGCCAGCCACAGGAGCCGTGGCGGCTGGTGCAGCCGCCGGTAAGGGAGCCGCTGCGGTCGCGGCAGGGCGTACGCCGGGCTGCTCTGGACCGGGCGTGAAGGTGGGCGGCGGCTCGACGGCTTCGGGTGCCTCGGCCTTATAGACCTGCAGGCCAGCCGCGGCATCGACGGGCTGGTCCGCCGCTGATGGCGCCGCCTTCATGGCTGAAACCGGTGCGCCGACCGGTTGCGGGGCCTGACCGGCGCTGCGCACGCCGCTGCGATAGAATAGGACAATGGCCACGACCAGAACCGCAAGGATCAGGCAACTGACCAACAGGGCCATCGGCAAGGGACGCCCACCCGGCCGCCGCGTCGTTCGCGCGTCGAAGGACAGGGGAGAGTCGGTCTGTGGCGTGTAGGCGCCGCGATCGAATTCAGACATCGCAGAGGCTCCGAAAGCCGAAATGGCCATCATCAAAACAAAAGGGGCAAGCGAATCGAATCGCCTGCTAGCGAAACAGTCTAGCCGACCCGCGCCCTAGGCTGAACTGATGGCTTTGCGCGGTCCTTAGTTCCAGATCTCCAACTGAAACAGCTTGCGGTGCTCTTCGATCGCGAACCGGTCGGTCATGCCGGCGATATAGTCGCAAACCACGCGTGCCTTGCCCACCTCGTCACTTTTCTGAGCCCGCACGAGCCATTCGCGCGGCAGGACGTCGGGCTCTTCCATGAAGAGTTGGAACATGTCGGCAAGGATCCGGCGCGCTTGGCTGCGCGTGCGGTTGACGCGCCAGTGGTGATACATGCGGGTGTGGAGGAAGGCGCGCAGGACGGCCAGATCCTCGGCCATTTCGGCGGAGAAAGCGACGAGGGCGCGAGACATGTGGCGCACCGCGTCGGGCGAATCCACCTTCTCCGCGATGACCCGACGCTGGGTCTCGGCCATCACGTCATTGACCATTACGCCGATCATCCGGCGCACAGCCTCGAGCCGGGTCAGACGGTCATCGAGCCCCGGACGTTCGGCCTGAACGGCGCGCAACTCTGGGCCGATCAAGGGAATGTCGAGCAGTTCCTCGATCTGGAACAGGCCTGCCGCCAAGCCGTCATCGACGTCGTGATTATTGTAGGCAATGTCATCGGCCAAGGCTGCGACCTGCGCTTCCGCCGAGGCCCAAGTTCCAAGCCCTAGGTCATAGTCGGCATTGAACTCGGCAATGGCGCTCCAAGACGGACGGCTGAGCTTGTCGATCACCGGACCATTATGTTTGACAATGCCCTCCAGCGTCTCCCACGTCAGGTTCAAACCCTCGAAGTCCGGATAGCGGTGCTCCAGCTTGGCGACCACGCGGAAGGTCTGGACATTGTGGTCAAAGCCGCCATAGGGCTCCATGCCCTTTTGCAGCTCATCCTCGCCCGCATGGCCAAAGGGCGGATGACCCAGATCATGGGCGAGAGCGATGGTTTCGCTCAGATCCGCATCCAGCCCCATCGCCGTGGCGATAGACCGCGCGACCTGAGCCACCTCAAGCGAATGGGTCAGGCGGGTGCGGAAGTGGTCGCCTTCATGGGCGACAAAGACCTGCGTCTTTTCCTTCAAGCGGCGAAAGGCCGAGGCGTGGATGATCCGATCCCTGTCGCGCGCAAAGGGGGTGCGGGTGCGGCTCTCATCTTCCTTGAACCGGCGGCCCTTTGAATGGTCGGGGTTTTCAGCAAACAGGACACGCGCCGGGGGATGAAAAATCGCCATTTGGGTTTCCAGATGGTCCGCTCAAATCAGCGCCCATCAAATATTTCCACATAACGCCCCGTTGTTGGGCGAAGTTGAGTTATCATATAGAGGTTACGAACCACTTTCGCCTATTCGGCATTAGAAAAGTCCATAAACGGCCATGGTCACCGCGACAATCACCCTGCCCTCGGCCCGCACGCCGTCCCTGCCCGTGACCCTGTCATCGGCTGCCGCCGCCCGGATCAAAACCCTGAGCACCACCGAAGGCCGCACCTTGATGCTGCGCGTCGCCGTCGATGCTGGCGGCTGTTCTGGCTTTCAGTATAATTTCGACCTGATCGAACAGGCTGAACAGGACGATCTGCGCATCCAGCGTGACGAGGCGGTGGCCCTGATTGATCCTGTGTCGCTCGAGCTGCTCATTGGCTCTGAAATCGACTTTGTGGATGAACTGGCCGTCGCCGAGTTCCGGGTCCGCAATCCGAACGCCAAGTCCAGCTGCGGCTGCGGCGTTAGCTTCTCCATCTAACCTGACTGTGGTTCGGTCTTGACCGGACAAGAAGGCCGACATGCGCATCGCCACCTGGAACGTCAACTCGATCAATGCCCGCCTCGAAGGGGTTCTGGACTGGTTCAAAGAGGCCAACCCTGATGTCGCCTGCCTGCAAGAAATCAAGTGTGTCGACGAGAAGTTTCCGTCAGAAGCCTTTGAATCCTTAGGCTATAACGTCGCCGTCCATGGGCAGAAGACCTATAATGGCGTGGCTATGCTGTCGAAATATCCGATGGAGGATATTCGCCGTGGCCTTCCCGGAGATAAGACCGACGAGCAGGCGCGCTATATCGAGGCCCTGATCGGCGCGCCAAAGCCGGTGCGGGTCGGCGGGATCTATCTACCCAATGGCAATCCGATTGGAACCGAGAAATTCACCTATAAGCTGGCCTGGATGGCCCGGCTCAAGGCCCATGCCCAGACCCTGCTGACCCACGAAGAGCCGCTGGTCCTCGCGGGCGATTACAATGTTATTCCAGAGCCGAGCGACTGTTATGACCCTGCGGCCTGGGCAGGCGATGCCCTGTTCCAGCCCGAAAGCCGCGCCGCCTTTCGCGAACTGCAATGGTTGGGTTTGACCGAGGCGCACAAACAGATCGTCGGCACCGAGCACGCCTACACCTTCTGGGACTATCAGGCCGGGGCTTGGCCGAGAAATAACGGCATCCGTATCGACCACATGCTCTTGTCAGCGCAGGCCGCTGACCATCTGACGGGTTGCGAGATCCACAGCCACGTGCGCGGGCAGGAGAAGCCTTCGGATCACGTGCCGGTGGTTATTAGTTTGGATATTTAGGGGCTACCTCTTTGCACTGGCCTTCCCCCTCATCCGGAGAATGCCGAGGGATTAGGAGGGAGGCCATCACTCGCGCCGAGTTCCTCGTGCTTCGACAAGCTCAGCATGAGGAAGACCGTTGGATCAGCGCTATCTCATTCATCCTCATCCTGAGCTTGTCGAAGGACGAGGATGCCCCCTAGGCCTGACCCTAAAATCTGCCTATCGTCAGGCCTATGAATGATCTGATCCGCATAGCGCTGATGGTTGGCGCAACGGGTGTCGCTGTAACCGCCGCAGCGAGCCTGTTGGCACGGCAGGGGAACGAGGCGCGGCGGCTCGGCCGGATCATCCGTCGGGTGCTAGAGGGCGAACCAGACGACCAGATCATCGCCAAGGGCCGTAATGCCGCCCTCGCCATCCGTCTGGAGCCGCCTCAGGTGCTGGTTCTCGCCGATGGCGGTGCCAAGGCGCGGCTCTATGGACTGCATCTCCTGATCGGTGCCGAGTTAGAGGTCGATGGCCGAGTGGTCGCCAGAGCCTATCGCGGTGAGGCACGCAGGGCGCTCGATCAGGTGGCGGCTGTTGCCCAAGAGGTCCATCTCAGGCTGATCTTCGATGATCCTAGGCACCCTGAATTTATCCTAGAACTTTGGACCGAAGGGGATGAAACCCGCCGCGACGCGACCAATCCCGCAACCGAAATACGCGAGGCCCGCCGCTGGCTGACCCGCGTTGAAGCCCTCTTGCGCCATCAGCCTGCGTCCTCGACAGCCTCGATGCGTCCTGCGTCCAGCCAGCCCGAGGTGTCCGCGCGCGCCGCACTCCCCGATCTAGAGGAGCCACCTCACGAGGACGACGACCTAGATCAGGAAGAATGGGCCGACGAAGGGGATGATGATCCCGATGACGTGCCGTGGAAGCCCTAATTGAAGGCGCGACTAAAAGGCTGCGCCGGGCTTGCCGCCAAGTTTCTTGAACACCATGGCCGCAGGACAAAATCCGGTAAATGCAGATTGAATCATATTTACGCCGGCAAAGACCGTAAGGCCAATCCACCAAGGATGAACAAAATAGGCTAAGGCTACGCCCAGAAGAACAACAGTGCCGGCAAAGGCCAAGACCATGCGGTCAATTGTCATATTTTAAATTCCTTTTTTGTCATGGACAAGAGACAGCCCAAGGGTTGTCACAATTACACATCCTTTTGCGGCCGGAACTGAGACAAAAGGTCTTTGGCGATCCTAGCTCCGGACACGCCTCTGATTTGATGCCTTGACGCTCGCGCGTAAGAACCTTTATATAAGTAAATTATAATATATTAATTTATAAGTTAGGAATGCCCATGGTCACCCGGTCCGTTCTGACCGTCACGGCGGTTATGCTGACGGTGCTGCTGGGGGCCTGTCAGGAGCGGTCAACACCTGAGGTGATCTCCAAGGTGCCACCATCGTTAGAACGGCTGGTTGTTCAAACCCAAACGATCAGCGACCTCAAGCCGGTCTTCGCAACCCTCACCTCTCGCAATCAAGGGCTCACCATCGCCCGCATCAGCGGCACCTTGATCAGCCTATCGATCAAGGAAGGCGATCAGGTTCGCAAGGGCCAGGTCATCGCCCGGATTAAGGACGACCGGCTGAACCTTCAGGCCCAAGCCTCTGACGCACAGGTCGCCGCCGCTGAGGCCGAGGCCGCGCGCGCCCAGGCAGACTTGGGGCGTATCCGCACCCTCTATGACAGCGGCATCTATGCCAAGGCCCGGCTGGAACAGTCTGAAGCGGCCGCCAAGGCTGCCACTGCCAACCTTAAAGCGGCAAGGGCGCAAGCGGGTGCCAGTGCGGAACTGGCCAATCAGGGCGCTGTGCTCGCCCCCGCTGACGGAAAGGTCCTGCACGCCGCCGTTCCCGTAGGCACCGCCGTCATGGCCGGTCAAACCATCGCGGAGGTCACGGCAGGCCCCTTGGTGGTGCGCCTTGAGTTGCCAGAAGGACAGGCCGCGAGCCTGAAACTCGGTGATCAGGTTGCGCTCGAGGCTGCCAACGCTGGCGGGGCCGTCCGACAAGGCACCATCATCGAAATCTACCCCTCCATCACCAATGGCCAGATGACCGCTGACCTTCAGGTCGCAGGTCTCGCCTCTGACCGGATCGGCCAACGCATCCGGGCCCATGTTCAGGTGGGACTGCGCCCTGCAATCACCATTCCAAAGCGCTTTATCATGTCGCGCTATGGGATTGATTTTGTTAGGCTCGTTCAAGCCAATAACCAGACATCGGACGTCTCTGTCCAGACCGCTCCCTATGGTGCTGGCGACGCTGTCGAGATCCTGTCGGGCCTGCGCGCGGGTGATGTGATCGTCGCTGCTGGAGTGGCCCAATGAAGCTGGGCCTGTCGGGTCGGCTGACCGCTGCGACCATTACATCTCCCCTCACCCCGCTATTTTTGCTGGCGGCCTTGGCGGTCGGCCTTCTGGCGGCGACCACGATCCCGCGCGAGGAAGAGCCGCAGATCAGCGTGCCGATGATCGATATTCAGGTGGCGGCTCCGGGCCTCAACGCCCCAGAAGCCATCGAACTGGTCGGAAAGCCGCTCGAGACCATCGTTAAGAGCGTCAATGATGTGGAGCATGTCTACACCTTTGCCGACGATGATCAGGTCATGGTCACCGCCCGGTTCAAGGTCGGCGTAGACCCCGACAATGCGGTGATCCGCATCAATGAAAAGATCCGCGCCAACTATGACCGCATTCCGGCGGGCATTGCTGAGCCCTTGATCGTGGCGCGCGGCATCAATGATGTGCCAGCCGTCGTCTTGACCCTATCGCCCAAGCCCGGCGCGGCAGGGCACTGGACCGATCAGGCCCTTCACGAGATCGCGGGCAAGCTGAAGACCGAGGTCGCCAAGGTCGATAATGTGGGTCTGACCTTCGTCGTTGGTGGTCGCCCCGAAGAGATCCGTATCGAGCCGGACCCCGCGCGCCTGACCCTTCACGGCGTCTCGGTCGGAGCCCTCGTCGATA
>CANFKD010000034.1 GCA_947447115.1 Caulobacteraceae bacterium
GGCGGGTCGGTCAAGACCGTGTCGCGCGACAAGCAGACCGGCGAGATCAAGGAATATCCGCTGGATAATTTCGAGCGCATCATTCAGGTCAATCTGATCGGCACCTTCCGCTGCATCACCAAGAGCGCGGCGGGCATGGTCACCTTGCCACCCTTGCCCTGCGGCGACCGGGGCGTGATCATCAATACGGCCTCGGTGGCCGCTGAAGATGGTCAGATCGGTCAAGCGGCCTATACGGCCTCCAAGGCAGGCATTGTCGGCATGACCCTGACCGTAGCCCGCGACCTGTCCAGCGAATCCATTCGGGTCAACACCATCCTGCCCGGCATCTTCGACACCCCCTTGCTGCAGCGGGCCTCCGAAGCCGTGAAGGCCGGTCTTGCCGCTCAGGTGCCGTTCCCCAAGCGTCTGGGCATGCCTGAGGAATATGCCCATCTGGCCCATGCCATGATCACCAACGGCTATTTCAATGGTGAGGATGTGCGTCTGGACGGTGCCATCCGCATGGCCCCGCGTTAAGGCTCCCTAGATGACAGATGATCTGCGCGTCCTGTCCGGCATCAAGGTCCTTGACCTCTCAAGGGTGCTGGCAGGGCCGTGGAGCACCCAAATCCTCGCCGATTTCGGGGCCGATGTGGTCAAGGTTGAGGCACCGGGCCGGGGGGACGACACCCGCGCTTGGGGCTCACCGATCCCGGCTCTGGGCCCAAGCCAAAAGGTGGCGGGCGAGAGCGCCTATTACCTGTCCACCAACCGCAATAAGCGCTCCTTGGCCATCGATCTGGCCGATCCCAAGGGGGCGGACCTGATCCGCAAACTGGCGGCGGAGGCTGATATTGTCGTTGAGAACTTCAAGGTTGGCGGGCTGAAGCGTTACGGTCTCGACTATCAGACCCTGTCGGCGATCAATCCGCGCCTGATCTATTGTTCGATCACGGGCTTTGGTCAGGACGGCCCCTATGCCGACCGGCCCGGCTATGACTTTGTCGCTCAGGCCATGGGCGGGATGATGAGCATCACCGGCGAGGCCGATGGGCCGCCGATCAAGACCGGCGTTGCGGTCGCGGACCTGTCGACCGGCCTCTATGCGACCATCAGCATCCTGATGGCCCTGCGCCATGCCGAGCAGACCGGGCAGGGGCAGCATATTGACTGCTCCTTGCTCGACACCCAACTCGCCATGCTGGCCAATCAAGGATCGAGCTATCTGGTCTCGGGCCAGTCGCCCAGCCGTATGGGCAACACCCACCCGACGGTGGTGCCCTATCAGGTCTTTGATGCCGCTGATGGACCGATGGTGGTTGCGGTCGGTAATGACGGTCAGTTCAAGATCCTCTGCAAGGTATTGGGCGTACCAGACCTCGCTACTGATCCGCGCTTTGTGACCAATGTTGACCGGATGGCAAATCGAGACGCGCTAGAGGCGATCTTGCAGGACCTCATCGGTCAAAGGCAGGGCGCGGAGCTCATCACAGCGCTGACCGATGCCGGCGCCCCCGCTGGCCCGGTGAACAGTGTCCAACAGGCCCTCGATGATCCCTTTGTCGAGGCCCGCCAAGCCGTGCACCATTTTACCCGCGAGGACGGTTATTCAATCCCGACCATCGCTTTTCCGGCCAAGCTGAGCCGCACCCCTGCTGGCTATGACCGCGCGCCGCCGCGCCTTGGCGAACATACAGATGAGGTCCTGCGCGATTGGCTGGGGCTGGATGATCGGGCACTGGCAGCCTTGGACGGAGCAATCGCTGACCTAGATCGCGGCAAGACATCGACTTGATGACCGGGCGCGAAGCTGCTCTATGATCAATTCACCTATAGATTCAATATGGAATGCCCATGTCTGAAGACGCCTATGCCAGCATCCGCGAAGAGGTCGCCAAGCTCTGCGCCGAATTTTCCGGCGACTATTGGCGCACCAAGGACCGCGACCGCGCCTATCCGGGCGAGTTCGTCGATGCCCTGACCAAGGCCGGCTATCTGGCGGCCCTGATCCCAGAGGAATATGGCGGGGTCGGCCTGCCCCTATCGGGCGCCGCAGCCATTTTGGAAGAGATCCAGCGGCAGGGCTGCAATGGCGGGGCCTGCCATGCCCAGATGTATATTATGGGCACACTTTTGCGGCACGGGTCAGAGCTGCAAAAACAGACCTATCTGCCCAAGATCGCCAGCGGTGAACTGCGCCTGCAGGCCTTTGGCGTCACCGAGCCGACCAGCGGCACCGATACCCTGTCGCTCAAGACCGTGGCCCGCCGTGAAGGTGACCGCTACATCATCAATGGTCAAAAGATCTGGACCAGCCGCGCCGAACATAGCGACCTGATGCTGCTTTTGGCCCGCACCACGCCGCAGGATCAGGTGGCTAAGCGCACCGATGGCCTCTCCACCATCCTCGTCGATATGCGCGCGGCCAAGAAGGGCGGCATGACCATCCGACCGATTGAGACCATGATGAACCACTCCACCACCGAGGTCTTCTTCGACAATGTCGAGGTGCCGGTGGAAAATCTGGTCGGGGTCGAGGGCCAGGGCTTTCGCTATATCCTGTCGGGCATGAATGCCGAGCGCGCGCTGATCGCGGCGGAATGTATCGGCGATGCCAAATGGTTCATCGACAAGGCTTCGGCCTATGCCAAGGAGCGGGTGCTGTTTGGCCGCCCGATTGGCCAGAACCAAGGCGTTCAGTTCCCCATTGCGCGGGCCTATGCCCAGATGAGGGCGGCGGAGTTGATGGTCCACGATGCCCTGCGCAAATATGAGGCCGGGGAAAATGCTGGGGCCGAGGCCAATATGGCCAAGATGCTGGCGGCGGAGGCCAGTTGGGCGGCGGGCGAGGCCTGTATCCAGACCCATGGCGGCTTTGGCTTTGCCGCCGAATATGACATCGAGCGCAAGTTCCGCGAGACCCGGCTCTATCAGGTGGCCCCGATCTCGACCAACATGATCCTGTCCTATGTCGCCGAGCACGTCCTCGGTTTGCCCCGGTCCTACTGATGCCTCAGGACTGGAGCGCTTGGGTCGGGGGGCAAGAGATTGCCCATGACCGTGCCGATCTTGGCGCGGCGACGCGGTGGCGCGCCATGTTGGACAGTGACGGGGTGATGGGCTCTGCTGTGCCGCAAAGTTTCCACTGGGGCCTGTGTTTACCTGATGCCCCAACCGCACAGCTTGGCCCAGATGGCCATCCCCATCGCGGCGGGTTCCTGCCGCCGGTGGACCTACCCCGGCGGATGTGGGCCTCTAGCGCCGTGACCTTTCTGGCCCCGATTCCGGTCGGCAGCGCCGTCACCCGCACCTCGACCATCGCAAGCGTGACGCAAAAGTCGGGTGGCACCGGCCAACTGATCTTTGTCGAGGTCGATCATAGCCTCACAGCCGATGGGCAAGCGGTGGTGCAAGATCACCAGACCATCGTCTATCGTGAGGCAGCCAGCGCCCCCATGCCGCCGTCGGCTCCGGCCAAGGTTGACTTAGACCTGTCGGCCTGGCCTTGGCAGCGCACCCTGACGCCGAGCGAGCCCTTGCTCTTTCGCTTTTCGGCCCTGACCTTTAACGCTCACCGCATCCATTATGACCTGCCCTATGCGCGCGAGCAGGAGTTCTATCCCGGCCTTGTCGTGCAGGGCCCCCTGACCGCCAGCCTGTTGATCGACCTTTGCAGCCGTCATCTGGGCGACCAACCCCTTGCCCGTTTCAGCTTTCGCGGATTGTCCCCGGCCTTTTGCGGCGAGGCCCTGCATCTGGTGGGCCGCCTAGAGGGCCAAGATGTGACCCTTCGCGCCCTTGGCGCCGATGGGCGAGACGTGATGAGCGCCGCAGCCACGATAAAGGAAGTTCCATGACGGCCAACCCTTTCTGGCGATCCTTGCTGTTCGTCTCCAACCCCAAACATGCGGCCAAGGCCGGGGAGCGCGGGGCGGACGGGATCATCCTTGATCTGGAAGATGCCATTGCCATCGCTGATAAGCCTAGAGCCCGCTCCGAATTGGCCGCGACGGTGGCGATGATCCAGGCTCAGGGCGTTGATGTTCTGGTCCGGATCAACGCGCCGTGGCTGATGGCCATAGAAGATCTCAACGTCGCGGTGATCGCGGGCGTGTCAGCCATTGTCGTGCCCAAGGCCGAAGGGGCAGGGCGTCTGCAGGTCCTATCTGACCTAATCGGTGAGATGGAGCCAGAGCGGCGCCTGCCCGTTGGCGCCATCGCGCTCGTCCCGCAGGTGGAATCCTCTCAGGCCCTTGTTACGTTAGACGAGATGCTGGCCGTCGAGCGGGTGGCGGGCCTTGCCCTTGGCCCTGAAGATTTCTCGCTCAGCCTTGGCGTTAAGCCGACGGCGGAGTGTTTGGACCTGCCGTGCCAGATGATCGCACTGGCGGCGGCGCGGGCGGGCAAGATGGCGCTGGCCATGCCGATCTCGATTGCCGCCTATCAGGACCTAGAGGCTTGGGCGGCGGCAGCGCGGCGGGCGCGGGCCATGGGCTGCACCGGGGCCATGGCCATCCATCCAGCTCAGGTCGCAGGCATTGCCACATCCTTTGCCCCCAGTGAGGCCGAACGGGCGGAGGCGCAGGCCATCTTGACCGCCTGGGATCAGCGCGGCGACCGGGGCGTGATTGCCCTTGGCCAAAAGATGATAGACCTTCCCATCGTCAATCAGGCCAAGCGCCTGCTCGGACGCCCCTAACGGAGACCAGACCATGAGACGCACCGCCATTGTTGCCCCGCTTCGTACCGGCGTTGGCAAGTTCCTCGGCACCCTGAGCCCCATGCCCGCAGAGGTTCTGGCCGCTGAGGTGATCAAGGCCGTCGTGGCCAAGAGCGGTATTGATCCGGCTCGCATCGACGATGTGGCCTTCGCTCAGAGCTATGCCAATTCCGAGGCCCCCTGCATCGGCCGGTGGGCGGCGCTTGAGGCGGGCCTGCCGATTGAGGTTCCGGGCTTTCAGACCGACCGGCGCTGCGGCGGCGGGCTTCAGGCCTTGGCGACGGCGGCGATGATGGTCCAGACCGGCGCGGCCGATGTGGTTCTGGCGGGCGGCGTCGAGAGCATGTCCAACATCGAATATTACACCACCGCCATGCGCGGCGGCGCCCGCTCGGGCAATGTCCAGATGTTCGACCGTCTGGAGCGGGGGCGCGAACGCTCCCAGCCCGTCTGGCGCTTTGGCGTCATTTCCGGGATGATCGAGACGGCCGAGAACCTCGCCACCGACTATGGCATCACGCGCGAGGCCTGCGACCAGTTCGCCGCCGAAAGCCACGCCAAGGCCGCTGCGGCTTGGGCTGCCGGACGCTTCGCCGATGAGGTCGTGCCGGTCAATGTGCCGCAAAGGCGCGGCGATCCGATGGTCTTTGCCTCGGACGAGGGCGTGCGCGGGGACACCACGGCCCAGAGCCTGTCGGCCTTGAAACCGATGATGAAGGGCGGCGTCTCCACCGCTGGCAATTCCAGCCAACAGAATGATGCGGCGGCGGCTTGCCTCTTGGTTGCGGAAGACAAGTTAGAAGAGTTAGGCCTTGAACCCATTGGCTATTTTGTCGGCTGGGCTGCGGCAGGCTGTGATCCCGCACGGATGGGCATCGGCCCGGTTCCTGCCGTCAAGCGCCTGTTCGAGCGTACCGGTCTTGGCTGGGACGATATGGGGCTGGTGGAACTGAACGAGGCCTTTGCCGCCCAGTCCTTGGCGGTGATGAAGGGCTGGGGCTGGGAAGATCGCTCGATCCTTAACGTCAATGGCTCGGCCATTTCGCTCGGCCACCCCATCGGCGCCACCGGCGTTCGCATCGCGACGACCCTGCTGCACGAGATGCAGCGCCGGGGCGTGCGCTATGGCCTAGAGACCATGTGCGTCGGCGGCGGCCAAGGCGTAGCCGCCATCTTCGAGCGGGCTTAAGATTGACTGGGGCGGCTTGGTGCCGCCTCGACGGCTATTCTGCGCTGGCGGAGTCCAGCAGGCTCAGGGCCTCAGGATTCAGCGATAGATGCAGAGCAGCGGCGAGGTCCTTGAACTGGTCCATGCTGGTGGCCGAGGCAATGGGGGCGGCGAGCGCGGGGCGGGTCATGAGCCATGCCAAGGCCACCTGCGCCGGGGTTGACTGGGTGGAGGCGGCAACCGTGTCCAGAGCGGCCAAGATGCGGTGGCCGCGTTCATTCAGATAGGCCCCCATCTGGCGACCGCGCACGCTCTTTCCAAAATCCGCCTCGCTGCGGTACTTGCCGGTCAAGAAGCCGCTGGCCAGCCCGAAATAGGGAATGACGCTGACCTCTTGCGCGACACAGACCGGCTGAAGATCGGTTTCGAACTCGGCGCGATGATAGAGGTTGTAGTGCGGCTGGACCGTCTCATAGCGCGGCAGGCCGTGGGCAGCGCTGATGGCGAGGGCCTCTGCCAGGCGAGCGCCACTATAGTTGGAGGCCCCGATGGCCCGCACCTTCCCGGCCTTGATCAGGTCGGCAAAGGCTTGCAGTGTTTCTTCTAGGGGCGTTTTGGTATCGTCCTCGTGGGATTGATAGAGGTCGATGACATCGATCTTTAGGCGCTTCAGGCTGTCGTCGCAGGCGGCCATGATGTTGGCGCGCGATAGGCCCGCACGGCTCGGCAGCTTCGCCACCTTGGTGGCAATGACCAGTTTTTGACGCGCGCTTGGGCCCCGTGATGCAACCCATTGACCGATCATGGTCTCGGACTCGCCGCCCTGATGACCCGGAACCCAAGCCGAATAGACATCGGCGGAGTCGATCAGGCTAATCCCGGCATCGACGCAGCCATCGAGCAGGGCAAAGGAGGTATCCTTGTCCGCCGTCCAGCCAAAGACGTTACCGCCAAAGGCCATCGGGGCAACAGAAATGTCGGATCGGCCAAGTTTGCGCAGGGTCATGTCAGAACCTTTAGAAGGGAGCTTTAATTCAAAAGGGCCGCTAGATCTTGCGGGCGCGGACCTTCGCTAGGTTGGGCTCATCGCCCTGAAAGTCTTTCAGCAGACCAAGCCGCGCATTGCAGGCCGGGCAGCGAACGGACTCGTCTTCGGCCAGATCGGTCGGCACATTGAAGCCGGTGCCGCAGGGCTTGCAGCGCCATCCATAGACCACAGGGGCCGGAGCCTCCCGCTTGGGCGCTCTGCTGGGACGAGGCGAAAAGGCGAAAGGCTTTGGCGCAGCCACCGGCGCAACCACAGGCTCGGGCACCGGCTTGGGAGGCGGTGGATTCTTCAAGCTTAGGGTGGGGCGGCGAGGCTTATCCGTCATTGTCTTTGCAGTCTGTTCAACGCTAGGGGGCTAATGCCCTAGATAGATGGGGTTTGGAAGGGTTGATAGGACTCTGGCGCGGCAATTTGCCTTATATTTTCAGCTTAAAAGGCTCGGCAGCCCTTCGAATCGTCCGATAGTTAAGGATGTAAAGGGCAGGTCTCGGTGCCATCAGCACCTAGAGCGCCATAAGGACCTGTGAGATCCGTGTCAGATTCCGAGAACAGCATCATCGAACCTCTGTCGACGGAGGCCGTAGGACCAGACCGCAGCCACCTGTTGGAAGGTCCGATCGGTAAGACTCTGCTGGTCTTTGCCCTGCCGCTTCTGACGACCAATTTCTTGCAATCTCTGTCCGGCACCTGGGGCGCGATTTTGGTCAGCCATACGCTTGGCCCAGGCGCTCTGACGGCGGTGGTGAATGCCAATGTGTTCATGTTCATGATGATGGGCATTGTCATGGGTGTTTCTGGCGCAGCGGGTATCGCCGTGGGCCAGTCGCGCGGCGCGGGCGACATTCAAGCCATCAAACAGATCGTCGGCACCTCCATTAGCTTCATCATCGGTGTGTCTTGCGTCATTGCGCTCGCAGGCTGGCTGCTTGCACCGTCTATTGTGCACCTGATCCGCATGCCCGCGCCGTCCGTGTCGGACGCCATCACCTATCTGCGCATCACCTGCCTGACCATGCCGAGCATCTTTACCTACATCTTTTTGATGATGCTGATGCGCGGCAGCGGCGACGCCAAGACACCCTTCCGCTTTACGCTGGTCTGGATTGGATTGAATCTGGTTCTGTCGCCGATCCTGCTGACGGGGCCCTTTGGTTTGCCGAGGTTCGGCATTGCCGGGGTGCCGCTGGGCAGTCTGATTGCCAATCTCGTCGCCCTGACCGCTTTGGTCTTGCATATCTATCGCAAGGATATGGTCATGGCCTTGAAGGGCGATGAGCTTCGCTATTTGAAGCCTGACCCCGCCTTGCTGATGATGTTGGTTAAGCGTGGCGCGCCGATGGGGGCCGAGACCCTGTTCGTGCAAGGCGCCTATTTCGTGCTGCTGACGATCGTCAATTCCCACGGCGCCATTACGGCTGCGGCCTATAGCGGGGCTGCGCAGCTTTGGGCCTTTGTTCAGATGCCGTCCATGGCATTGGCGGCCTCTATGTCGGCCATGGCCGCCATGAATATCGGCGCAGGCCGCTGGGATCGGGTTGAGGAGATTGCGCTCAAGGGCTGCCTGATCGCCGGATCCATGACCCTGTTAGCGGCGGTTCTGATCCATGGGCTGGGTGACTTGCCCCTGACCCTGTTCTTGCCCGAAGGGGGTGAGGCCTTGGCCAAGGCGCGGGAGATCAATCAGATCGCCATTTGGGGCTGGATCGTTTTGGCCGTGACCTCTGGTCTGTCGGCGGTGGTGCGGGCCAATGGCGCGACGGCGGCTCCGACCATCATCTATGCCGTGACCATGTGGGCGTTCCGGGTTCCCTTTGCGTCGCTGATGCAAAGGTGGCTTGGCGAGTCGGCCATCTGGTGGAGCTTCCCGGTCGGGACCATCTCGTCAGCCCTGCTGGCCTTCCTGTTCTTCCGGTTTGGCAAGTGGCGCGACAACGATCTGATGTTGGCGCGCCGTCACCGTCACCCGGCCTGAGGGGTCGGCACCTTTAGGCCCACCTCGGCCAGAACCTCTGCCGTATCGCGCCCGATCTGGGGCGGTTCGCGGCGGATGGTGGCGGGCGTTTTCGAGAACCGAAGCCCCGGACGCATTGCGCGGTAGGCGCCTTCGGTTTCCAGTTCACGGGTTTCGAACAGGGTTTCTTTGAGCTGCGGGTCTTCGAAAATATCGTGGATGGTGTTGGCCCTCATGGCCGGGATCGAGTTGGCCGCGCACAGTTCGAGCCAGGTCTCGGTGCTATAGGTTAGAGCGGCCTCTTCCATCATGGCGTAATATTCGGCCACGCGGGCCTTGCCGCCCTGCTTGGACAGGAAGCGCTCGCTCTCATAGGCCCCGGGCAGACCGCCCAACTCCATGAACCGCGCTGACTGGATATTGTTGGCAGGTAGGACCGTCATGAACCCGTCCTTGGTCGCATAGGGCTTGCGATAGGGGGTGATGGTGGTGGTGTGACCATAGTTGCCGGTGGGCGGCACGAAGGTCTGATTATAGAGGTGCTCGGCCATCAAGAAGCCGGTGAAGGTTTCCAGCATCGGCACGGCGACATATTGCCCTTCGCCGGTCTGTTCCTTGTGCCGCAGCGCTGCCAAGGTGGCGATGGTGGCAAAGAGGCCGCAGGTCTTATCGGCGATGATTGAGGGCAGGGGACGCAGTTCTGCCTCTGGATTGACCAGTTGGTTCAGGCTGCAGGCGCCGCTGGCCGACTGGATCAGGTCGTCAAAAGCCTGCAGGCCGGCATAGGGACCTTCTTCCGCATAGCCCATAGCCTCGACATAGACGATGTCTGGCTTGATCGCCTTGACGTCCTCATAGGAGAAGCCCAGCCGCGCAATGGCTGAGGGGCGCATATTGTGGATGAAGATGTCGCCGGTGAGCACGAGCGCGCGCAAGGCCACCTTTCCCTCTTCGCTCTTTAGATCCAGCGCGACGGAACGCTTGTTGCGGTTCAGGGCGATGAAGGAGGGGCCCATCTCCTTGAGGTTGGGGGGCTTGCCGTCTTTGCGCTGGCGATCGCCGCCCGGTTCTTCGACCTTGATCACGTCTGCGCCAAGATCGCCGAGGGTCTGGGTCGCATAGGGGCCAAGCACAAATTGCGTTAGGTCGATAATGCGAACGCCATTGAGCGGGCCCTTGGCCTCAGTCTGGTTTTGGGTGCCGTCCGCCATGGTGTTTCCTATCATCTTGCGTGTTTGTCGGGGACTGTGGCCCCACGAGGCTTTTGTCTAGTTTGTACCAAGAGACGGGCGCGGGAAAAGCGCCAAATTCATTGGGCTTGAAGCCTAGCCCTTGGCATGTGACTTTTAGGAACAAGAATAACCTAGGGAGAGAGACTATGGCCGACCTGTCAGGCAAGATTGCATTGGTAACCGGAGCCGCGAGCGGCATTGGCAAGAGCTGTTCGGAGCGGCTGGCAAAGGCGGGGGCAACCGTCGTCCTAACCGATGTGCAAGATTCCGTTGGTAAGGCGGTCTGCGCGGCCATCAATCAGAGCGGCGGCAAGGCGATCTATCTGCATCAGGACGTGACCAGCGAAGACGAATGGATCGGCGTGATCGCTGAAGTCCGCGCCCAGTTCGGCCGCCTCGATGTGTTCGTCAACAATGCCGGGATCGGCATTGGCGGTCTGGTCACGGAAATGACCCTCGAAACCTGGCGCAAGCAACAGGCGATCAATGTCGAGGGCGTGTTTTTGGGCGTCAAGCACAGCCTGCCCCTGATGCGTACGAGCGGTGAGGGCGGCTCGATCATCAATATGTCCTCGGTCGCAGGGTTGAAGGGCTCGCCGGGCATGAGCGCCTATTGCGCCACCAAGGGCGCTGTGCGGCTGTTCTCCAAATCTATTGCGCTGGAATGCGCCGCTGCAGGCGACAAGATTCGGGTCAATTCAGTCCATCCGGGCATTATCGACACGCCGATCTGGGACTCGATATCGGACACGGTCGATCTGACCTCCGTCAATCAACAGGGGGCCAATCGGATCGATCTTGATGCCATGACGGCTATTACCACGCCTCTGGCCCGCACCGGCGTGCCTGCCGAAATCGCTGAAGGCGTGCTGTTCTTGGCCTCTGATGCGTCGAGCTACATCACGGGTAGTGAGTTGGTGATCGATGGGGGGCTGACGACGCGGTAGTTCATGGGCAGAAAACAAGGCCCCCTTCGTCGCTGCGCGCCACTTCCCCCAGAAGGGGAAGATCTTGGAGTCTTAAATCTTCCCCCTCTGGGGGAAGTACCGGCGCAGCCGGGGTAGGGGGTCTTGTTTAAGAAAACAAACAAGGCCCTCACCCAACCCTCTCCCTCAGGGAGAGGGCTAGAACGATGAAGCCCTCGCCCCCTTGGGGGAGAGGGTTGGGTGAGGGGGTGTTCATCCACCCGCCCTCACGCCGCCGTATAGCCCCCGTCAATGACCAGTTCCGCGCCGGTCATGAAGCTGGACTCGTCAGAGGCTAGGAACAGGATTCCGTCTGCGATTTCCCGGGGAATGCCGAGGCGCGCGAGGGCGTGGCGCGAGATGATCAGGTCGCGCATCTCATTGCCATTCTCGGCCTCATGCAGGGCGTTGGTGACCATCGGCGTCTCGATAAAGCCCGGATGGACCGAATTGACCCGGATATGGACGGGAGCCAGTTCCAAGGCGCTGGCCTTGGTCAGCATCAGAACGCCGCCCTTGGAGGCGCAGTAGGCTGTCGCTCCGGCCATTCCGACCTTTCCGAGGATCGATGAGAGATTGATGATCGAGCCGCCGCCGCCTTCGGTCATGGCGGGCACGACCGCCCTCATGCCCAGAAAGGTGCCGTCCAGATTGATCGAGGTGATGCGCCGCCAATTTTCATAGGTGGTTTCAGCCAAGGGCGCGCCGCCGCCGCCGACCCCGGCGCTATTGACCAACACATCGATGCGGCCGAACGCGTCTAGCGTGGCCTTGACCACTTGATCCCATCCCGCCTCGTCGGTCACGTCCTGGGTCAGAAACTGAGCCTTATGGCCTTGGGCGCGCAGGTCGCTGGCCAGAGCCTCGCCTGCTTCCGTCGCCAGATCGGTCAGCATCAGCGCCGCGCCTTCGCGGGCTAGACGCCTTGCGCTTTCAGCCCCTAGGCCCGAGGCGGCCCCCGTAATGATAGCAACCTTGCCCGCAACCCGACCGACCATAATGCGCTCCCTTGGAGTCTGATGCCCCTTGAAAGCCTAGATGACGCGCTGGACCTAGGGTCGGTCAAGGCCGATTAGGTCTGCCCCCTTAAAAGGCTAATGTAATGCCCGTCATCAGCACCTTTGAGCGCTTGTCGGTCGAGCTTTCCGTATCGCCGGCATCCTCGCCGGGTGTGCCGCCGGTGAGGAACTGAAGCGGTAGATAGCCATCGACAAAAATGACCTCGGAGAACAGCTTCACATTGGGCGAGGGGAAGGAAGCGACCCCGGCCACCCACTGGTCCTGATGCTGCCAAGGCGACCCATTCGGGCCCGCAATCAGCGTGCTGAAATCGGCCGAGAGGTGCAGGGGCTTGTCAAAGGCATTGGTGCGATATTTCAGGCCGACATCATAGCTGCTGATGCGGCTGGCCCTATAGATGTTTAGCGGCGCATTGGGATTGTGCGTGCCCGGCATCGGGTTCGCGGTCGACACATACTGCCCCTTGAGGGTGAATTGGTCCCAGTTCAGAGTGCTATAGACCGCGTAGGCGGGATTGGCCTTGGAGCAGGCCCCGAAATGGGTGATCGGGAAAGACTGGCAATAGGAACTGCCCTTCTCGTAGGAGGCTCCGGCGAGCAAGGTACGATTTCGTCCGCCGAGCTTAGCCGTATAGTTGGCGTCCAGCACATAGTTGTTCAGACGGCTGGGGACGGTGGTCCCGTCGACGGGGCTGTTCAGACCGCGAAAGGCCGAGCCGCCTTCAACGGCCTCTACCGAAAGGTTCAGCCCATTTTTTGAGTAACCGATCAGCGCCCCATAGGCGAGGCCTGCAAAGGTGTGGCCATCGGTTGAGAGCGAGAAGGGATTGACCGTGTCTGTTTGACCGAAGGGCGTATCGAACTTGCCGATCATCCCATAGACGGGCGAACGGTTGAGGTCGCCGATCAGGGCATAGCCGCGCCGCAGTTGGATCTGGTTGCGCGACAGGGCGGTAATGGTGCCTGCGCCAAAGCTCTGTTGCGGATCATAGAGCAACTCGACATAGGCCGTGAGCCAAGGGTTGACGGCGGCCGTGACGTGGAGCTGCGCCGAGTGGATGGCGGCCTCGGAGACGGACTTGCCAATATGGTTGGCACCGGGTTGACGCATCAGATAGCCAAAATCGCTGCTGAAATTGGTCGATTGATAGTCGGCGATTGCGGTCAACCCTCCGCCGAGGACCTCGCCGCCCGGCTTTAGGGTTCCGTCCTGCTTTGCCGCCAGAAGGGCCAAGGGCTTGGACTTGCCTGCTGTGGTGGGGTCAAGGAGCTCATAGCTGAGCGGGCTGTTGATCATGATCACGCCCGCATCAGCCGCTTGAGCCTTTGCCGAAGCCTTTGTCTCCCCGGCCTTTGACTGCTGAGCCTGCAAGGCGGTGAGGTCACGCCGCAGGGCTTGGTTTTCCTGTTCCAAACGATCCAGCCGTTTGACCAGATCTTCTGTGCTTTGCGCATGGCCGAGGGTCGGAACCAATAATAGTCCTAAGGCCAATGCTGTGGCCTTTTGCGTCGTGGTCGTCATGGGTCCGCCCGCTCGAATCAAAGATTAGTTATTGCTAACCTAAACTATCGGCAGGAGCGGTGCTAAAATAGGATCGAATTAAGGCGGATCACGGCGACATTGGGTAACTATGGCCAATTAACAACCAAAGGCTGAAGGCAATTAGCAACCGATCAGTCTTGCAGGGGCGCTAGGGCCTGTCGTAAGGCCTTATAGACCGGCGGAATGTCCTTATGTTTCATGGGTAAGAAGGTGGCCTTAGCCCGCGCAAAACGGGCCTTCATGTCGGCCAGAATATCGGGATGCAGGCTGGCGACGCTGTAGTTCTCACCCGGATCAATGCTGAGATCATAGAGTTCATCAAGGTTCATCAGGCCGAAGGGCAGGTTCAGGTTCCGATAATAGGCCCGGTCGACATATTTCCAGCGCTGGGTGCGGATGCCGACGACATTCTCATTGTCGAACAGGATGATCTCCTCATGGGGCGAGGCGGCCCCCTTGAGCAGGACAGGGGTCAGGTCCTTGCCGTCGATCGTGACATCGACAGGCAAGGGCACCTTGGCCATGGCGCAGAGGGTGGGCAGGATATCGACGCCCGAGGCCATGGAGGCAACGCGCCGACCGGCGGGCAAGGTGCCGGGCATACGGGCAATGAAGGGCACGCGCGAGGCCCCATCATAGCCCCCGCCACCCTTGCGTTCGCGCAAGGGGCCGGAGGAGCCCTCATACCAAGGCCCATTGTCGGAGGTGAAGAACACGAGGGTGTCGCGATCGATCCCGAGCGCCTTGAGTTTGGCCATCAGGCGGCCCATCAGGCTATCGATCTCGACCACCATATCGCCAAAGCCGCCCGCCGCGCTCTTGCCCTTGAATGGCGCACCGGGGATAGCGGGGAGGTGGGGGGTGCTAAGGGCCAATTCGACCAGGAACGGACGGTCGTGATGGGCCTCGATAAAGGCTTCGGCCTTGGCATAGAACTGCTGTTGCAAGGTCGGCAGGTCGGCGGGCATCGAGATCACCTCGTCCGACCCCGCGTGGGACTCATAGAGCGCCAGTTGCTTCATGTCGTGGCTGTAGGGGATGCCGAAATAGGTATCGAAGCCGTGCTTGGTCGGGGGCCATGAGGGGCCGATGTGACCAAGGTGCCATTTGCCAAACAGGCCCGACACATAGTCTGCCTTCAGCGCCTTGGGCAGGGTGACTTCGGTCAGGGGCAGGCCCCGGTCATCCGCCTGCTGGATCACTTCATAGCCAAGCCCAGTGCGGATCGGATAGCGGCCGGTCAAGAGCCCTGCGCGCGAAGGGGTACAGATATTGGCCGGGGCATAATAGTCGGTCAGGCAAACCCCTTCGGCGGCCATGCGGTCGAGATTGGGGGTCTTGATCAGCTTGGCACTAAAGGCTCCAACATCGCCATAGCCAAGGTCATCACAAAGCACGATCACGAAGTTGGGCTTGCGCGGCAGGGGCGGAGCCTTGGCCAAGCCGGTCAGAGCAAACCAGGCCAAGCCTAGGGCGGAGGTCTGAAGAAAATCGCGGCGCTGCATGGTCGGTCACTCTCAGGATTGGATTGCCAGCGTCGCATCTTGTTGCGGATTTGCATAGTCGAACGCGGCATCTTGGCCTTGGACGCGCTTGACCCTATGGTGGTGAATGAACTCCGAAATGCTGCAGGGGCGGTCGATAGACCAACAGCTCACGGAAGCTGACATCCAAAGCCCGCAATGACGGGTTGCAAAAACTAATATTAGGGAACAAATACAATGAAAAAGTCGATTTTCCTAATGTCCTGCGCGATGGCCGTTCTCAGCCAAGGCGCGGCCATCGCGGCACCTAAGGCTAAGGTCGACAGCCCCGATGTCCAGGCCGCAAAGATCGTGGGCCAAATGACGCCAGAAGATAAGCTCAATCTGGTCCATGGCATTATGCCCCTGCCGATGTTACCGGGTACGGTCATTCCTGCCGGTGTGACGCCGAGCGCGGGCTATGTCGCCGGTGCGCCGAGGCTGGGTGTTCCCGCGCTTCGTGAAACCGATGCCAGCTTGGGCGTTGCCTATGTCTTTGGCCTCAGGGGGGATGGGGCAACCGCCTTGCCGTCCAGCCCAGCTCTGGCGGCCAGTTGGAACCCAGACCTAGCCTATCAAAGCGGTGCCATGATCGGGCAAGAGGCTTGGCGCTCTGGTTTTAACGTCCTGCTGGCGGGCGGTGCCAATCTGGCGCGTGATCCCCGCAATGGCCGCAATTTTGAATATCTGGGCGAAGATCCCCTTCTGGCGGGAACCATGGCTGGAGAGTCCGTTCGGGGGATTCAGTCTCAGCACGTCATCTCAACAGTCAAGCATTTCGCGCTCAATGATCTGGAGACCGGCCGGCAGTTTCTGAACGCTAAGATTTCTGAGGCAGGCCTACGCGAGAGCGACCTTCTGGCCTTTGAGATCGCCGTCAAGCGCGGTGAGCCCGGATCGGTCATGTGCTCCTACAATCTGGTCAATGGCGGCTATGCCTGCGGCAATGATTTCCTGCTCAACAAGATGCTCAAGCGCGACTGGGGTTTCAAGGGATGGGTCATGTCGGACTGGGGCGCGGTCCACGGTCTTTCCGATGCCTTGAACGGCCTCGACCAGCAGTCGGGTCAGCAGCTGGATAAGGCGGTCTATTTCCATCTGCCCCTGCAAGAGGCCGCCAAGACCGACAAGGCCTACGCTACGCGCTTGGATGATATGAACCAGCGCATCTTGCGGTCCATGATCGCCGTTGGGGTGATTGAGCATCCGCCGGTCAAGACGCCGCTCGATCGTGAGGCGGGGGCAAAGGTGGCCCAAACCACGGCGGCTCAAGGCATGGTGCTGCTGCGCAATCAGAACAACCTCTTGCCCCTAACGGCCTCGGCAAAACGGATCGTCGTCATTGGCGGTCATGCGGACTTGGGGGTCCTGTCTGGGGCTGGCTCGTCTCAGGTCGCGCCGCGTGAGGGGCCCTCTGTGACCGACGTTCTGGGCGGGGAGGGACCGCTGTCCTTCATTCGCCGGGCCATGTACATGCCCTCATCGCCCCTGAAAGCGATCCGGGCGGGTGCGCCTCAGGCCAAGGTCACCTTCGATGATGGTCGTTATCCTGCCGCCGCCGCTGATCTGGCTAAGAGCGCCGATGTGGCCATTGTCTTTGCCACCCAATGGATGATGGAGGCCTATGACTCGCCGGACCTGTCCTTGCCCAGCGGGCAGGATGAGTTGATCGCAGCGGTCGCGGCGGCCAATCCCAACACCATCGTGGTTCTGGAAACCGGCGGCCCCGTGGCCATGCCTTGGCTCAATAAGGTCGGAGCGGTGGTCGAGGCTTGGTATCCCGGCATTCGGGGCGGTGAAGCCATTGCCGATCTGCTCTTGGGCAAAGTCGCGCCGTCAGGGCGTCTTCCGATGACCTTCCCGGCCTCGTTGGCCCAGACGCCCCATCCCATCTTGCCGGGGATCAATGTTCCAGAGGGTCAGCAGTTCGATGTCGACTATGTTGAGGGCTCAGACGTCGGCTATCGCTGGTTTGCCAAGACGGGGGCCAAGCCCCTGTTCTCCTTTGGCTTTGGGCTGACATACACCCAGTTCGCCTATAGCGATCTGGTGATCAAGGCCGGTGACAAGCCGAGCGTGAGCTTCACGGTCAAGAACACTGGAGCCAAGGCGGGCACAGACGTGCCTCAGCTCTATCTGACCCAGTCTCCAAATCGCACGCAGCAGCGTCTGGTAGGTTGGTCACGCGTGGACCTGGCCGCCGGGGAAGCCAAGTCGGTGACGGTGCCGGTTGATCCTAAGATGCTCGCCAACTGGGATCAGACCGCTGGCGCTTGGCGCGTCGATGCCGGGACCTATCAGATGGCGGTCGGTGCCTCGGCCAACGATCTGGCGCTTAAGGGAACGCTGGTGTCCAAGCTGCTGAAGCTGAAGCCCCAGTCATAGGCAAAGGCCCTAGTCGCCCTTAAAGTCCGGGGTGCGTTTTTGCAGATAGGCGCTGACGCCTTCCTTATAGTCATTGGACCGGGCCATCAGCAGATACTGATCCCGGTCCATGACGCTGGTGGCGAGATTGTTGGCATTGACGGTCGCGTTGACCGCTTCCTTGGTCATGCGCACGGGGATGGGCGGTAGGGCGACAACCTTCTCAGCCCAGCGCTGGGCGGCCGCCATAGCCTCGCCCTTTGGGGTGACCTCTTCGGCCATGCCCCAGGTCAGGCAGGTCTGGGCATCAGCAGGCTCGCCAAACATGACGAACTGCTTGGCGCGGGCCGGGCCAACCAGATTGGCAATGCGCGGAATGCTGCGCCAGCTCATATTCATACCCAACGGGATTTCCGGCAGGCGCATATAGGCTCCCTCGCCCATGATGCGAAAATCACACGAGACCGCCAATGCGCAGCCCCCGCCGATGCAAAAGCCCTCTATGGCCACGATGGTGACCGCTTCTATCTCCTCCCAGGCCTTGCAGAGGTCCGGCCCGATGGAATAGAGCGACCGCAGTTCGATCAGGGTCGGCGGCGCCGCGACGCGGGTCTTGGCCACGTTCAGGTCGGCTCCGGCCGAGAAGCCTTCTGTCCCACCGGTCAGGATCACGGCCCGGATATCGTGGCGCAGCCTCAGGGCCTGAGCGACCTCGATCAATTCGCGCATATGTAAGTCATTGAGCGCGTTCTTCGCCTCGGGCCTATGGAGGCTGATCGTGGCAATATGGCCTTCGCGCTGCGCCTTGATGTGACTCCATGTGCGGTCAAAGACGGGGTCTTGGGCCATGTGCGAATCTCCTAAAGGGGGCGGCATCGATCAAAGGGCTCGTTTGGGTTCATTTTAGACGCGATCGCCGTCCGAAGATATCTCGCTCAAAGGCAATTCATGCGTTCCTGCCTAAAGGCGCGTCGACGACCTTGGCTGCGAGCGGTGGTCAGTGCCTCTTTTCGCGGCGACCAATGGCCTCAGCAAGATCAACCGATTCAGCCGATGAGCCTGTCTTTATGCCCGAAAATCCATCGTTTTGATCACGATTTGAGCAGCATCGGATTAAATCGAAATCAATTTCCCTTCGAAATTTGAAATATAATTTTGTATCCATCTGTCAAAAATAAAGTTTTTAGAGTCATTGAGACATATTTAGGCGATGACATAAGCATTGTCCGCCTAATTTTACTACAGATACAGGATTGTCGCAAAAATCAGGTCGCAGGGTTTGACACCCCGGCGGGCTGAGAGAATGTTGTTCGGGCAGCACAATAGTACGTGCAGTTCAAAACCAAAAATTGCCATAGACGCGATTGAATAGGTTTTAAGGGGGAATCGAACGGGGATAATGCGTTTATTAGAGGCGTAAATTCCTGATGATTCCGGTCTATTCAATAAAATGTTCAATAAAAACTTGTAAATATCTCTCCAATATTTCCAAGTTTGGCAACTATTGGGCAGTGAATGAAATTTCATAATCATAATCTCTAGACGAAAATCAACCAAATGACCGATTTGGGTAAGATTTGCGAACGATCGAACCGCGTTCCGGCGCGCTTGAAATCAACTGGCCTTTGAAAGCCGAAAGTAAAACGAGGGGATAATACTACAATGACACGTCAAAATCGCACAGCATGGCTCGCTGGAGTTTCTTTGGTCAGTGTGATGACCGCAACCGGCGCATTGGCTCAGACCGCAGCCGCAGGGGCAGCCGGTCTCGAAGTCGAAGAAGTGATCGTCACGGGCACGCGTCAATCTGGCTTGAAAGTCGAGGACAGCCCTGCACCGATTCAAGTCGTTGATACGGCGGCTCTGACCCGTACCGGTCAAGTCGACCTGCGCTTGGGTCTGGCCATGGTCGTTCCCTCTTTCAACGCCCAAGCCTTTGGCGGTGATACGGCCAACCTGACCCTGTCGGCGCGCCTTCGTGGCCTGTCGCCGAACCATGCGCTTGTCCTGGTCAACGGCAAGCGCCGTCACACCACAGCCAATTTCGCGGTTCTGTCAGGCGCCTATCAGGGTGCCGCTGCGACCGACCTGAGCTTTGTGCCCATGGGCTCAGTGGGCCGGGTAGAAGTGCTGACCGATGGCGCGGCGGCCCAGTACGGTACCGATGCGATCGCGGGCGTGATCAACATCATCCTCAAAAAGAGCACCTCGGGCGGCACTCTGACCGCTTCGGGCGGCGAATATATGGACGAGGGCGGCAAGACCGGCTCTATCGGCTTTAATATGGGCACCGCCCCGACCGAGAACAGCTATCTCGATATTACCGCCGAGACCAAATATCACGGCTTCTCCAATCGCGGCATCGCCGACCAGCGCCTCGCCAATCCAAAGAGCCCCTCCTATTCGGCGGCCAACTATGCGGTCGAGAGCCTGATCCCCGGTTTCCCCAATATGAACCTCATCTCGGGCGATGCCGAATATCACCTGCATAATTTGGGCTACAATGCGGGCGTGAGCTTGGCCGGTGGCGTGGATGTCTACTCCTTTGGTTCCTACGGGCACAAGGATGCGTCGGCCTACGAGAACTATCGCCGTTACAACCGTATTCAGGGTCTGCAGGGCGCGGGCGACCGTCCCTTGCCCCTCGGCTTCTCGCCTCGGGAGCGGATCATTGAGGACGACTATGGCTTTACGGCGGGGATCAAGGGCACGGTCAGCGGCTGGGATGTTGATCTGAGCTCGACCTACGGCAAGGACAGCATTGAGGTCCGCGTCGAAGATTCCGCCAATGCCAGCCTCTATAAGGACACCTCGACCCTGACCGCCAAGGGCTTCACGCCCTATTCGTTCCATGCCGGGGCTTGGGTGACCACACAACTGACCAACAATCTGGATGTTCGCAAGGATTTCGAAGTCGGTCTTGCCGCCCCTCTAAGCGTCGCCTTCGGGGCCGAACAGCGCAAGGAAACCTATGAGATCGGTGCCGGTGACCCGGCGTCCCGCTACAAGGAAGGATCACAGTCCTATCCTGGCTTCTCTTTGACCGATGCGGGCAAGCATGACCGGACCAGCTGGGCCATCTATACGGACCTGGCCACCTCGCCGATCCAAGGCTTGACCGTCGATGCCGCCTTGCGGTTCGAGCACTTCAGCGACTTTGGCGACACGACCGTGGCCAAGCTGACCAGCCGTTATGATTTCACCGACTCCTACGCGGTGCGGGGTACGATCAGCACCGGCTTCCGGGCTCCAACCTTGGCGGAGTCCTACTATTCGGCCACCAACGTATCGCCGACCTCGGCTTTCGTGCAGTTGGCACCCAACTCCAGCGCAGCGCGTCTGCTCGGTATCGACAAGCTAAAGCCGGAAGAGTCGATGAACTACAGTGTCGGTTTGGTGGCTCATCCGATCCCCAAGATGACCGCAACGATCGACCTCTATCAGATCGAACTGACCGATCGGATCTTCGGTTCCAGCTCGCTCTATGGAACCCGTGGCGGGGTCTCGACCTCGCCCCAGGTCAAGGCGGCGATTATCGCGAATGGCAATGTGCTGGACTCCACTGTGACCAGCACCGGCATCAACATCTTCTCGAACGGTATTGACACCAAGTCGACCGGTCTCGATGCCGTGGTGTCCTACCCCACCGACTTTGGTGCCTATGGCCATGTCGATTGGAGCCTGTCGGCTAACTTCAACACCACCAAGGTGACGAAGGTTAAGTCCCCGCCAGCGTCGCTGCTGACGGCGAGCGTGCCCTATCCAACCGGCCAGACCATGTTCTCTAAGGACGCCAAGTCTTTGCTGGAAAAGGCATCGCCTAAGTACAAGATTGGTCTGAACGGCCTCTATCGTCTGGCGGACCTAACGGTCAGTGTCACTGAGACCTTCTATGGTGAGAGCTCCTCCTTTGCCGATCCAGGCTCAGGGCCTCTGCAGCAAACCTCGATTGGTGCGCTGGCCATCACGGACTTGGAAGTCTCCTATAA
>CANFKD010000035.1 GCA_947447115.1 Caulobacteraceae bacterium
ATCACCAGCCACGGCTCGTCAAATTCCAGATCGAGCAGAGACAGGCCAGCGGCCTCGCGCACCGGACTGCGGGCCCCGTCGCAGCCGATCAGATATTGCGCCCGCACGGAGGTCAGGCCCTGAGGGGTGTCAATCAGGGCGACAACCCCTTCACCATCCTCTTCAAGATCCTTGAACTGCCAATCTAGGTGCGTTTGGACGAGCGGGCTTTGTTCCAGCTTAGCGCGAACGGCCCGCTCAATGTCCGGCTGGTTGAACATATAGCCGGTGGCCCAGCCCGAGGGGCTGCCGCCCGGATTGGATGGAAATTTCAGCAGCAGCTGACCATCGGCTGATTTGAATTCATAGTCTGGGGCAGGGCGCGTGTGGGGCAGGACCGCGTCAGCCAATCCAAGCTGCTGGAACAGACGCATGATCTCATGATCAAAATGGGCCGCGCGGGGCAGGGGATAGACTTCGGCCTCCTTGTCGAAGGCGATCGAGGTTACGCCCTCCTGCACGAGCAAGGCGGCTAGCACCGCCCCGACGGGGCCTAGGCCGACGATCAGGACATCGCAGTCAAAGGCCCCGGCACTCATGCTTCAGGCTCGCAGACGCCCTCAATGGCCCCCAGCCCGTCGATCTCGATGCGCGAACGGTTACCGGGTTGCAGGAGCTTCATCGGCTTGAACCCTGCGCCAACGCCCCCCGGTGTGCCGGTAAAGATCAGGTCTCCGGGCTCTAGGGTCATGGCCTTGGACAGGTGCTCGATCTGGTCCCAGATATTGAACACCAGATTGCTTGTGTTGGAGTTCTGACGCAGCTCACCATTGACCAGACCCCGGATGCCGAGATTGTGCGGATCACTGACCTCGTCGGCGGTGGTGATCCACGGACCGATGGGGGCGTGGGTGTCGAAGCTCTTACCCAGAGCCCATTGCGGCGTACGGTGCTGCCACGCGCGCTCGGTCACATCATTGCCGACGCAATAGCCGAACACGGCACTGGCGGCCTTGTCTTTGGCAATGTGACGTCCGCCCGTGCCGATCACGGCGACCAGTTCGGCCTCATAGTCGACGGCTTGTGAGACCTTGGGAATTTGGATGGGATCGAAAGGGCCGTTGATCGAGGTGACGGCCTTGGTGAACCAGAGCTGATGTTCTGGCGTGCCCATATTGCTCTCGGCAATATGGTCGGCATAGTTCAGGCCTATCGCCATGATCTTGCCCGGACGGCGCACGGGGGCGTGGAGGTGGACATCGGCTAACGCCAGAGGCTCCTCGGCTTCAGCCGCAATGCGGCGGACCTCGCCCTCGACCTGCGACCAGCGTGCGATCAGGTCGATCATGTTGCGCGCGAGGCTAGGGGCTGCGCGGCTCAAGGACACGATGCGCTCGCCGTCTAGAACCACGCCCAGTTCGGAGGCGCTGCCTTGGCTAAAGGTGGCTAGTTTCATGCAAATCTCTCCTGAAAACGGCGGTGGACTAGCCCATGGTCGCGGGCGGGGTCGGGCCCCACTGAACGCCTAAAAGCTCTTGGATTGTAGCCCTATTGGAGCCATCGGCAGCCGTAAAGAGGTCGCCGTCGGTCCAGTGCTCCAGCGTGTGGCCCCACGGATCGCGCCAATAGTCAAAGACTTGGCTGCCCAGATAGTGGCGGCCAATACCCCATTCGGGTGTGCGGCCAGCGGCCTTGAGCCGTTCATGACCGGCCATGAGGTCATCCAGATCAGCAACCTCGAAGGCGGCGTGATTAAAGCCTGGACCGTTCGGGCTCTGAATCAAAAATAGGGTGTGGTGGTCGGTCGGGGTTTCCCCGCGATCACAGCGCAAGAAGGCGCCGATGGAGAACTCTGGCGCAAGGGCGATCTCATCGGAGGTGATGAAGCCAAACCGCTGCTTGTACCAAGCCTCCGAGGTGCGAAAGTCAGACACATTGAGCACGCAGTGGCCAAGGCGCACCACGTGGGCTGGTCCCTGTCCGGTGCGCTTGGTCTGGCGGGTTCGGGGACGAGCCTGCGCACTGTTCCACTGAACGGGCGCGGGCAAGGTGATGGGCTCGGCCAAGCTCTGGCCAGCGACCACCTCTATCTGATAGCCATCCGGATCCTGCAGGGTCAGGACAAAGCCGCCGCCGGGCCCGTCCAGCGGCGCGATCGCTCTCCCTTCGGACTGGGCGAGACTTTCGAGATCTGCAAGGCTTTCGGCCCGCAGGCCCAGGGCCGCAAAGCCGGGCTCGCCCCGTTCGGTTGCATGGACAAAGGGCGCGGTTCCGGCGCCTCTGGCGAAGAGCCGCTGCGCGTCTTCCTGCGCCACGCTGAGTCCGAAATCCGCCAGATAGGCCTTCATTTCACCAAGGTCGGGTGCCCGAAACCGGACATAGGCGACGTCTTCAATCTTGATCCCAGCCATGAAATCCCCCGAAATGACTATTTAGTCAGATTGGACCTTGTGGGCGAAAAGGCAAGATGTTTTTAGGGGGCAAAAAGTCCCCCTACCCCGGTTTCGCCGGTACTTCCCCCAGGGGGGGAGGATTTAGAACGCCAAGATCTCCCGACATCCGTGTTCCCCGCGCAGGCGGGGACCCAGACCCTTGCACTCCGGCGGGAAGGGACCCTCAGGAATTCTGTTTTGCGAGATGTGGCGGAGAGGATCGTGGATGAACACCCCCCACTCCCAACCCTCTCCCCCTCAAAGGGGGGAAAGGGCTTTTCTTTTATCCGCGTCATTGCGAGCGCAGCGAAGCAACCCAGGGGACTGACACGGACCGGAGTTGATATTGCCCTAGGTTGCTTCGGCGCGATGCGCCTCGCAATGACGCGGGAGGGGGTGGCTTAAAACCCCCTCAACATCCGTGTTCCCCGCGCTGGCGGGGATCCAGATCCTTGCACTCCGGCGGGACGGGACGCTCAGGAATTCTGGTTTGCGGGATGTGGCGGAGAGGATCGTGGATGAACACCCCCCACTCCCAACCCTCTCCCCCTCAAACGGGGGAAAGGGCTTTGTTGTCTTCCCCCCTGAAAGCGGCATACTCAGCGCCATAATCTATTTTAGGGAGGATTCTTTATGGGGCGTACAGTTTTGAGGGGCCTGGTTGGCCTGCTCGGTGTTTTGGGTCTGTTGATAACGTCACAGCTTTGGCTCAACCCCGCGGGTCCTGCGGCCAAGTTGGGTGTTGCGGCTATGGGCCCCTTAGGTCTGGCGACGATCCGCGCCGATATGGGCGGCTTCTTTGGGGCGGTTGGTATCTTGGCTGTCTGGGCGGCATTCAATGGGCAGGGCAAGCTGCTGACCGCACCACTGCTGCTCGTGGCCTTGGCCTTGACCGGTCGCGGGATTGCCGTGGCCATGGGCGGTCTGACCCCGGACATGGTCCAGCCGATGGTGACCGAAGCGGTGCTGGTCGTGGCCTTCGCAGCTGGTCGGCGGTTTATCTAAACTCAGGCGTAGAAACGGACGCATGGGCGCTGCCGGAGCTGGCGGTGCCCATTGTCTATTGGCACTCAAGGTGCAATTATAAGTCAAAGATTAAGCAGCCGTGCCGAGAGGGCTGCAGCGGAGGTAAGCCATGGCCGACCAAGATAAACCCAAATCCGACCGCCCAAAGATTGACCGTCGTTCGCTGCTCCTCGGGGCTGGTGCGGGTGTCGGCGGTGCCGTGGCCCTAGCGGCGGGTGGAGCAGCCATCAAGTCGGCGACCTCCTCACTGATCTCTCCGTCGGCCCTGCCGCCCGGCCAAGCGGCCAAGATTGGCAAGACCTTTAAGGATTCACGACCCGCCGCTTCCGATGAGGTCATGGCCCCCAAGGGCGCGCCCAATGTTGTGGTTATCATCCTCGATGATGTCGGATTTGCCGATCTAGGCTGTTATGGCGGTGAGGTCTCAACCCCCCATATCGATGCCTTGGCCAAGGGCGGCCTGCGCTATGTGAATTTCCGGACCACGGCCATGTGCTCGTGCACGCGCGCGGCCCTGCTGACGGGTCTGAACCACCATTCTGCCGGTATGGGCTGGCTGGCCGATGTCGATTCCGGTTATCCGGGCTATCGCGGCGACCTGACGCGCCAAGCCATGACCCTGCCGGAGGTCCTGCGCGACTCCGGCTGGTCGACCTTCTTGACCGGCAAATGGCACGTCAACAATGCCGAGAGTAACGGCCCCAACGGTCCCTATCATAACTGGCCGACCCACCGGGGCTTTGACCGGGCCTATTGGTATCAGGGCCATTCCAGCGACCATTTCCACCCCGGCGCCCTGTTTGATGGCACCACCCATGTCGAGGCGGGCGGGGAGGGCTATTATCTCAGCGACGATCTGGCCGAGCGCGCGACGGGCTATATCCGCACGCAAAAGCTGCTGGCCCCGGAAAAGCCCTTCTATTTGCATGTCGCCTTTGGCGGTGCCCACTCGCCCCTACAGTCCAAGCCTGAAGACCGTGACCTGCATAAGGGCCGCTTCGATGCCGGATGGGATGTGATCCGCAAGCAGCGTCTTGAGCGGCAAAAGGCACTGGGCATTGCGCAAGATACGGTCGAACTGCCGCCCCTATCCTTTGGCGCAGAGCCTTGGGACAGCCTCAGCCCGCTGCAAAAGAAGGTCTATGCCCGCTATATGGAGGTCTATGCCGGGATGATCGCCGGCGTTGACCGGGCCATCGGCAAGATCGTGGCTGAGCTTGAGTCTCTAGGCGTTCGCGACGACACGCTGATCATGCTGTTCTCCGACAATGGCGCCTCGGCCGAAGGCACCACGACCGGTACGCCCAATATCTTTGCCCCCGCCTTTGGCCGGGAAGTGCCGATCGAAAAGGCGGCGGAGATGTTGGACCATATGGGCGAGGACGGGTCCTTCCCGCACTATCCCATCGGTTGGACCAACGCGTCGGGCACGCCCTACCGCCTCTATAAGCAATATGCGGCCTTGGGCGGGGTGGCTGATCCCCTGATCGTCTCTTGGCCAAAGTCGGTGGATGAAAAGGGGGGGCTGCGCCGCCAATTTGTCCACGTGGTCGATCTCTATCCAACGGTCCTTGAGGCCTGCGGCGTCAAGCGCCCCTACCTCTATCTGGGCGAGCCGCAAAAGCCGGTCGAGGGGGCCAGCGTCCTTGGCACCTTGAGCTCGAAAGAGGCCAAGACCCGCACCGAGCAATATTTCGAACTGGGCGGCTTTCGGGCCTATCAGGACGGCGATTGGCGGCTGGTCTCGGTCCATACACGCGGCAAGCCCTATGAAGAAGACACCTGGGGCCTGTTCGACCTGTCCAAGGATCCGAACGAGCTGCACGACCTGTCGGCTCAGCACCCGGACGTGGTCAAGAGCCTGATCGCCAAGTGGGATGCGGCGGCGGTGGCGCACAATGTCCTGCCGCTCGATGACCGGCCCTTGCTGATGAAGATGTCTCAGTCGCGCATGAAGAAGATGCGTAAGGTCTGGGATATTCGTCCGCCCATCGACCTGATCCCGTCAGACATTTCGCCGATCGTCTGCGGCATGAGCCATTCGTTTGAGGTGACATTAGACCGTCCCACGGGCGACGAGGACGGGGTTCTGGTCGCCCATGGCTCGAGCCCTGCTGGCTATGTGCTCTATGTCGATAAGGGCTATCTGGTTTACGAGAGCAGCCTCTTGCCGTGGGTCGACAAGATCACCTCGTCAGTCAAGCTGCCCAAGGGCTCTTGCAAGGTCAAATATGTCCAGAAGATGAAGTCGCGGCCCTTCGACGGCAGTGGCGCGCTCTATATCAATGGGGCCAAGGTCGGCGAGCATGTCTTTGGCCGGGTTCTATTCTCGCCCGGCTATGATGGGTTCTGTGTCGGGGCCGACCTCGGCAATCGGGTCTCTAAGGCCTATGAGGGTCCCAACCCCTTTAAGGGCAAGATTGAGCGGGTCCTGATCAATGTCGACACCTCGCCGATGAATCCGTTGGAGATCATGCGCTTCATGAATGAGATGAAGATCAAGGTATGAGCCTAACGGCCTTGAGCGCGACGACCCGCCGGATTCGCATACCGGCGGGGACCTATCGGCTGGGCTCAGACGCTCACTATGCTGAGGAACGGCCCGTCCGGTCTGTGGCGCTCGAGGCCTTCGAGATCGATACCCATCCGGTGACCAACGCCGCCTTCGCCGCCTTTGTGCAGGCGAGCGGCTGGGTGACGCTGGCCGAGCGGTCTGACCCTTCAGGCTCCGGGGTCTTTACGCCAAGCCAAGGCCCGATTGCCCTTGATGATCCTAGGCGCTGGTGGCGTCACGAGGCGCAGGCCTGTTGGAAACACCCGCGGGGTGAGGGCTCTGACCTGACCGGTCTGGACGACCATCCGGTGGTCCATATCAGTCTTGAGGACGCCAAGGCCTATGCCGACTGGCACGGCCTATCCTTGCCGACCGAGGCCCAGTGGGAGGCGGCGGCGCGGGGCGGGCTGGCCGGGGCGCAATATGGGTGGGGCGAGACTTTCAAGCCAGCCGGGCGGCTGATGGCCAATGTCTGGACGGGTGCCTTTCCGTGGTTCCATTCGCGCGATGAGGGGGCCGGAACCAGCCCCGTCGGCCAGTTTGACGCCAATGGCTATGGCCTGTTCGACATGATCGGGAATGTCTGGGAATGGACGCTCAGCCCGTTCGATCAGGCCTCTGGCTGCTGCACGCCCGCTCAGGAGGGCAAGCTGATGGCCTTGAAGGGTGGGTCCTTTCTCTGCGCCGCTGAATATTGCGAGCGCTATAGGCCCGCCGCCCGCATCGGGGTCACGGCTGACACCAGCATGGCCCATATCGGCTTTCGCTGTATCGAACCGCTCTAGCTAGCGCGCGGCCCCATCATGGACCGAGCGGCGCAGGACCTTGGGCGCGGTGCCCTTGGCCCACGCGGTGTCAGCCGTCAGGAAGGGTAACCGACCTTCCGGATCAAACCCGATATCGGGTGGAGTTTCTTGCCAGAGGGGCTCCCATACCCCCTCCTGTTCCAACCGGGCGCGCACGGTCTCGGCAGCGTCAGGCTCTAGGGCCTGATAGGCGGCTTGCAGGTTTTTCAAGCAGTGGACGCGGTTGAGATTAACCGGCAGTCGGTAGGCCGCGCCTTCTAGGCTGAGCTCAAAATGGCTCTGGCCCGCGCGCGCGGCTGCGGCATTGGCCGCGAGGCTGGGCAGGTAGCTCGCGCCCGCATCACGCAGGATCGGCGACCAGTCCTGCGGCACCCCTTCGAGCAGGGGCTTATCGGCTAGGCGGCTGGCCTTGGCGTTCCAGACCCTCGCCACCCATTCGAACACAGCCGGGGCCTGCTCGCGCATGATCCGGGCAGGGGTGGGGTCGAGGCTGAAATGGCGAAACATTGGTCCCATAAAGCCAAAATCAGCCAAGGTTGGGCGCTCACCGAGCAGGAAAGGGCGGTCCTTCAAGATCGCTTCAAGCCAGACCAGATTGCGCCGATAGACGCTCTCGACATGGACGCGATTGGCCGAAGTGATCCCGTCGCCGCGCACATATTTGTCCTGCTGGCGCTTGGTGATAAGGGCGGTGCGCAGGCCAAGGGGCAGGGGCAAATCGCGCATCATTTCAGCGGCAATGCGGCGGCCCATCAGGCGGCTATCGGTTTCATAGCTCCAGCGATAGTGCAGGGCAGGGCGCCAAAGCCACTCGTCGGCATAGTCCTCGACCAGCAGACTAAAGAACCGCTGGACCGGATCGTGGGGGATGACCTCGGCGTTGGTGCGCTGGGTTTCCATCCAGCCGATGGTCGCGGTCGTATCCGTCAGCCATCGGCCATCAGCCAACTGAACGGCGGGCATCTGGGCCATGCCCGTGGCCTTGGCGACCTTACGCATGGTGCCAATATCCAGATCGACATAGTCGAACGGGATCTCGCAATAGCGCAGATAGGCCTGCAGTTTGCCGGTGAAATAGGACAGGTCGAGGCCATAGACGCACATGCCGCTAAGAAGAGGGTTCTGGGTCATGGGCCGATCCATCTGTGCAAACCAAGCTTTCGCAAACTCGACTATTGGCGCTATGGACGCCATTATCAAGCCAATCAAACAGCGGGAAGCCTGCGAGGAAACATGACCGACTTCAAACTCTACGGCACGCCCGGTTCGCTCTATACCAGCAAGGCCCGGTCCTATCTGATCAAGCAAGGCATCGCCTTCACCAACCATGCCGTCGGTGAGCCGCGTTTCCGGGCCGAGATCGTGCCTGCCGTCAATCGCTGGATCATGCCGGTCATGGAGACCCCGCAAGGCGAGTTTGTGCAGGATGGCTCTGACATCATTGCCTGGTTCGAGGCCAAGGGTCAGACGCGCTTCCCCGCCTACCCCCAGACCCCGCGCCACAAGGTCATCAGCCAGCTCTTCGAGCTGTTCGGCGGCGAGGGCCTGTTGCGTCCGGCCATGCACTATCGCTGGAACTTTGATGAGACCAACCGCGCCTTCCTGGCCAATGACTTCTCCGCCGCCCTAGCCCCGACCGGTGCAGGTCCTGAAGAGTGGGAGCAGGTCTTTGCCATGGCCAGCGCCCGGATGCGCAAGGCCATGCGTAATTTCGGTGTCACTGCCGACACCATTCCGTTGGTCGAGGCCTCCTATGAGCAGTTCTTGGACCTGCTAGACGCCCATCTGGCCCATTCGCCCTATCTGCTTGGTGGCCGTCCAACCTTGGGCGACTATGGCCTGATTGCGCCGCTCTATGCCCATCTGGGCCGTGACCCCTTTCCCGTCGCCATGATGAAGAACCGGGCCTTCCGGGTCTGGCGCTGGGTCGAACGGATGAATAGCGCGGACCATGATGCTGGTGAATATGGCGGTGCAAGCGGGGAACTGTTTGCCGATGATGGCGTGCCAGACACCCTGATTGCGCTGCTGAAATTCATCGCTGAGGACTATCTGCCCGAGATCAAGGCCAGCGTCGGCTTCACGCGCCAATGGCTGGACAGCAAGCCCGATCTGGTCGCCGGAACCAATGGTCTTGAGCGCAAGAGCGAGCGGATGATCGGTTATGTCGAGTTTGAATGGCGCGGCGTGCCCATTCAGGTCGCGGTCATGCCCTATCGGCTCTATCTGCTGCAAAAGGTCCAGGATGCGGCGGAGAGCCTGACCGGTGCAGATCGTGCTAGCGTCGATAGCCTGCTGGCTGAGACGGGCCTGTCCGAAATCCTAACCCTGAAAACTCAGCGGCGGGTCTACCGGGATAATCACCTCGAACTGTGGGGTGAACTAGTCTGATCCTTCGCCCTCTTCCCCCTTCTCCCTTAAGGGGGAAGGGCCGGGGATGGGGGTGCAGCGGTTGGGGATAGCCCACCACTCGTTGGTCTGTTTCGGATGATCGGCGGGGACGGTGGATGTGACACCCCCCCATCCCTAACCCTTCCCCCTCAAGGGGAGAAGGGAACGGACGCTAAACCAACCGTGCCTGATCCATGAGGGCGGGGCCTTCCATAGCCGGATCGGAGAAGCTGTCCTTGCCGGTTTCGATCCGTCCGGCGAGACGGCGATGATAGCCAGGGGCCTTGGGGTTCGTCACCGACAGATCGTACCAGCCCGCGCTGGACCGTAGGGTCCATTGGGCCTTGGCCGTTCCTTTGGCGGGAACCGATAGATTGACCGGCTTGAGGCCATATTCATTGGCCGTGATGGCGAGGCTCAGCGCCGCCGTGCCGGGATTACTGATCGTCACGGTTAGGATAGGGCCCTTGGCCTCAGCATGGGTCGAGACGGACGCGTCGCTCGCTGATGCGGTACCGACATAATGACGATGGAAGCCATTGGGGCCAAGTACCCAAAGATCATGGGCGCCTGCGGGCCACTGATCGGCCAGGCTCTTACCGGCCTCGACCGTATAGCGTCGGGGTGGCAGGTCGAGCCGCAGACGGTCATAGACATGGAACACAGCCGCTGCCTTGCCGATATTGTCGAAGCTGAGATGCAGCGCACCATCCTTGACGCTGTCCTTGACCTCAAGCGCATAGGGCAGGGCCCGCGATGGGCGAAGGCCAGCCGCCTGCACCGGCGCGGTTGGGCTGGCAGGGGTCTTGGGCAGGGCCCAGGCGAGCAGGGCCTTGGCCTTGGCCGCATCCGTCCCGGTCTCGGGCAGCTTGTTGGCGAATGCCGCATCGTTGGGGGACTTGAAGTTAAAGGCCGTGGTCAGGTCGCCACAAACCGCGCGGCGCCATGGCGAGATGTTGGGTTCCATCACGCCGAACCGTTCTTCGAGGAAGCGGATCACAGAGGTGTGGTCAAAGACCTGCGAATTGACCCAGCCGCCACGGCTCCAAGGCGAGATGATGAACATGGGCACGCGTGGGCCGAGGCCATAGGGCCGTCCCATCAGGTGGTCGCGCTCATATTTGGCTTCGGTCGGATTGCGGACCAGGTGATATTCGCTGGCCGTATCAACCGTTGAAGCACCGAGCAAAGCCTCAGGATTAGCAGGATCGCGCGACGGCGGTGCAGGCGGCGGCACATGGTCGAAGAAGCCGTCATTTTCGTCATACATGAGCAGCAGGACCGTCTTGGCCCAGACCTTGGGATCGGCGGTCAGGGCATTGATCACCCGCGCCGTATAGTCTGCGCCTTGAGCCGGGCTGGAGGGGCCAGGATGTTCGGAATCCTTAGCCGGGGCGATGATGTAGGACACCTTGGGCAGCTTGCCGTTCAGCACATCTTCAGCCAGCCCATCGAGGGTCCGCGTGCTCATGGCCAACGCTTTCAAGACCGGATCAGAGCCCGGCGCGTCGGCATGGGCTTCGCGGAAGGCCTTGAACCCTGACAGAGGATTGTCGGTGAAGTTGTCGTCCATGTCCTGATAGAGCCGCCAGCTAATGCCCGCCGCCTGAAGGCGCTGAACATAGGCGGTCCAGTGGTAGGCCTCCGGCGCGCCGCCCTTTTCAACCAGATCATCATGTGAATTGGAGATCGAAGGGCCACCATGCGTGCCAAGACCGTCATTGGTCCCGGTCCAGAGGAACAGGCGGTTGGTGTTGGTGCCGGTCTGGACCGAGCAATGATAGGCATCGCAAACCGTGAAGGCATCGGCTAGCGCATATTGGAAAGGAATGTCGGCGCGGCGATAGTGACCCATGGCGTGGGCCTGTTTGAACTCGGGCCAGCGGTTCATGCGCCCTTCGTTCCAAGCCTCTTGCGCGTCGACCCAGTTATGGGGTGTGCCCGCTACGCGCATCAGCTTGAAGCTATCGGTCGTATCCAGCACGAAGGGCGAGATCAGGGGCGGGGTCGACTTGGCCTTATCGTCGCGCTGGGTCCAGTTGGTCTTGCCGGTGACGCCGGGCGCATCTGGGACGGGGATCGGGAAGCGGTCGGCAAAGCCGCGCACGCCGTTCATCTCACCGAAATAGTGATCGAAGGACCGGTTCTCTTGCATGAAGATCACGACATGCTCGACATCGGTCAAGGTGCCGGTGCGCACATTGGCGTCGATGGTCATGGCCTTGGCGATGGAGGGCGGAAGCGCCATCCCTGCTGTGGCAGAGAGCAGAAGGCTGCGGCGATCAATCTGCGTCATGGTTGGCTCCGTTTCAGTCCCGTAGGACCTTCGTTCTTAACCCTAGCCTATGGCAGATAGATGACAAACTAAGGGCGGCAACCCTTTCGAGTGCCGCCCCCGTTGAGTCTTTAAATTAGGCGCCCAGCATGGCTTCAAGGCGACCGCGAATGATCTGCGTGGATTCCAGCATGATCCGGTCCATCAGGTCTTGGCAGGTGGGGATGTCGTGGATCAGGCCCGCGACCATGCCGCAAGACCAAGCGCCAATTTCCATCTCGCCATTGAGCATGATGCGCGGATAGATCCCGGCAACCTCTTCGGCGATATCGGCAAAGGTGATGGCCGAACCGAGGGCCTTTTCCTTGGCCAGCAGCTTTTCCACGCCCGCATTGGTCAGGACGCGTTCGGTGTTGCGCAGGGGACGCATGACCAGACGGGTGTCCAGTTCCGAGGCATTGAGGATGGCCTGCTTGACGTTCTCGTGGACGGGGGCTTCTTTGGTGGCGATGAAGCGGGTGCCCATATTCATGCCGTCTGCGCCCATAGCCAGAGCGGCCACCAGCGAGCGGGCATCGGCCATGCCGCCGGATGCCAAGAAGGGGATCTTCAGTTCATCCGCCGCGCGGGGCAGCAGGATCATGTTGGGCACATCATCTTCGCCGGGGTGACCGCCGCACTCAAAGCCGTCAACGCTGACCGCGTCACAGCCGATGGCCTCGGCCTTCAGGGCGTGGCGAACGGCGGTGCACTTGTGAATGACCTTAATGCCGGCCTCTTTCAGCCCTGGCAGCCACTTTGCGGGATTGTTGCCCGCCGTCTCGACGACCTTGATGCCGCCGTCGATGATCGACTTGATATAGCCGGGATAGTCGGGCTGGTTGACTGAGGGCAGGAAGGTCAGGTTCACGGCCAAAGGCTTGTCGGTCATCGCCTTGGCCTTGGCAATTTCCTTAGCCAGAGCCTCAGGCGTGGGCTGGGTCAGGGCCGTGATCGTGCCGATACCGCCTGCGTTGGACACAGCGGCAGCCAGTTCCGCAAAGCCGACATAGTGCATGCCGCCCTGCATGATGGGGCGCTCAATGCCGAACATTTCTGTGATGCGAGTTTTCATAATTTTCTCCCTGCGCGTGCTTGCTTTGGCTGGACCATAGCACCCCGAAATAATTGGGAGAACGATCAATTACCCAGAAATTGTGGTGTGGCCTCGATTAAATGTCTCAGCACGCTGTTAAAGCGCCGCGCTGAGGGTCAGCTTGACGGCCCGTGGCGAGCCGGGCGTGATGTTGTTATTGTTATGGGCCGAGGCGAAGTAGCCGATGTCGAACAGGTTCTCGATGTTCAGTTGCGCCTTCAGGTGCGGGTTGACCCGCCAATAGATCGCCGCGTCGACACGGCTATAGCCGGGCAGGGTGACGCTATTGTCCGTCGAGGTGAATTGGGCGCTGCGATGCAGCAGGCCTAATCCCAACCCAAGGCGGGGCGTGACCTCCACCCGGTTCCAAAGGGATAGGGAATGTTTAGGCAGTTGCGCCAGCCGTGCGCCCGCCTTGGCCGTCGCCGATTGGGTCTGGGTGATCTCGCCGTCTTGATAGGCATAACCTCCCGCCACGGTCCAGCCTGGACGAAGGGTGCCATTGAGGCCCAGTTCAAGACCAGAACTGCTTTGGCCATCGACGAGGATCAGTTGGGTGGGGTCAACGGGACTGGCAACCGCCACATTGGTGCGGTCCAGCCGATAGGTCGCTAAGGTGAGGGCGAGGTTTGGCTTGAGGTCCCACTTGATCCCAACCTCCTGATTGCGAAAGGCCTCGGGTTCTAAGGCGCTGTTGGCCAAGGTTAGGCCCGCCAACTGATCACCGGCGCGGGGCAGGTAAGACTGGCTATAGCTGGTATAGAGCGACAGGTTCGGCTGCGGCTTATAGATCAGCCCTGCGCGAGGCGACCAGAGCCGGTCCTCGGTGGCGATGACGCTGCCATTGCGGTTGTTGCGCAGGCGCATCTGGAACTGGTCGTGGCGAAGGCCGAGGACGGCGATCCATCCAGCCGTCAGATGGACCTGATCTTGGACATAGACAGCCGCCGTCTGCGCGACCCCGTGGTTGTCGGCGTCACTGCTGCTGGGTCGAAAGGTCAGGGTGGGTGCCACGGTCGGACGGCTGACGGGCACGTTAAAGGTCACGACATTCGGTCCTAGGTCGCTGAAAAAGCCAGTGGTGCGACGGTTATCCGTAACCTGTCGGCCCAATTCGATCCCTGCGAGGAGATCATGGCGGGTTCTTCCGTTCTCCATGGTCCAGGTGAGATCGGTCTGATGAAGAAGGTTTTCTCGCGCCGTGGCATTGGCATAGGCAGACAGGGCCACAGACGATCCATTAGCGCTCACGGCGCCGGGATAGAGGTTCTGATAGGCCTTGTCATAGGCCCCGAACCGCGTGGTGCTGTGAAGGTGCGCTGAGCCTCGCTGATGATCAAAGACCAGCTCACCGACATTGAGGGTCATGTCGGTTGGGCTCAGGCTCGGGCCGCCAAAGAAGGTCGATGGGGCTGCAGCAATCGGCCGCCCTGATAGGGAGGGAATGCCCCTGTCGGTCACCATCGCATAGGTGAAGTGCTCATAGCTGAGCCGCAGGGTCGAGTGATTGCCCCATTTCGCCTGAAGGGTCGGGTTTATGCCCGAGCGCTCGCTCGTCACCCCATCCCGGAAGCTGTCGGCAGTTTCTGCAAGTCCCGTGACCCGCAGCGCGATGTTCGGGCTGATGGCTGATTTCAGATCCGCGGTCGCGCGGCTCTGGTTCCAACTTCCACCGCTCACGGTCAGTTCGGCACCGACGGTCCCATCGGCCTGACGCGTGACGCGGTTAAGGACACCGCCGCCGCCACCACGGCCAAAGATCAATGCGTTAGGCCCGCTCAAGCCCTCGACCCGCTCGATATTGTAGAGGTCACGGAAATATTCGACATCGTCGCGCAAACCATCGACGAAGAAGTTCGCGGTCGAGCTGACGCCGCGCATGATCGGGGCGTTGCGATGTCCTTCACCCTGGGCCATTCCGACGCCGGGCAGATAGCGAACCGCGTCGCTGACGCCCTGCATGGCCTGATCCTCGATCTGGTCGCGGGTGATGACCCGCACAGCCTGCGGCGTATCGATCAGGGCGGTGGCGGTCTTGGTCGCCGAGACAATGCCGTGTTGGAGGTAGGGTTGGACCGTGCCGGTCACCACCACTTCGGCAATCTCGAACTCTTCGGCCCCGGCAAGGCTGGGCATGATCCAGAAGAGTGCCATGAGGCTTGCGGCCCCTGTTGAGGTCACAAGCTGCGCGCGACGGAGACCTAAGGACATGATCGATACCTAATTGAGTTTGCGACGCGTTATTAACTGAAGCGCAAGGCCGCAGTCAATGAAATTGCGAGTCATTCTCATTTAAGGATCGGGATTTTCCGACATCCGCAAGGGCGGAGGCGGGGTGCGGCGTGGCGAAAAGGGCCTACTTGCCGACGGCGCCGGTGATTTCTTTGATCAGGGCCTGGACGGGCGCCTTGCCACCGACGGACCAGATGAGCTTCAGGTGCGCGAGTGTATCCGCCGCAGGGCCTTCAAACTTCCAATCGCATCCGTCGAAGCGGCACTTCTTGAAGTCGGGCAACTCACCGCCGCTATAGACCATCCGGCAGTCGCGGAACTCGCACTCGTAGAAGCTCTCGCCGTCGAGGATAACCGTTTCGTGGTTGAAGATGGTCGAGGACTGCATGGGGGACCTATTCGTCGCCGTCGTCGGAGGCGGGCGCGGTGTCCTCGCCGGATTCTGCCCGCTCACGTTCGCGTTGCTCACGCTTTTCGGCGGCCTTTTCGGCGGTCTTGATGGCTTTCATTCGCTCGCGTTCCATGCGCTCGAAGGAGTAGTTGGGTTTACGCGCCATTTCAGCGATCTCCTTGAACGATGGAATTTGAACTTGGGAACGCGCTATCGCGCGGGGCCGTCAAGCAACCCCGCCATAGCAAGCTCCGGATAGATTTAGGTTTAGCGACGGGCCTTGCGGGCCGCGTAACGCTCGTCGCGCTTAGCCTTTTGCTCAGCCTTGGTCAGGGCCTTGCGTTCCTTGCGTTCGCCGCGCTTGGCGTCCAGAGCGGCGGCCTCAAGGGCCTCCTCTTCGAGACGGGCCGCTTCCTTGGCATCAGCAGCAGCTTGAGCGGCTATGGCCTTGGCTTCGGCCCGTTCTAGACGGACGCGCTCCAATTCGGCGGCGCGAAGGGCTTCGCGCTGATCGAATAGGGGATCGGTGACGGCGGGCTTCGGTTGAAGTTTAGCCAGCAGGGCTTTCTTAGCTTCCGCAGCGGTCTTTTGACGATCTGCGAAGCCGGTGTTCAGATGTTTGGACATGTTGCTTTCAAAGGTGCAGGCCGAGCCACAAGGACTATTCGGGCTGCGTGGGCTCTATTTCTTCGGGTTTTTCGGGCGTCGCTTGAACGACGGGCTTGTAGGTCGCGGCACAGATGGCCTCGAGGTGGCCCTTGAGTGAACGGGTCGCCAGCAAGGCGTCAACAGCACGGCAGCCGTCAGCCTTCAGACGGTCCTTCAAGGTGTTCAGGTCACCATATTGGCCCGAGCGGGCCAAAACATATGCACGTTCAACAGTAGACATAATCTTCGCGTCCTAAAGAATGCAGCCGGTCTAGGGTTAGCCAGCAGAGAGCTGGCCGGCGGACATCTTGCCGCTGCGTTGATCACGTTCCAGTTCGTAGGTCAGCTTTTGGCCTTCGTTCAGTGAGCCTAGGCCCGACCGTTCTACCGCTGAAATATGAACAAAAACATCTGAGCTGCCATCATCGGGTTGGATGAAGCCGTAGCCCTTGGTGGAATTGAACCATTTCACAACGCCAGTGGCCATGAGAGTCGCCTTTCGAGTGTCAATATTCGCGCCATCCCCGGGGGACGGGCGATCAAATGGTCGTGGAGGATCGTAGAAAGCTCGGGAGCTCGATCCGAAGAGCAAGCAGGGAGAGCGGCCGAACCGTAGCGATATTCGATCTGATCACCATGCCACAAATCCCTCATAAATCCAATGAAAATCAGGCCTGCGACACTGAAGTCACTTTGGGCGGGTCGATTTGTTCTCGAAATGTTGGGCTGACGTTGCGTCTCTGAGCCTTTCAACCCGATTGGGAGGTCTAGCTTTTTGAGAGCGGTCCCCTATTTTGTCGGCTCAAGAACAGCATCTAGGTTCACACCCTCAATCTTTAGGATCCGTCCATGTCGATATTGCGCCGTTCGGCCCTGCTTGCTGCCCCTATGGTTCTGGTTCTCGCGGCCTGCGCGCCCGGCGCTTCATTGCCGGTCGAACAGGGCTTCGGCCCTAACCCCGTTTTGCCAGCGGCCAAGAAGCAGGCACTGCCCGTCGTCAAGATTGCCAAGGTCGTTGGATGGGCTGCGGGCGAAACGCCAAAGGTCGCCGAAGGCCTGAAGGTTTCGGCCCTAGCCAGCGGGCTGGACCATCCGCGTTGGCTCTATGTGCTGCCCAATGGGGATGTGCTGGTGGCGGAGACCAATTCGCCCGAACGTCCCGGCGACTCTGCCGGGCTGAAGGGCTGGATCGCGACAAAGATCATGTCTGCTGCCGGCGCGGTTACGAAGAGCCCCAACCGAATCGTGCTTCTGCGGGATGCCAATGGTGATGGTGTGGCTGAGGTCAAGACGACCTTCCTGACCGGCCTGAACTCTCCCTTCGGCATGAGCCTGATTGGCGACACGCTCTATGTCGCCAACACCGATGCGGTCATGGCCTTCCCCTATGTTGCAGGTGAAACAAACATCACCGCTAAGGGACGCAAGGTTGCGGACCTGCCAGGCGGGCCGATCAACCACCACTGGACCAAGAACATCCTCGCCAGCCCCGATGGCACGACCCTCTATGCCACCTCCGGCTCCAACAGCAATGTCGGCGAAAATGGCATGGAGGCCGAGGTCAATCGCGCGGCGATCCTCGCCATCGACGTCAAGACCGGCGCGACCCGCGTCTTTGCCTCAGGCATTCGCAATCCCAATGGCTTGGCTTGGAACCCTCAATCGGGGGCCCTGTGGACCGCTGCCAATGAGCGTGACGAGATCGGCAATGATCTGGTGCCCGACTATATGACCTCGGTGAAGGAGGGCGGCTTCTATGGCTGGCCCTACAGCTATTATGGTCAGACGGTCGATAGCCGCGTTAGCCCGCAGCGGCCCGATCTGGTGGCCAAGGCGATCAAGCCAGACTATGCGCTCGGGGCTCATACCGCCTCGCTCGGTCTTGCCTTCTATCAGGGCACGGCCCTTCCCGCCTCATACCTGAACGGTGCCTTTATCGGCCAGCACGGGTCGTGGAACCGCAAGCCGGTCAATGGCTACAAGGTGCTGTTCGTGCCCTTTAAGGACGGCAAGCCCAATGGTGTGCAGCACGACATCCTGACTGGGTTCTTAAACGATAAGGGCGAGGCGCGCGGTCGTCCCGCTGGTGTTGCGGTCGATAAGGCTGGCGGCGTTCTGGTCGCTGATGACGTCGGCAATGTCATCTGGCGCGTGACCGCGAAGTAGGGCGCTCGAGGCGACTTTCCTCCTTGCGCGATTTTTCCTTCCCATAACGTTGGGTAAGGCCTTCTAATGAAGGCCTGCAACGCTCCGTCAGAGGGCGTGCCCGGGTTATGGAGGAGGCTGGTCGTGGAAAATATTGTCGATATGGCGGTTCTGTCCGCTTGGATGGACGCGCAAGGCTTGGGAACAGGCCCGCTCGAAAATGCCAGCCTGCTGACCGGCGGCACGCAAAATATCCTCCTGAAATTTACCCGCAGCGGCCGTGACTATGTCCTTCGCCGCCCCCCGCCCCACCTGCGTGAAAACTCCAATGAGACCATGCGCCGTGAGGCCAGGGTGCTGGCGGCGCTGGCAGGCTCCGATGTGCCCCATCCCGGTCTGATTGCCGCCTGCCCCGATGAAACGGTGCTGGGCGCGTCCTTCTATCTGATGGAGCCGATCAACGGTTTTAACCCCTCGCAAGGCCTGCCGGAGCTTCATGCGGGCTCTGAAACCATTCGACATCGTATGGGGCTCAGCATGGTTGAGGCCATCGCTTCTCTGGGAGCGCTCGACTACCGCGCCCGCGGCCTCGAGGGGTTGGGGCGTCCAGACAACTATCTGGAGCGTCAGGTTCAGCGCTGGCAAAGCCAACTTTCCTCCTACGAAGAACATGCCGGATGGACCGGTATTCAAGCCCTGCCCGATGTCGGCCGTATCGGTCGCTGGCTTGAGGCCAACCGTCCCTCGACCTTTGAGCCTGGGATCATCCATGGCGACTATCACCTGTCCAATGTCATGTTCCGCTTTGACAGTGGGGATCTGGCGGCGGTGGTGGACTGGGAGCTGACGACCATCGGCGATCCTCTGCTCGATCTGGGCTGGCTACTGGCCACCTGGCCTCTTGAAGATCGGCCCGATGATGCGGGCATCACGGTTCAGCCTTGGAAGGGTTTTCCCAGCGCGAGCGAACTGGTCGATCACTACCGGCCCCTGACCCATCGCGACATGTCCCATATCGAATGGTACGGCGTCTTGGCCTGCTACAAGATGGGCATCATCCTTGAAGGCACCCACGCGCGGGCCTGCGCCGGGAAGGCGACCAAGGAGATGGGCGATCGCCTGCATGCCCACACCATTTCGCTGTTCGAGCGCGGCCTGCGCTGGATCGGCTAGGCCTTAACAAGGATCAATCAGATGAACGATACAGACTTTACCGGCAAGACCGTCCTCGTCGTCGGCGGCTCTAGCGGCATTGGCAATGGCATAGCCCATGGCTTCCGTGAGCGTGGTGCGAGCGTCCATGTCTGGGGTACAAGGGCCAAGGCCAGCGACTATGATCCGGCGGACGGCTCTGACCTTAATGGACTCGGCTATGATTGCGTCGATGTCGGCGATCCGGACGCGATTGAGGTAGCCCCCTTGCCCTTCGACACGCTCGATGTTCTGGTCCTGTCTCAGGGCACGGTGGTCTATGGGCGCGGGGAGTTCGAGCGTGAAGGCTGGGACAAGGTGGTGGCGGTCAACCTCGACAGCCTGATGCATTGCTGCCGCAAGTTTCAGCCGCAACTGCTGCTGAGCCAGGGCTCGATCACCATTGTCAGCTCGATTTCGGGCCTCGGGGCCAACAAGGGCAATCCGGCCTATGCCGCCTCTAAGGCTGGCGCGATCAGCCTGACCCGCACCCTCGGTCAGGCCTGGGCCCCCGATGGTATTCGCGTCAATGGCCTAGCCCCCGGTCTGGTCGATACCAAGCTGACCAAGATCACTACGGAAAACCCAAAGCGTCTGGCGGGAGCCTTGCGGGCCATCCCAGCAGGTCGGATGGGGACCCCTGCCGATATGGCCGGTGTGGCCCTGTTCCTCGCCTCGCCCTTGGCCTCGTACGTCAACGGCCAGACCCTCGTGGCGGATGGCGGACTGAGCCTCTAGAGGGGGGGGGCGGGAACCGGGTGAAGCAGAAGGACGCTATCTGCGCCCTGCTCAACACTGCGCTTGCCTGAGCCGCGCGCGACGCCTAGTCATCGATCAACATCCAGCTTTGGGAATAGACAGTCATGTTGGCGAGCGGCGATCGAGTGACGGCGGCGGTTCTGATCATTGGCGACGAGATCCTCTCGGGCCGGACTCAGGACACCAATCTGGCGGCCATCGCCCGCTATATCGGCACCTATGGCGTTGATCTGGCCGAAGCGCGGGTGGTGGGAGACATTCCCGAAGAGATCATCACCGCCCTGAACCATCTGCGCGGTCGTTATGATTATGTCTTCACGACCGGCGGCATTGGCCCGACCCATGATGACATTACCGCTGACTGCGTGGCCGACGCCTTTGGGGTGGCGCTCTATGAGCATCCCGAGATCATGGCGCTTTTGACCGGGCGGTTTGGTGATCAGCTTAATGCGGCGCGCAGGCGGATGGCGCGGGTGCCAGAGGGCGGGACCCTGATCAAGAACCCCGTCAATGGCCCGCCCGGTTTCCAAATTGGCAATGTCTTTGTCATGGCCGGTGTGCCCCAGATCATGCGCGGCATGCTCGAGGATATTGGCTGGCGCTTAAAGGGCGGGGCCGTCGTTGTCTCGCGCACCGTTCGGGTCGAGGGCACGGGCGAAGGCACGTTGGCTGCGCCACTAGAGGCTGTGGCCAAGGCCCATCCGGCCCTGTCGCTGGGGTCCTATCCGTTCTTCTCGAACGATGCCTATGGATCCAACCTGGTGATCCGCGGGCGGGACTCTGCTGAGGTCGACAGTGTGGTGGACGAACTGATCGCGGCGCTTGAGGAGGCGGGCGTCAAGGGTGCCTTCGCCGTCGCGGTCTAGGCTGCGCTATTTGACCAAGCAGCCAATGCTCGAGGCCGATAGGGTTCGGCAGAAGGCCGCTGCCGAGGCGCGATCGGAAAAGCCGCCGAACAGGCCGCGATAGTAGGTCCGACCGCCAACGACGGCTGTTTCGATCCGGAAGGAGCGGTTGGCGGTAATTTGCGGCAGGCGCTGCGCCACCTGTTGGCGGGCTGTCTCAGCGGCCTGTGCGGACGTTGCCGCAACGATCTGGACCTCTCTCCCACCGATCTTGGCGGGCGTTATGAGGGGCGTGATTGGCGTTATGGGCTTGGCCATCGCGAGCGAAGGGGCGGGCTTGGCGATCACCACCGGAGCCTTCACCGGGCTTGCCGCTGCCACGACCGCCTCAGGCACATTGCGCAGGGGACGTTTGAAGTCTGCGCGGCAAATGGCATCGATGGCTTCGGACAGATAGGCCGTCTTGGGCGGCGTGATCCAGGTGCCGCTGCCGGCCAGAACCGTCACCTCGCCAGCGAGATTGCCCTTAGAATAGATCTTGGTTTGGTGGATCAGCGCCGATGAGGTTGTGCAGTTGACGTCGAGGGTCGC
>CANFKD010000036.1 GCA_947447115.1 Caulobacteraceae bacterium
ATCAACCGTGTCCCCGCCGACGGTCAGGTGCGCTCCAATCTGCGGGTCGGCGGACGGGCTGAAGCCGTTGCTCTGACCACGCGCGATTTGGAGATCTGCACCATGATCGGACCAGAATTAAAACGCCGTGGACTGATGTTTGTCGGTATTGATGTGATCGGAAACTACTTAACTGAGATCAATGTTACCTCGCCTACGGGCGCCCAACAGTTGAAGCGTTTCGGCGGTGCTGATGCCTCATCAATACTCTGGGATCGGATTGAAACTGTTCGATCTTAAACTATCATTAACCATCCTATCCGACAAAAACATCAATAGTATTGACTATCTTCTACTTCAGTTCTGTCTTTGTTCTTGATCTGATCCTGAATCCATGGTGCCCTTGTGGATAAGTCGGGGGCAAGGGGTCATGGTCGCAAAGGTTGTTACAGTCGCGTTTGAAGGGGTTGAGGCCCGCCGCGTCGATGTTGAAGTGCAGTTGACCGGCGGTCAGGTCTGCTTTGTTCTGGTCGGTCTTGGCGACAAGGCGGTCGGTGAGAGTCGCGAGCGGGTTCGTGCTGCCTTTACAGGACTGGGGCTTGCCCTGCCCGCCCGCAGGCTGGTGGTCAACCTGGCGCCCGCCGACCTGCCCAAGGAGGGCAGCCACTATGATCTGCCCATCGCGCTGGCCGTCATGGCGGCGATGGGCGTTATCCCAGCCGATAGTCTCAATGGCTGGGCCATCATTGGTGAGCTTGGCCTTGATGGTCAGATTGCGCCCGTGGTCGGAGCCTTGCCTGCCGCCGTCGCCGCCAATGGGATGGGCCTTGGCCTGATCTGTCCAGAATCATCCGGGCCGGAGGCGGCTTGGGCCGGGGATGTGCCGATCCTTGCACCCCGCTCCCTCATCGCCCTGATCAACCATTTTAAGGGGGTTCAGGTCCTAAGCCCGCCGGTTCCCGGACCCATGCTGGATGGCCCCGGCATTCCTGACCTGCGTGACGTCAAGGGCCAAGAGGGCGGCAAGCGGGCCCTCGAGATCGCAGCAGCGGGGGCCCACAATCTCTGTTTCGTCGGACCGCCGGGCTCTGGCAAGTCGATGTTGGCCCAGCGTCTGCCCGGCCTCTTGCCACCCCTGTCGCCGGTCGAGCTCCTCGAGACCTCGATGGTCCATTCGGTTGCGGGGCTGATCGCCAAGGGCGGGCTAACCCGTGCCAGACCCTTTCGCGCGCCGCACCATTCCGCCTCCATGGCGGCCCTGACGGGGGGAGGGATCAAGGCCAAGCCCGGTGAGGTGTCGCTGGCCCATAATGGCGTCCTGTTCCTCGACGAATTGCCGGAGTTCAGCGTGCAGGCGCTCGACAGTCTGCGCCAACCACTAGAGACCGGAGAGGTGATGGTCGCCAGAGCCAATGCCCATATCCGCTATCCGGCCCGCGTCCAGTTGATCGCGGCCATGAACCCCTGCCGCTGTGGTCATGGCGGGGTCGGGCGCGGGGCCTGCGGACGCGCGCCCAAGTGCCAGAAAGACTATCAGGGACGGGTCTCTGGCCCCCTGATGGACCGCATTGATCTTCAGATCGAGATGCCGCCCGTGACCCCCGCCGACATGGCCTTGCCGCCGCCCGCCGAGGGCTCTGCCGAAGCCGCTGCACGGGTCAGCCGCGCTCGCCAGATTCAACAGGACCGGGCTCAAGCCTACTTCGCCAAGGATGAGGCAGGGTCCGCGATGGGAGAACGCCCCGACCTTTGCCTCAATGCCCAGGCTCAGGGGCGCATGCTTGAACAGATCGCCGCCCTCGATGAGCCAGGCCGCCAGCTCCTGACCCGCGCCGCCGAGGCCGGGGGCGTGACCGCACGGGGCTGGACCCGGACCCTGCGCCTCGCCCGCACCATCGCCGATCTCGATGGCAGCGAACCGGTACGCCGCCTTCACGTGGCTGAAGCCCTAATCTATCGCCGCAGCCCCGGCGACCCCGGCCAAGCCTTGGCGCAACCGGCGCCGGCGCCCTCAAGATTAACCAATGGGTAATCTTAGCTTTTGACTCAGCGTTAAGGCTGGGCGGGCTAAAGCAAGGCGTGCAACAGGACCCAAAATCGCCGTCTCGGCCCGCCGCCCAAGGCACAGCCGACACCAGCCATGTGCTGGCGACCATGAGCCATGCCCTGCGCACGCCGCTGAGTGGGGTCTTGGGGATGGCCGACCTGTTGGCCCAAACCGACCTGTCGCCCCAGCAGCAACGCTACCTTTCGGCCCTGCGCCAATCGGGCGATCAGTTGCAGGGGTTGGTCAATGAGATGATCGATCTGGCCAAGCTCAATGCGGGTATATTGGCGCTAAACCGGCAACCGATCGCCCTTGCGCCCTTGCTGCGATCGATCTGCGAACAGCTTCGGCCCAAGGCCCTGACCCGGGGCCTCAACATCCATTGGACCGAGCAGGGGCTCGATGCGGCCCATCCGGCCAAGATTATGGCCGACGAACAGCGGTTGACCCAGATCCTGCTGTCGCTGGTGCAACGCGCCTTAGCGACCCTGAAATCGGGCAGCCTGACCCTATCGGTTGAGCCGCTGGGGCCATCCTCCGTCGCAACCGGTCAGATCGGCCTGCGGTTCTCGGTCAAGCCTACCCTCGCCAGCCTTGAGGCTTCCCACCCGCCGATCATCAGCGACCAAGAGCGCCTCACCCTCGCCAAGCTCCAGACCCTGGCCCATCTGCATGGTGGACGACTTGGGCTCCGTGAAGGCCATACGGGCCTCGGCGATCTGTGGTTCGAGGCCCGGTTCGATAGAGAACAAAAGGCCGGTAACGCCCTATCCCAAGGGACGGCCCATGTCCCGCCCGCCTCCAATCGCGGCGCACGGGTCTTGGTGGTCGAGGACAATGCCATTGCCGCCCTGCTCGCCCGCGCCCTGCTGACCCAAGAGGGTTGCCGCGTCGACTGCGTCTCGAGCGCTGACGAGGTCCTGTCCAAGACCCTAGCCGATACCTATGACCTAATCTTTATGGATATGGGCCTGCCCCAGATGGACGGCCCCTCCCTGACCGCCGCCCTACGTGCCCGAGGGATAACGACGCCCATCTTGGCCCTGACCGCCCATCAGGATGAAGACAGCCGCGCCGCCTGCCTGAACGCGGGCATGGATGATTTCCTGTCCAAGCCGCTGGAGCGGATCGCCCTTCGCCGCGCCCTGTGGCACTGGCTGCAGCGTGACACCGGCGTCAAGCCGCACTGGACCTTAGGCTCGGCTCAGGCCAATCTGATCCCGTGATTTGGGGGCGTTCCCCGACGGGCGGGACCACGCACCATGACTGAAACCTCCAAGACCAAAACCGGCGCTAAACACGTGATGGCGTCTTTGCGCCAGCCCAAGGTGCTGGTCATGCTGATGCTGGGCTTTTCCTCTGGCCTGCCGTTCCTGCTCAGCGGCAATACGCTGGGCTATTGGCTGCGCGATGAGGGCACCAGTCTGAAGGCCATCGGGTTCCTGTCCTGGGTCGGCATGGCCTATTCGCTGAAATATCTTTGGGCACCGTTTATTGACCGTTTGGATGCACCTCTTCTGGGTAGGCTCGGGCGGCGGCGCGGCTGGATGGTCCTCAGCCAGATCTTGATCGGCCTCGCCCTCATCGCCATGGCCATTGTCGGGCCACAGGGCGGGCTGACCCTATTGGGGGCCTTTGCCCTGATGCTGGCCTTCGCCTCTTCAACCCAAGACATTGTCGTCGATGCTTGGCGGATTGAGGCGGCCGATGATGGCGAGGAGATCGCGCTCCTGTCCTCGGCCCTGCAGCTAGGCTACCGCGCCGCCCTTCTTTGCACCGACGCCCTGATCCTTGTCTCGGCGCAACATCTGGGCTGGAACCTGTCCTATGGCCTTGCGGCAGCGGCCATGACCATCGGCCTGATCGCCAGCCTTAAGGCCAGCGAACCGCGCCGCGACCAAGAGACCCAAGACCGCGACGCCGCCGCCCTACCACTCTGGACCCTCGGCGGCATGCGCCAAGCTATTGTCGGACCATTCGTGGCCTTTTTCAAAACCCACGGGGTCATGGCCTTCTTGATGTTGGCCATGATCAGCCTCTATCGCCTGCCAGATTTCATCATGGGGCCAATGGCCAATCCCTTTTATCATGACCTTGGCATCAGCAAGGACATGGTGGGTGCGGTGCGCGGCTCGGTGGGCCTGATGGCATCGATTGCGGGCATTGCCATTGGCGGCCTCTTTGCCCTGCGCTTTGGACAGGTCAAGACCCTGATCGCGGGGGCCATTTTGCAGCCCTTGGCCGTCGCCAGCTTCGCCCTCTTGGCCTATCGGGGCGCAGACCTGACCCTCTTTAGCAGCATCATGGCCTTCGACAGTTTTGCCATGAGTTTCGCCGGTGTGGCACTGGTCACCTACATGTCAGGCCTAACCAGCCTCGGCTATACGGCCACCCAATATGCGCTCCTGACCTCGACCTATGCTTGGATCGGTAAGTTCTTGAAGGGCTTTTCTGGGGCCTTGGTCGAGAGCCTGCAGGCCAGCCATGGACTGATGGGGGCCTATGGCCTGTTCTTCATCGGGGCCGGAGCCATCGGCCTGCCCGCCCTGATCCTTTGCCTGATCTTGGTTAGGCCGCGTCAAAGCTAAGGGGCGCGCCCCAAAAGGCCTCAACCAGATCATTTTGAGCGCCGGGCTCACCCGTGGTCAGGAACCGGCGAAGGCCGCTCTTGCCCGGATCATATTCGGGGTGCTGGGCCAGATAGCGCACCACCGCCTCAGCGGTCGCCACCGGCTGATGGATCAGGGGCGCGCCCGGCGGCAAGGCTTGGCGAAACAGGTCCGCGACCAGCTCATAATGGGTACAGCCCAAGATCGCCCGATCCGGCGCGCGGCCAATCCTTTGGCTCAAGGCCAAGACATGGGCCGTGATCTTAGCCAACAGGTCCTGCGGAGTGGCATTGGCCTCGATCATCCCGGCAAGGTCGGGGCAGGGCTCGGAAAAGACCGCCACATCCTGACGGCGCTTATCAATCTCGATCTCATAGACCCGGCTGCGGGCGGTGCCGGGGGTGGAAAAGACGCCCAGAACATCCAGCCGCTCGACCTTGTCGCCGCGCCGCTCGGCCTCGTGCTCCCACGGCAGGCCCGTCGCCGCCTCGATGGTCGGCACGATGATGCCCAGAACATTGACCGCCCGGCCAAGGCCCTTGCGATAGGTCGGCAACCAGGTCTGTTGCAAGCGGCGAAGGGCGATGGCGGAGGCGGTATTACAGGCCAAGATGACGAGGGACGCGCCCTGATCGAACAGGCGAATACAGCCCGCTCGCGTCAGATCGACAATTTCTTCGCCGCCCTTGCCGCCATAGGGGGCGTTGGCCTGATCGGCCAGATAGAGGAAATCAGCCTGTGGAAGCCGATCCACAAGCGCCCGATGGACCGAAAGACCGCCCACCCCTGAATCAAAAACACCGATTGCCATGACCCAGATGTACCCCTGACCGGACCTTGCGTCTATCGGTTCGCTGGCCCTATTCGTCGGCGATCAGCCGGGTTGGATCTTCCGGCGCGCGGACCTCGAACAGGCCAATATCGAGCCCCTTTTGTAGCCTTTGCGGGCGCAAAGGTTGCTGTGCCAAGGCTCGAAGGCTGGCAGCGTCCAACTGTTCCGCCTCCGGATCACGCCGCAACTTGCGCGCCTGAGGGCCGGTCTGCTCTGCCGGAGCTTCGGCTTGGGCCTCAATCGGCTGCCAAAAGGTGATGTTCAGACGCCAGACGGTCTTGGGCTTGGGCGGCGGCGCGGGCCAGCGCTTACCCGCTTCAAAGGTTGGCGTGAGCTGTTTGGGGCCGGGCATACGGCCCGATACGGGGGCGACGGTTTCGCGGACCTTGCGCCACAGATCTTCGGGGGGCAGGTCGGTCAGCTGCTCGCGCCAAGCCTCGAGCGCCGAGTCTCGGCTATCAAACTCAGGCCCCACATCTTGGCTGACAAAGGCCACCGCCTTGCCCGCCAGACGCACCGCCTCGCTCTCGCGTTCGGCATGACCGAGCGGCGAAGACAGAGCAGCTTCAGCAGAGGCCGCAATGGGATAGCGGACGAGGCTCATAAGGGGTTATCTTGCCTCAAAATATAGACCAATGGGAGAGACGACATGGCCGCCGCAGCGACGCAAGCCCCAAAAGAGATCGATCTGAAAAATCCATACCTCTATGTGCAGGCCGTGCCGCATGATCTGTTCGCTTGGCTGCGGGCCAATGACCCGGTCCACTGGAACCCCGAAGAGGACGGCGCAGGCTTTTGGTCCCTGACCCGCCACGAGGACATTGTCCGCGCCTCGACCGATCCGGAGACCTTTTCCTCCGCCCGCGAAAATGGCGGTCACCGTATCGCCAACGAGAACGATATTGCTGACGCTAGCGTTGAGGCCTCAATGATCTCGATGGACCCCCCGCACCATGTCGATTACCGGCGCATGATCATGGGCGGCTTTACCCCGCCGCGCCTTCGCGACATGGAGGCGGGCATCCGCGCCAGAGCCAATGTGCTGATCGACGCCATGATTGCCAAGCGGGCGGCCGAAGGCGGGCCCATCGACTTCGTGTCCAGCTTTTCGGCCCCCTATGCCATCCAGACCCTCGCCGAACTGTTCGGGGTCAGCGAGGCGGACGGCGACAAGCTGTTTGAATGGTCCAATGCCGTGGTCGGGGAAGACGATCCCGAATGCCGCTCCAGCCAAGACTATATCAATGGCTGTATCCAAGAGATGGCGCTCTATTCGCTGGGCCTTTGGCAGGCGCGCGAAGCGGCCATGGGCGATGATCTGATCTCTATGCTGGTCCGCTCAGCCAAGGAGGGGACCGAGTTTCCCATCCCGCGCTATCTGGCCACCTTCATCCTGCTGGTCGTGGCCGGGAACGAGACCACGCGCAACTCCATCACCGGCGGTCTGATCGCGCTGGACCAGAACCCCGACCAACGCGCCGCCCTGATCGCGGACCCCAGCCTCCTGCCCCATGCCGCCCAAGAGATCGTGCGCTATATTAGCCCGGTCATGCATATGCGCCGCACGGCGACCCGCGATGTCGAGGTCGGCGGCAAGCTAATCAAGAAGGGCGATAAGGTGGTCATGTGGTACCCCTCAGCCAATCGCGACGAGACCGTGTTCGAAAACCCCGACCAGTTTGATGTCTCTCGCACCGCTAAGAAGACAGGCCTCAGTGGCAAACATCTGGGCTTTGGCTTTGGTCAGCATGTCTGTTTGGGCCAGCGCCTCGCGGAACTGCAATTGAAGGTCGCCTTCGAGACCCTGTTCGAACGCCTGCCCAATCTGCGCCCGGTCAGTGCCCCGCGCCGCCTACGCTCAAACTTCATCAACGGCATCAAGACGCTGGCGGTCGATTTTTAACCCTTCGCTATGAGGCGCTCTGTTACCAGCAGATTCGGATTGTTGTGTCGGTGACGGCGGTGTCTCGCATGAGGCGAACCAAGATGGAAATGAGCCTTGATGGCCAGCCCTGATCTGGTCTTGGCCGCTGCCTTTGGGGCGGTGTGCTTGGCGATCTCCGCCACCCTGTGGGCCCTGCACCTGCGGCGGGTCACGGACGCGCATATTGCGGCGCTAAAGGACCGGTTAGCACAGGTCGAATTAGAGGCCGAAGCCGCTCAAGCCTCGGTCGAGGCCTTTGACAGTGCCATGATCACCCTGCAGGACGGCGAGGCCCATCTGGCCTCTGGCGAAGACAATCTGGTCGCCTGCGCCATAGCCCTCGGGGTCGAGATCCCCAGCGCACCCTATGATCCCATGCCCCTGATCCATGCCCTGATGAAGGCTGATCCCGAGCAGGCGCGGCGCCTTCGCGCCCTGATGGACCATGGCGAGCCCTGCGCCTTCGAAGCGCGCGGTCCCAATGGCGTGGTTGCCGTCGAGGGCCGGGCCGCAGGGTCCTTGGCTTGGCTTCGGCTGGCAGCCGATGCGAGTGCCAATGCCGCCCTCCCGACCGCCGCCCGCTTTGCCGCCTTCTTGGACAGTCAAAAGGGTCCCGCCTGGATTGCCGGGGCTGGGGGCGCTCTGGTCTGGGCCAATCAGGCTTGGCTAGAGGCCGCCGATGCCAAGAGCCTCGAAGAGGCCACCGCCAAGGGACTGGCCTTTGATCGCGGGGCTGAGGCCCTGATCACCGAAGCCGCTCAGATGGTCGAGGCCCGCTCGGCCCTGCGCTGGGTGCCGGTTCAAGGCCAACGCCGCGCCTTCCAGATCACCGCAAAGCCGCTCGAAGGCGGCGGGGTCGGGGCCATCGCGCTGGATGTGACCGAAACCGAGGAGATGCGCGAGGCGCTCAAGCGGCACGTGGCGGCCCATGACGAGACCTTGAACCATCTGGCCGATGCCGTGGCCATCTTCAGCCCCGACAAGGTGCTGGCCTTCCACAACACCGCCTTTGCCGAGCTCTGGGGCTTGGAGCCCGCCTGGCTCGCCGAGGGGCCAAGCCATGGCGAGGTGCTCGACCGGCTTCGTCAACGACGCCGCCTGCCTGAAACGGTGGACTATAGCCGCTGGCGGGCTGAGGAACTGCAACGCTATGAGGCGCTGGACATTGCGCCAGACGAGCTCTGGACCCTGCCCGATGGCCGCACCCTGCGGGTCGTGCGCCAGCCCCATCCCCATGGTGGCCTCTTGATCCTCTATTCGGACATTACCGGCGAGCTCCGCCTGCGCGCCCAGTACAATGCCCAGATCCAGGTCCAGCAAGCCACGCTGGATAAGCTCAGCGATGCGGTGGCGGTGTTCGGCTCGGATGGACGGCTTCGTCTCCATAATGAAGCCTTCGAAACCTTCTGGAACGTCAGCGCCCTTGTGCTCAAAGAGGCGGCGGATTTTGACGGGGTGGTCGAGCTCTGCGTGCCCAAGCTGCATGATCTGCAGTTCTGGCGTGAAATGAAGGCGCGGGTGGCCGATCCCGACCCGCAGGCGCGCGTCGCCTTCAGCGGGGAAACCAAATCCTCCGATGGCCGTATCCTGTCCTATCAGTCACGGCCCTTGCCCGACGGGGCGACCTTGATTGCCTTTGCCGATGTGACTGATACGCGCCAGCTTGAGCGGGCGCTCGCCGACCGCTCCGCTGCCTTGACCGATGCCGAGCGTCTAAAACGCGATTTTGTCGGCAATGTTTCCTATGAACTGCGCACCCCCCTGACCACCATTATTGGCTATTCTCAGGTTCTAGAGAGCTCCGCCTCCGCCCTGCCCGAACGGGCACGGGGCTATGTGGTATCGGTCCTAACGGCGGCCAATCAACTGGCCCGTTCCATCGATGACGTGCTCGACATGGCCCAGATGGATGCCGGGGAAATGGCGCTGGATCTGGGTGATGTCGCGATCGACAGCCTGCTGGAAACAACCCGGACGCGCTGGCTGCCTGAGGCCGAAAATGGAACATTGAGCCTTCGTCTCAACTGCCCAGACGATATTGGTCTGATCCGCGCCGACCGTTTGCGGCTCAATCAGGTGCTCGACCATCTGATGGGCAATGCGGTGCGCCAAACGCCTGCGGGGGGATCGATCACCCTGTCGGCCGAACGCACGCTCGGCGAGGTCCAGATCAAGGTCACCGATACCGGCCGGGGCATCCCGTTCCACGTCCAAGCCCACATCTTTGACCGCTTCGTTAGCCGAGATCGCGGGGGGCCGGGTCTGGGTCTTGCGCTGGTCAAGGCCATGGTCGAACTGCATGGCGGCTGGGTGGCGCTGCAGAGCGAGCCGGGTCACGGATCGACCTTCACCTGCCACCTACCCGAAATCGCCCATGACAGCGCGGGTAGACCGGAGTTGCAGTTCTAAAGACCCCCTACCCCGGCTTCGCCGGTACTTCCTCTAGGGGGGGAGATTTACGGATCGATGATCTTCCCCCTCTGGGGGAAGTGGCCCGAAGGGCCGTAGGGGGCCTTGTTTGTTTTACCCGCGTCATTGCGAGGAAGAAGCGCCCAAGCCCCCACACACCCCGTGTTCCCCGCGAAGGCGGGGACCCAGAACCGTTCACACCACTCGAAAACGACCCACTGAATCGCTGGTTCCATAAGCGACGCCGCGGCGCGTAAGTGGATGAACACCCCCTCACCCAACCCTCTCCCCCAAGGGGGCGAGGGCTTATCGGTTCTAGCCCTCTCCCTGTGGGAGAGGGTTGGGTGAGGGCCTTGTTTGTTTCTTCTTGAAGAAAGACCCCCTACCCCGGCTTCGCCGGTACTTCCCCCAGGGGGGGGAAGATTTACGGATCGATGATCTTCCCCCTCTGGGGGAAGTGGCTCGAAGGGCCGTAGGGGGCCTTGTTTTACCCCCTACTTCACATCCTCATAGGGCGCGACGGCGGAGTGTTTGATGATCCCGCGCGTGCTGTCAGCAATGCCGCCAATGATGAACTGGACCGCCAGAGCACAGAGGATCAGGCCCAAGACTCGCACGACAATGGTCATGCCGATCTTACCCAAGGCCCGCGAGATTATTGGGGTGGCCCAAAAGGCCAACATGATGATGGCGCAGACCGCCGCAATGACGCCAAGGCCCATGGCAGCGCCCGCCATGCCAAAGCGCTTGGCCTCACCGGCATAGATGATCACAGTCGAGATCGCCCCCGGACCGATCAGGAGCGGCATGGCAAAGGGCACGACTAAGCGCTCAAAGCGCTTTTTCGCATAGGCCCCGGTACTCAGGGGCAGACTATCGGGCTCGTCACCCCCTCCATCATCAAAGGAGGCGGCAAAGTCATCACGGACCATTTCGAGGCCCATCAGAAACAGCAATATGCCGCCCGCAATCCGAAAGGCGGGCAGGGAGATACCGAAAAAGGCCAAGAGGGTGAGGCCCGTAAAATAGAAGAAGGTCAGGAACACCATCGAGAACAGGGCGATATAGACCGCGACCCTCCGGCGCCCGGCCGCCGTCGCGCCGGTCGTTGCAGCGGCAAACAGAGGCACATTGCCGATCGGGTCAATCAGCGCGAACAGGGCTATGAAGAAGTTGACGGACAGTTCGGCCTGGCTCATGCAGGGGCTCGCTCTTCATGACTGATCGGAACCCATCCTGACGTGATTCACGCAAGGTGGCGGACCGCAACGATCCGCCCTGTGTAGAACCTTGGGCGCAGACTGACCACACCCGACTTGATGACGCCTTTTGGAAAGGACCCATCCATGACCATGCCCGCCTCTGACCCGCGCCTGATCGTAGCCCTTGACCTGCCCACCGTGCGCGAGGCCGAGGCCCTGACCGCCCAGATCGGTGATGCGGTCCGTTTCTATAAGATTGGACTGCAACTGTTCGCCAGCGGCGGTATGGATTTGGCAGGGCGACTTAAGGAGCAAGGTCACCAGATCTTCCTCGATTGGAAGTTGCACGATATTGGGGCCACGGTTGAAAAGGCCGCTGCATCTCTGGCGGGATCGGGCGCTGACCTCTTAACCGTCCATGGCGAGCCGCAGGTGATGACCGCAGCGGTCAAGGGCAAGGCTGGATCGAGCCTGAAAATTCTGGCTGTGACGGTTCTAACGAGCCTGACCGATGCTGACCTGACCGAAATGGGTTACGGCCTTGCCGCCACCGCGTTGGTCGAGCGCCGGATCGCGCAGGCCCTTGACCTCGGATGCGACGGGGTGGTCGCCAGCCCTCTGGAGGCGGCGCTCGCAAGGTCTATGGCTATCAAGGCCGGTCGCCCTGAATTTTTGGTGGTCACACCCGGCGTGCGGCCAGCAGGCGCGGCGCTGGATGATCAGGCCCGGATCGCGACACCCAAAGACGCCTTAACCTCGGGGGCCAGCCATCTCGTGGTCGGACGCCCTATTACTGCAGCGAGCGATCCCCGGGCCGCGGCTCAGGCCATTGTTCGCGAGATCAGCGCAGTCTGAACCGTCAAAAATCGACGGCGATCCCCTTGCGTTCCCAATCGCCAAAGCGGGTGGGTTCGGGACCCTTATAGCCATTGCGTTCCGGCGCAACCAGAAGGGCCTCAGCCTCAGCACGGCGCGCAGCCGCCTCTTCCAAGGCCCGCATCGCGGCCGCGCTGATCGGCTTGTCGGTCGCCGCCCCTATGGGGTCGAGCGGTTGGTCATCTTGCGGCTGTTCAAGGTCTGGGGTCATGGTTTTTTCCTAAGGGAGCAACCGTGTTCTTGCGAAACTTCGACGGAACCTCCACCTATGGCTTTGGACTTAGACCGACCGGCCCAGAAATCCAAGTCAGGGCAGCACGGACAGACAGAGATAGGCCATGAACCACTTCAAGACCTTTATTCTCATTGCCGCCATGACCGCCCTTTTTATGGTCATTGGCTTCATGATCGGCGGACCGGCAGGTATGGGGCTGGCCTTCGTCTTTGCGGCTGGGATGAACCTGTTCACCTACTGGAACGCCGACGCGATCGTGCTGCGGACCTATCATGCGCGTGAGGTCGAGACCGACGATCCCAACCCTCAGGTCCGGCAATATGTCGCCGATGTCGAGGCCTTGGCCCTGAATGCTGATCTGCCCCGGCCGCGCATCTGCATCATTGATAATGATCAGCCCAACGCCTTTGCCACGGGCCGTGATCCGGCCCATGCGGCGGTCTGCGCCACCACCGGTCTGCTGTCCATGCTGACGCGCGAGGAGATTCGCGGCGTCATGGCCCATGAACTGGCCCATGTTAAGAATCGCGACACCCTGACCATGACCATCACCGCCACCTTTGCCGGGGCCATCGGGGCCCTGGCCAATTTTGGCATGTTCTTTGGCGGACAGGATCGCGACCGTCCCGGCGGTATGATCGGAACCATCGCTCTGGCCATTCTCGCGCCCTTGGCTGCAGCCTTGGTGCAGATGGCCATTAGCCGTTCGCGCGAATATGAGGCCGACCGTGTCGGGGCCGAGATCGCCGGAGACCCTCAGGCCTTGGCCCGGGCACTGCAAAAGATCGAGGGCATGGGCAAGGCGGGGGTGGTCAATCACGATGCCGAGCGCAATCCCGCAACCGCCCACATGTTCATCATCAATCCCCTGTCGGGCCAAGGTGCGGACAACCTCTTTTCCACCCATCCGGCGACGGCCAATCGGGTCGAGGCCCTAATGGGCTTGGCCGCCTCTATGCCTCGCCGGACAAGCCGGGGCTCGGCCGTTCCCCTGACCGATGATGGGGCGCAAAAGGGCCCGTGGAGCTAGGGCGAGGGGTCTTTTCCAAAATTAGACTTGTCAAAAGGGTCCAGAGGGCGTCCTTCGCCCGATCTCTTTGCTTTTTTCCCGCAGCAGAGACCAACAGGACACTTGACCGCCTATGACCACCCAGCCGCCACGCTCTGGACAACCCCCGCGATCAGGGAAGGTCCGTCACGCGCCGCCCAGTGCCGCCGTCGTTGCAGGCCTGCCCGCCCGTGAAGCGGCTCTGGACATTGTGATCTCAGCCCTGGAGCGCCGCGCCGGTTTGGATGAGGCCCTTGCCCGTCCCGGCATGGGCGCGCTTGCCCCCCGCGACCGTGGCTTTGCACGCATGTTGGCCATGACGGTGCTGCGCCAGCTTGGCGCGCTGGATAAGGCGCTGGACTCGCGGATGCATAAGCCGCCGCCAGAAGCGGTTCGCAACCTTCTGCGTCTGGGCTTGGCTCAGGTGCTGTGGCTCGATACCCCCGCCTTTGCCGCCGTTTCCACCACCTTGGCCTTGGCCGAGGCGCGCAACGATACAAGACCCTTCAAGGCTCTCATCAACGGGGTTCTGCGCGGCCTTCTGCGCGAACCGGCCGAGCCTTCAGGCCCTGAGGCGCTGGCGCCGGAATGGCTGATGGCCCGCTGGACCGCTGCCTATGGTCGAGGACAGGCCCTTAAGATCGCGGCCATGATCGCCGACGAACCAGCAACCGACCTGACTCTGCGCGACCCTGCCGATACTGAGGCCCTGCTCGAGGCCTTGAACGAAACGATGCCAGAGGGTGCCGAAGAGGCTGTGGCCGGTGCCGATAGCCTTGCGCCCATCGCCTCCAAGGCCACAGCCCTTCCCAGCGGCAGCCTGCGCGTGACGCGTCGCGGTGATGTGGCCGAATGGCCCGGCTTTGATGAGGGGCGCTGGTGGGTTCAAGACGCCGCTGCGGCCATACCCGCCCGCTTGCTCGCGCCAAAGCCCGGCGACAAGGTACTCGATCTATGCGCCGCCCCCGGGGGCAAGACCCTGCAACTGGCTGCCATGGGGGCTGTGGTGACCGCGCTTGATCGCTCTGAAAGCCGATTGAAGCGCCTGACAGCCAATCTCGATCGGACCGGTTTGACCGCCGAGCAGGTGACGGTTGAAGCCACGGCTTGGCGCGATGGACGAACCTTTGACGGGGTTTTGCTCGATGCCCCCTGCATGGCGACCGGGACCTTCCGCCGTCAGCCCGATGTCTTGTGGGCCGCGCGTCCGGGGGATGTCGCTACCTTGGCCGCCCTGCAGTCCAAGCTCTTGGATGTGGCAGCTCGCGCCATCGCGCCCGGCGGACGGCTGGTCTATTGCGTCTGTTCCTTGGAAACCGAGGAGGGCGAGGGACAGATCCGCGCCTTCTTAAAGCGTCGCCCTGACTTTGCGCTTGAGCCCATGAGCCCGGGAGAAGGCGGCGCGCCAGAGGCGAGCCTCGCCGAACGCGGCTGGCTCCGGATTCTGCCCCATCAGATGGAGGGCGGTATAGACGGCTTCTTCATCGCCCGGATGAAACGGGCCGACTAGGACGGTTTGGGATTAGGCCACCGCGACCGCGCGGCGGCTGCGCATCGCCAAGAGGGTCCCAACGACCAACAGGACCAGCATGGCGAGGCTGAGCCCATCGATACCAATAAGATAATAGTCCGGGTGGCGTCCTGGCTCTTGGAAATACATGGCGTTCAGGGTCATGGACGCGCCCTGCACCATCAAGCCAAAGCCTAACCAGCTACTGCGGAATCTTAGGGCTAGGGCCAAAAGCCCAATGGCCAGTGCCCAGTCCGCCAACAAGATGGTCAGGGCCGGGACGTCCTCGCCCGTGAAGGCCTGACCCAACAGGCCTGCAATCCACGTCAAGCCTAAGGCCGCTGCGGAATAACGCTCAGCAGAACCCCCCTGCCACCATGCGAAACACAAGGTAGAGGCCAGCACCAAGAGCGAGAGATTAAAGAGTAGTTCGTTAAGCATGTTCGAGCCCGCGCAACCTGCACGGGCTCAGTAACACGGCTAATGTAAACAATTTGGTAAGCGGTCGCTTACCCAGCAATCCGATCAATATTGCTGACGCCCGTGACGGTGTCTTCGTGCACGCTGAGCTTCTTGTAATAACCGATCATTTTGGTCCGGATACCGATCCGCAGCTTCGTTTCTTCCAACTCACCGTGGGCTTCAACAACGGCCGACCGCGCGGCGGTCAAGGCCGCAATGGCTTGCGACAGTTGAGCGGGGGCCTTGTCAGCAACAACGGCAGACAGACCAAGGTCCTGACGGGCTTGGAGCATGGCCTGCAGCAGTTGGGACGCCTCCATAAGAGCCGTGTCGATAGCGTTTTCCGTCGCGAAGAGACGATTAGCGACAGTTTGAGCGACTAAAACCTTATCCACGTCGGAACTCCTATTGTTTAACAAGAACCTAATATTATAGGTAAACGAATTATGAATAAAAGATAGCGAAAAATTCGTGTCTGAGGCGTTTTTCAATTTCTATACTGTTAACCATAATTTCAGTAGGGAGGCTTTTTGAAGCGCGCCTATCCGTTCATGAATCTGAAGGGGTTTTCGCGTCTGATAGGTCCCAGAAATGTCGCGTTGCCCCGCGCAAAGGGGTGAAACCTTTCGGACCGGCCCTAAACAGCCATGCCCATCAACTCCGCCAAGATTGTCCGGCAGCGCTTGGGCATCAGCTTTGAAGAGCGCATCGCGACGGCCGCGATGATTACCGCCCTAGGGGTACTGCTGGCCGCCTGTCTCGTCTTCAGTCTGACCCAATGGCAGGCTGAGGCCCGGCTGTCCCGAGAGGCGCGCACGACCGAGGCGCAGCTTATCGCCAACGAAATTGCCAAACCTCTTTTAGCAGGGGATCGAGCAGCGGTGCGACAGACCCTTGAAGGCGTCGCGTCTGTCGAGGGCGTACGGCGGGTTGTGATTACAAACCCGCAGGGAAGTCTGCTGTTCACCACCGCCTCTTCGCTTCAATCTAAGGCGTCTGAGACGACAACTGATATCACTGTGCCGGTCCAGGCTTCGCACCAAAGGGCAGCCTTGGGCACATTGACCCTCACCGCGACCGTGGCCACCACCAATGATCTGTTGGCCCGCTATGCCTCGGTCTTTGGGTCGCTGTTCTTTGTGGCCGCAGGCGGAGCCCTGTTTCTCTCAAGGTGGGTGGCGCGGCGGGCGGTAGAGCCCGTCATCCGGCTCAGCCACGTTATGGAAGACGTCGCGGCCAGTGGCGACTTCCAACGGCGCGTGACCGAAGCGGGCGATGATGAATTTGCCAAGCTTAGCCGTAGTTTTAACGCCCTACTCCATCAGCTCCACGTCAATGACAGCGATCTGCGCCGCACCTTGGCGCAACTGGTTGAAGCCAAGAATACGGCGGAAGCGGCCAACACGGCCAAATCGCAATTTCTGGCCAATATGAGCCACGAAATTCGTACGCCACTTAATGGCGTCATCACCATGGCCGAGATCATGGCCGCGGGTGACCTATCGGCCCCGCAACGTAAGAAACTGGACGTTGTCCGTAACTCCAGCGCAGCGTTGCTGCTGATCTTGAACGATCTTCTGGACCTCTCAAAGATCGAGGCTGGACACGTTGAGCTGCTGATCGAGGATCAAGACCTGTCGGGCCTGCTGCGCGAGATGCATGACAGCTACGGCCCGATGCTACGCCAAAAGGGCCTCGAGCCGATCCTTTCGGTGTCTGAAGACCTGAGCGGACATTGGCGCCTTGACGCCTATCGCCTGCGTCAGGTGATCAGCAACCTGATGTCCAACGCGTTGAAGTTTACCGATCAGGGCACCATCACCTTAGGCGGGCGGGTCGATTGGCAATCTCAAGACGAGGCGAGCGTCATCCTCTGCGTGTCTGATACGGGCATTGGCATTCCCAGCGAAAAGATTGATCGATTGTTTGAGAAGTTCGTTCAGGTCGATGGCTCGACCACTCGGCAATATGGCGGCACAGGCCTTGGCCTCGCCATCTGCCGGGAGTTGGTCTCGATGATGGGCGGCAAGATCTGGATTGAAAGTGTCGAAGGCGAAGGTTCGACCTTCTATGTTCAATTACCCTTGACCCGAAGCCTGTCAGCGCCCCTACCCGCACCCAAGCCCACCAGCGCGGTGACGCATAGCCCGCATCCGCGCCTCAAGATCCTTGCAGCGGAAGATGTTCGGGCCAATCAGATGGTGCTGCAAGCCGCGCTAGAACACCGCAATATTGATCTGACCCTGGTCGACAATGGCGCTCAGGCGTTGGAGGCTTTCGGTCTTGAGCGGTTTGACCTGATCCTGATGGATATCCAGATGCCGGTCATGGATGGCCTTGCCGCCACCCGCGCCATTCGAAACCAGGAGCGGCTAGGCGGCCTTTCGCCAACCCCGATCATCGCCCTCAGCGCCAATGCGATGGACTATCAGATCGCCAGCTATCGCGAGGCCGGATGCGATGACTATATTGCCAAGCCCATTGATCTAACCCGACTAGCCAACGCCATAGACCGTCTGACCCAATCTGCGGCCATTGAGCCTGCGATAAGGTCAAGCGGGACATCCGGCTCGCTCTAGGCCATTGCTAGCCCTATGGAGGGCCACCTCAACCAATCCAACCTATGAGATGTGGCATGTTCTATGATGCGCGGACCAAAGCACCGCTCAAACATGATCCGGTCAAGGCGCTGGTCGCTCCGCGTCCGATTGGCTGGATCAGCACGCTAAGCCGCGACGGGGTGGCCAATCTGGCCCCCTATAGCTTCTTCAATCTGGTCGCCTCTGGTCCCTCGATCGTCGCCTTCTCCAGCGCGGGCCGCAAAGACAGCCAGACCAATGCCGAACAGACCGGCGAATTTGTCTGCAATATTGCCAGCTTTGATCAGCGTGACGCGGTCAATAGCAGCGCGGCCACCCTACCTCCTGAGATCGATGAGTTCGCCCTGACCGGTCTAGGGACCCTACCCTCGCAGCTGATCAAGCCGCCAAGGGTCAAGGGCGCTCCGGCCCATCTGGAATGTGTCTATCTGCAGACCGTGCCCCTGTTCAGTAAGGATGGGGTACGCAACGGCTTTGATCTGGTCTTGGGCGAGGTGGTCGGGGTCCATATTGACGACCAGTTCATCAAGGAGGGGCTGGTCGATACGGCCGCAATGCGCCTGATCGCACGCCTTGGCTATCTCGACTACAGCGTCACCGATGAGGTGTTCGCCCTGAAGCGCCCCGACTAGGCGACCGGACCGCCCCTGAAGACAGACGATCCGGCCTAGTCCTTAGACTGATTAACCGGCAATTGCTGCAAAGCGCTTGCCCAAGATGCCATCGGCCTGAGCCATGATGTTCTTGACCAGTTCAGCGCAGGTGGGGATGTCGTGGATCAGGGCTTGGCTCTGGCCCGTGGTCCAGATGCCGCCGTCCATATCCCCATCGCGCAGCACATTTTCACGGCCCCGAACACCGGCCATCAGCTCGCGCACCTCAGCAAAGGTCTTGGTCGGATCGCGTTGGATCTCAGCCACCTGCTCGGAGATGGAGTTGCGGGCGACGCGGGCGGTGTTGCGCAGGCTGCGGCCAACGAGGATCGTGTCGCGCTCGGTATATTCGACGATCTGGCGCTTAACGTTCTCGTGGATCTTGGCCTCGACCGTGGCGCAGAAGCGGGTGCCCATATTGACCCCCTCGGCCCCGAGCGCCAGAGCCGCGACTAGGCCGCGACCATCGGCCATGCCGCCCGAAGCGATCACAGGCACATCGACCGCATCGACCGTGGCGGGCAGCAGAACCACCAGACCAATATCGTCTTCACCGGGGTGACCGGCGCACTCAAAGCCATCAATGCTGATGACGTCTACACCATGTTTCACAGCCGACACCGAGTGACGAACCGAGGTGCACTTGTGGATCACCTTGACGCCATTTTCCTTAAAGCGCGGAAGGTGGTCGACCGGCGCGCGACCTGCCGTCTCAACGATCTTGATGCCCGAAGCGATGATGGCTTCGCGATATTCGTCATAGGGAATGGGGTTGATCGAGGGCAAGAGGGTCAGGTTGACGCCGAAGGGCTTGTCGGTGAGGGCCTTGGTCTTTTCGATCTCGGCCAGAAGCTCGGCCCCTGAAGGGAACATGTGGGCGGTAATGAAACCGAGCGCGCCCGCATTGGCCACCGCTGCCACCAGCTCGCCATAGCCAACGCCGGTCATGCCGCCCATGATGATCGGAGTCTCAACGCCGAACATTTCGGTAATGCGTGTCTTCATAATCCTGTTTCCTCTTTTTGTTTTTTGGGTCCCGACGGGTTGGGCACCATCATTGCTGAAAGCTAGAGCAAGGCAAGCACCTGTGGCCAACAGGCTTCACCAAAAGATCTCAAGGCTGCTACCGTGGGGGCACTCAGGTGCTGGCCTATCGCCCGTCCATAGCTTGGCCGCGCCTGAACAGTCTCGTACCAAGACGCGACGTGGGGTCGGTCAGTGATCAAGGCGGTCATCGCCAGATGGTCAAGGCGCAGCACGTAAGGGATGGCGGCTGTATCCGCCAAACTGAAGGTTTCACCCGCGAGCCAAGCATGGTGCGTGAGATGTTCCTCCATGCGATCCAGCATGGCGACAAAGGCCGTCAGGGCCTCGGCAAATTGTGGCGAGGCAACTCCTTGCTCGATGATCGCGCGGCGATTGACACGGGTGCGCTCATCCTGACCCAATGCAATATAGTGCTCAATCGCCTCAGGGCCTTGAGCAATGATCATGTGGCGCGGTCCGACAGAGTAGCTCAGCACCGCCGCATGGGCATGAACCCGGTCAATATACTGCGCCCAGAGGCGAACCTGATACCGATCGTGCGGGGCCAATGGCATGAGGGCCTGACCCACACTGACCTCCTCGAGATATTCACAGATCAGCGTCGATTCCAAAATAACCTTTTGGCCATGAACCAAGGTCGGAACGACGTGATTGGGATTGAGTTTGACATAGTCTGGGTCGTGCTGTTGGCCCGATTGAAGATCAATCAGGTGGGACACATAGCCAAGTCCCTTTTCTTCCAACACCATCCGAACCTTCTGTGAACAGGTCGAAACAGGCGAATGATAGAGTTCGAGGGTCTCGGTCATCACAAACAATCCTATAGCTGAGCGTTGACTGTGTTTCGGTTGGCGATTGAGCCTTCGACATATCCAAAGGCCGTATTGATACGCGCCAATTGATCTGGGATGGAGATCCGTTGGCGATCAGAAACCCGTGCGCCCTCATTGACCATCATCAAGAAGGCGGCGGCCTGCTTGGACTCACCGGGTTCGGCTCCGGCATCGCCAAGACAGGCCTCAAACAGATCTTGAACGGTCTTGAGGTGTTGACCTGCGAGGTCGCAGAGGCCCTGATCAATGGCCGCCAATTCGATCACCGTATTGACCAGCATGCAGCCAAAATGCAGGTCTGGGTCCGAGGTCTGACCAAAATTGCGCTCAAAATAGCTGCGCAGGGCCGCCATGGGAGGCTTACGATCCCGCGCCCGCTGCAAGATGGCTTGGTTCCGCGCAGCAAAGACGTCCAGACATTCGACAAAGAGCCCGCGCTTGTCGCCAAAGGCGCCATAGAAGCTGCTGCGGCTCAAACCCATAGCCTCAAGCAGATCGGTCAGAGACGTGGCCTGATAGCCCCTCTGCCAGAAGAGATGAACGGCCTTTTGAACAGCCTGATCGCGGTCAAATTCAACGGGTCTAGACATGGGATAATTATGGACCTACCGTTCCAGAAAGATCAAGAGACTTGATGTTCAGGGAGCACGAAACATGGCCGGGATTAAACCCTCACGGCGCGCAGCGCTCGGATTGGGCGGCGCGGCCCTGGTCGGCGCAGCCGCCGTCGGCGTCATGGCCAAGCGCAAGGGCGAGGTCCAGGCCACCGGCCCCTATCGCCGGATCGCCACCGAAGAGGCCTTTGCCACCCCCGCCCTGATGGCCGAATCCAAGCGGATTCTAGAGGCTGGCGGCGTGGAGCCCGGCTTTGCCAAGATGGGCAAGTTCGTCTTTGGCGATGGCGTTGCCCAGCGCTTCTTGCATGGGCGACTGCTCGATCTCGGTGACAAACGTATCGCCCAGATGGATGCCGATGGGGTGGACCTTGCGGTCATCTCGATCACCTCACCCGGGGTTCAGGTCTTTGAGGCCAGCCGTGCGGTCGGCATCGCCGCCGAGGCTAACGATATCCTCTCCGCCGCCGTTCGGGCCCGCCCGACCCGCTTTGCAGGCCTTGCCGCCGTAGCC
>CANFKD010000037.1 GCA_947447115.1 Caulobacteraceae bacterium
CACCCTCTCCGCCAGTAACCACCCTTAGCGCGCTCGATTGGCTAGGCCCTGGCACGGGAAACAGGCCTTAACCCTAAAAATTTTTGAACCAATCTCGGGATAATCGCCATTTGTCCCGGTGGGGGTCTAGAGCCTATTGTCGCGCTCACGAATGTACCCTGAGGAGCGGGCTTGGCATGCAAACATCGGCGCGGGTTGTCATTATTGGTGGCGGGATCATGGGCGCTTCGCTGCTCTATCATCTTGCCGAACTCGGCTGGACCGATTGTTTGCTGATTGAGAAGGATGAGTTGACCTCGGGGTCGACTTGGCATGCGGCGGGCCAGTGCCCCAGCATCACCGGCAGCTATAACCTCGCGAAAATACATGCCTATAGCAACGATCTCTATCCCCGGCTGGAAGGGATCACCGGGCAATATGTTAGCTGGCACAAGTCCGGCGGCATCCGCTTGGCGACCAATGAACGGGAGTTGGCCTGGTTCAAGCAGATCCATGGCTATTCGAAGATCATCGGCTTTGACATGGAGATCATCGATCCGGAGGAGATCCGGCGCATCAATCCCTTCTTGACCACCGACGGCGTGATCGCCGGGACCCACACCACCGGGGACGGTCATGCAGACCCAGCGGGTCTTTGCAATGCTCTGGCCATCGGGGCCAAGAATATGGGCGCAAAGATCGTGCGCCAAAACCGGGTTACCGGCCTGACGCAACTGCCATCGGGTGAATGGGATGTGATCACCGAAAAGGGCACCGTGCGGGCCGAGATCGTGGTCAATGCCGCTGGCTGCTACGCCCGTCAGGTTGCCCAGATGGCGGGCATCGACATTCCGGTGACCAATATGGAGCACCACTATATTGTCACTGACCCCATCCCGGCCTTTGCCGATCGGGAAGGCGAAATCCCGGTCATGCGCTGCCCCTATGTGTCGGGCTATTTCCGCCAAGAGCAGAAGAGCGCCCTGATCGGCGTCTATGAAAATATCGGCCTCGCCGAGGCTTGGGCGCCCAAGGGGATGCCTGAGTGGGAATCGACCAGTGAGCTGTTTGGCGACGATCTGGACCGGATTTCAAAATGGCTGGAACGGGCCATTGAGCGGATGCCCATCTTTGGCGAGGTCGGTATTCGCCGGATCGTCAATGGCGCGATCCCCCACACGCCAGATGGTGGCCCCCTGCTGGGTCCAGCCGCGGGTCTGAGGAATTTCTGGCATTGCTGCGGCACATCGTTCGGCATCGCCCAAGGCGGCGGAGCGGGCAAATATCTGGCCCAATGGATGGTCTATGGTGATGCCGACATCAACATGACCGAGTTCGATCCGCGTCGCTATGGCCCCTATGCCGATGAAGACTATAGCCGCGACAAGGTGTTCCTCGACTATCGGATGACCTTCACGACCCGGCTTCCGGGCGAGGAAGAGCCCGATGGCCGCCCGCAAAAGACCAGCACGCTCTATGAGCCCCTCAAGGCGGCGGGCGCGGTCTTTGGCGAAACCTATGGCTGGGAGCGGCCCAAATGGTTCTCGCTGGATGGACGCGAAGAAGAGGGCGGCTATCACCGCACCAACATCTTCGAGGTCGTGGCCAAAGAGGTCGAGGCGGTTGCTGACCGGGTCGGTGTCCTAGACCTGTCCGGCTTTGCCAAATATGACGTGACCGGCCCAGACGCAGAGGCCTTCTTGAACCGCATCTGCGCCAACCGCATGCCCAAAAAGCTGGGCGGGATTGGTCTGGTCCATCCCCTGTCGCGTCAGGGCCGAATCTATGGGGAAATGACCGTCACGCGCTTTGCCGATGGCCATTTCTATTGCCTCTCTGCCGCCGCCGCTGAACAGCGCGACTGGGACCTGATGATGCAGAGCAAGCTGCCCCATGAGAACGTAACCATCACCAACCGCACCATGGATCTGGGGGTTCTGGTGCTGAGCGGGCCTCGGGCAAGGGATGTTTTGGCCAAGCTCACCGATGCCGATCTGAGCAATGGTGAGTTTCGCTGGTTGAGTGGCCAAGTGATTTCTGTGGCCGGAATCAGCATGCGGGCCCTGCGGGTGTCCTATGTCGGCGAACTGGGCTGGGAACTGCATCCCGCCATGGCCGATCTTCCCGCGCTCTATGACGCCGTCTGGAAAGCGGGCCAAGACTACGGCATCGCCAACTATGGCCTCTATGCCGTCAACACCATGCGGATGGAGAAGGGCTATAAGGCCTGGGGGTCAGAACTGACCAATGAGCTGACCATGGTCGAGGCCGACATGCCGCGCTTCATCAATTTCAACAAGGATGACTTTATCGGCAAGCAAGCGACGCTGGATGCCCCCGATCGCTTCCGTATCGTCTATGGGCAGGTCGACGCAGCCAATGTGGATGTGCGCGGCGCAGAGGCCTGCCTGATCGGCGACAGCTGTATCGGGCTGACCACCTCGGGCGGCTATGGCCACCGGGTCGGCAAGAGCCTGTTCTTTGCCTGCGTGCCCATCGATCAGTCCGCCCCCGGATCGACATTCGATATCTATCTGCAAGGCGAGCGGCGTCAGGCGGTGGTTCTGGCCGAGCCCGCCTATGATCCCGACAATTCGAAGATGAGGGTTTGACCTGTGGCTGAACTTCCTAAAAAGGCACGGGTCGTCGTCATTGGCGGCGGTGTGATCGGATGCTCCATCGCCTATCACCTGACCAAGATCGGCTGGAGCGATGTTGTCCTGCTCGAACGCAAGCAACTGACTAGCGGCACCACCTGGCACGCGGCCGGACTGGTGGGGCAATTGCGGCCATCGATCAATATGACCAAGCTGGCCAAATATACCGGCGAGCTCTATCGCGGACTGGAGGCCGAAACCGGTCAGGCCACCGGCTATCGCCAGTGCGGCTCCATCTCGATGGCGACCAATGCTGAGCGCTTTGAGGAGCTGAAACGCAGCGCCTCCATGGCCAAGGTCTTTGACCTTCCGGTCCATGTCATCAGTCCGCAAGAGATCCAGGCCCTTGCCCCTATCGTGAATATTGAAGATGTGGTCGGCGGCATCCACATCCCAAGCGACGGCTATGCCAATGCGGTGGATATCACCCAGGCGCTGGCCAAGGGCGCGCGCAGTGGCGGCGCTCAGATTTTTGAAAATACCAAGGTCACCAAGATCCATCATAATGGCGAACGGGTCACCGGGGTCGAGACCGACGAGGGATCAATCGCCGCCGACTATGTGGTCATATGCGGCGGTATGTGGACGCGCGATCTGGCGGCGAGCATCGGCGTGGCCGCGCCGCTCCATGCTTGCGAGCACTATTATGTGCTGTTCGAAGGCGTCGAGGGCATAGACCCGACCTTGCCGGTGCTGCGCGACTATGATTCCTGCGGCTATTATAAATATGACGCGGGCAAGCTGCTGGTCGGAGCCTTTGAGCCCAATGCGCGGCCTTGGGGCATGGACGGCATTTCCGAAGATTTTTGCTTTGACGAGATTGCCGGCAGTTTCGAGCATTTTGAACCACTGCTCATGGATGCCATGCGCCGGGTTCCGGCCCTCGAAAAGGCTGGAATCAAAAAGTTCTTCTGTGGGCCAGAAAGCTTCACACCGGATGTGCGCTACCATCTGGGCGAAAGTCCCGAACTGAAGGGCTGCTTTGTCGCCGCGGGCCTGAACTCCATTGGCCTGCAGTCGGCAGGCGGCATCGGCAAGGTTATGGCCGATTGGATCCGCGATGGGATTCCCCCGGCCGACCTTTGGACGGTTGATATTCGCCGCAATATGCCGTTCCAGATTAACCGCAAATATCTGCGCGAGCGGGTGACCGAAAGCCTCGGGCTGCTCTACGCCACCCACTACCCCTTCAAACAATATGAGACCGCGCGCGGTGTCCGCCGCTCGGCCATCCATGATCGGCTGGTGGCGGCGGGTGCCTGTCACGGCGAGGCCTATGGCTGGGAACGACCCAACTGGTACGGCGAGCCAGGCAGCACGCCCAAATATGAATATAGCTATGGTCGCCAGAACTGGTTTGAGGCCAATGCGGCCGAATGCAAGGCGGTGCGCGAGGCCGTGGGCCTGTTTGACCAGAGCTCCTTTGCCAAGTTCCGGCTTGAGGGACGTGATGCCTGCGCGGTCCTGAACCGGGTCTGCGCTAACGATGTCGATGTGGCACCGGGCAAGCTGATCTATACCCAGTGGCTCAATGACAAGGGCGGCATTGAGGCGGATTTGACCGTCACGCGTCTGTCCCAGACCGCCTATCTGATCGTCACCGGCGCCGAAACTGAGACCAAGGACTTCAATTGGCTCAAGCGGCATATTCCGGACGAGGCCCACGCCATCTTGACCAATGTCTCCTCATCAATGGGGGTCATTTCGATCATGGGGCCCAAGGCACGGGACCTTCTCCAGTCCATCTGCCCCAATGATCTGTCTCATGAAGCCTTTGGGTTCGCCACCAGCCAAGAGATCGAGCTGGGCTATGCCATCGTCCGCGCATCGCGCATCACCTATGTCGGTGAACTGGGCTGGGAGCTCTATATCCCGACCGAATTTATGACCGGCGTCTATGATGAGATTGTCGCAGCGGGCGCGGCCTTTGGTCTGAAACATTGCGGCTATCACGCGCTCAATGCCCTTCGCATGGAGAAGGCCTATCGCCACTGGGGCCACGACATCACCGATGAGGATACTCCGCTCGAAGCGGGCCTTGGCTTTGCTGTGCGCATGGATAAGCCCGGCGGCTTTATCGGGCGCGAAGCCCTGCTGAAGCAGAAGCAAGAGGGCCTAAGGCAAAAGCTGGTTCAATTCCTTCTGAAGTCGCCAGAGCCGATGCTCTATCACAATGAGCCGATCTGGAAGGGCGATCACATCGCCGGCTATATCCGCTCTGGCATGTATGCCCAGACCCTCGGGGCGGCCTGTGGCCTTGGCTATGTGACTGCGGCAGATGGCGGCATTGTCGGCCCGATTGAGGCTGACGACTATGAGATTGAAATTGCCGGGGTGCGCTATCCCGCGACCGCCTCGCTCAAGCCCCTCTACGACCCCACCAATGCACGGATCAAAATCTAATGACTGAGCGCCCTGCAGAGATGATGCGTCGCCTCGCGGCCAATACCCGCGTCGGCTATAGTTTTGATCAGGAATTTTACACCGCCGATGCGGTGTTCAAGGCGGATATGGATCAGGTCATCAGCCGCAAATGGCTGGTTGCGGGCCACGTGTCGCGCATCCCCAACCGGGGCGACTATTTCCTGTACAAGATCGGGTCTGAACAGATCATCGTCATTCGTGAAAATGACACCTCCATTCGCGCCTTCTTCAATGTCTGTCGCCATCGGGGCTCGACCCTCTGCTCAGAAGAAAGCGGCAACAAAAAGCTCTTGGTCTGCCCCTACCATGCTTGGAGCTATGGTCTGGATGGCCGACTGATCGCGGCGCGCCTGATGGCCGATGATTTTGACAAGGCCGATAATGGGCTCTTTGCCTGCCACGTCCGTCTGTTCCACGGCCTGATCTTCATCAATATGAGCGAGGACGAGCCCGAGGATTTCGACACCACCTTCGGCGATATGGGGCCAATCCTCGACTATCACGGCATTGCCGATGCCCGCATTGCCCATGCTGGCAGCTATCCGACCACCGCCAATTGGAAGTTGGTCATCGAGAACTTCTTTGAGTGCTATCACTGCGTCCCCTCCCATCCGGAATTTTGCTCGATCCACGGCGCGGAATCGATCGTCGCGGTCGGCGCAGGTCCAAGCTCAGGTCCGGCCGACGCCATCGCCAGTTTCACGCCGATGCTCAAGGCCTGGGAAGAGCGCGCGGCGGCCCTTGGTCGTCCGATTGGCAATATTGATGACGCCCCCGATAGCAGTCATCTGCGCCTGATGATGCAGCGCATGAATAAGGAGGGCTGGGCCTCTGAGACCCAAGATGGCACCGCCCCCGCGCCCCTGATGGGCAAGCGCACGCAGGCCGATGGCGGCCGGATGCATCTGAGCTTCAGCCCCTTTACCCAGATTGTCGCGGATGATCATTTCGCCATCCTGTTCCAATTCACCCCGAGATCCGCACTGGCCTCAGACGTCGAGATGATCTGGCTGGTCGATGGTCGGGCGAGTGAGGATCAGGTCGATATTGACAAGATGATCTGGGGTTATCACGCCACCACCACGCAGGATAAGGTGATCACCGAGAATAACCAGGCCGGCATCATGTCCAGCCGCTATCGCCCCGGACGCTATTCCGAACAGGAGGGCAGCGTTCTTAAGTTCCAAAAATGGTATCTCAACCAGTTCGGGCTCGATCGGGCCGAATGATCCCCTCCCCGCCCAAGGGGCCCGCTTTTGACGGGTCCGGGCGGGGCCTTTGGCTGGGCTAGTCGATGGTTTCCAGCAGATCGGCAATACGGCCAACCATCTCGTCTATATGAGCCTTTTGCAGGATCAGAGGCGGCGACAGGGCGATGATATCGCCGGTCGCGCGGACCAGAAGTCCATTGTCAAAACACTTATGGAACAGTTCCATAGCCCGCTTGGTCGGAGCGCCCGGGCGCGGCTCAAGCTCGATGCCCGCCACAATGCCCATATTGCGCACGTCAATAATATGGCGCTTGCCCTTCAGGCTGTGCACCGCCTCTTCCCAATAGCCGTGAAGCGAGGTGGCGTGCTCAAAAATACCCTCGGCCTCGTAGAGATCGAGCGCGGCAATGCCCGCCGCCGCTGCCAAGGGATGGCCAGAATAGGTATAGCCGTGGAAGAGCTCGATCCCATCGGCAGCGCCCTCGACCACACCATCATGAATGTGACGGCTGACCGCCACCGCGCCCATGGGCACGGCGGCATTGGTCAGGCCCTTGGCCATGGTGATGATGTCGGGAATAACGCCGAGTGTTTCAGCGGCTGTGACGCCACCGACGCGGCCAAAGGCGGTGATGACCTCGTCAAAGATCAGCACAATGCCATGCTTGGTCGTGATCTCGCGCAGCCGCTCCAGATAGCCGACCGGCGGCACCAGAACGCCGGTTGATCCGGCCATGGGCTCTACGATCACCGCAGCGATGGTCTCTGCCCCATGCAGGGCGACAATCGATTCCAGCGTATCGGCCAGATGGCCGCCCCACTGTGGGCGACCCTTGGTAAAGCCATTGTGCTGAAGACTATGGGTGTGGGGCAGATGGTCGACCCCATTGAGCAAGGTCCCGAACTGGCGTCGGTTATTGACAATACCGCCCACAGAAATGCCGCCAAAGCCGACGCCATTATAGCCACGCTCGCGGCCGATGAAGCGGGTTCTCGTGCCCTCACCGCGTGACCTTTGATAGGCCAGCGCGATCTTCAGGGCCGTATCGACCGATTCAGAGCCTGAATTGGTGAAGAAAATCCGGTCCAGCCCCTTAGGCATGATCGCTGCGACACGCGACGCCAGTTCGAATGAGGCGGGATGGCCCAGCTGAAACCCGGGTGCAAAATCCAGCTCAGCGGCTGTCTTTTGAATGGCCTCTACAATGGTTGGGCGACAGTGGCCCGCATTGACAGCCCAAAGCCCAGCGGTGCCATCCAGAACCTGCCGACCATCATCTGCCGTATAGTGCATGTCCTTGGCCGCGACCAGTTGGCGAGGCGTGGCCTTATAGGCGCGGTTGGCCGTAAAGGGCATCCAAAGGGCGGCTAGGGGATCATTCTCACGGGTCATAGAAAGGCTCCGGTGTCAGTGATGGGACATCTTATGCAATGGGGCGCGGTCTCGCCGCGATTGAAAAGAATGTTACGATAGGAAAATTCTCATTTCGATGGGTGGGGCGATGGGCAGACAGCCTCATCTGGGCCGCAAGCGGGACTTGATCAGGTAGGTGACCCAAAGGACCGCCGCGACGTTCATGCTGGCCCATAGCTCCATACGATGGTTTTCAGAGACACCCATCATGACCAGAACCGCGACCATGCCCGCGATGGCCGCCCAGGTGCCATAGGGATAGAGCCACATCTTGATCTGCAGCTTGGACGGATCTTCAGCCTCGAGCTTCTTACGCAGACGCAGTTGGGCCACCGCAATCAGAATATAGATGAACAGCATGATCGCGCCCGACGAGGTGACCAAGAAGTTGAACACCCGATCCGGAGAAATGACGGCGGCGGCCAGGGCGCCATAGCTAAAGAGGCTGGCGATGAGAATGGCCCGAGCCGGGACCTTTGAGCGGCTCAAGGTCACGCAGGCCTGCGGTGCATCACCATTTTTCGCCAAGCCAAACATGGCCCGCGAGGTGATGTAGATGCCCGAGTTGAGGCAAGACAGAACCGCCACCAGAACAATGCCATTCATGATCAGGTCGGCGGCCGGATAGCCCATCTGGCGCCACGCATGGGCAAAGGGTGAGGCGCCCACTTCAATCTCATTCCAAGGCACCACCGAAACAATCATCAAAATAGAGAGGACGAAAAAGACGAGGATCCGAACCGATACAGACAGGGTCATGCCCGCAATGGTCTTGGCCCCGGCCTCGGACTCCGCCGCCGCCAAGGTGGCGATCTCGGCACCGCACAGCGCGAAGATGGTCGTCGCGATCCCCGAGAAAATCACGGCTATACCAGCAGGCGCAAAGCCGCCATGGGCCGTCAGATTGGCAAAGGTCGGGCCTGAGGGCGAGGTAATGCCCATCGCATAGGCGGCCGCCACAAGGATGAAGACGATCACCGCGACCACTTTGGTCGATGCGAACCAAAATTCAAATTCGCCATAGGACTTGGCGGACATCAGATTGACCGCTGTCAAGATGGCCATCAGGCTGACGCCGATCTGCCAAATTTCGAACTGGGGAAACCAGCCGTGGATGATCTTGGCCCCGGCAATGGCCTCAACGGCAATGACCACAACCCAGAAATACCAATAGAGCCAACCGACCAGATAGCCTGCCCAATCGCCGATCCCGACCCGGGCAAAGTCTGGAAAGGTCTGAACGCCAGACGAGGCCATGGCCATCTCAGCGATCATCCTCATGACCAGCAAGACCAGAAATCCCGCCAAGGCGTAGCTGATCACGGCGGCAGGGCCGATGGTGCTGACGGCGGTGGATGATCCGACAAACAGTCCCGCGCCAATGATACCGCCAAAGGTAATCATCGAGACGTGGCGAGATTTCAGGCTCCGGCTGAGCTCGTTGCTAGCGGCGGGCGATACTGACCCAACCCGATTTTCCTCAGACATCTTGCCCCCCGGCGTCAACTTGGCGCCCATCTAACGTTGGCTTGGCCGACTTGTAAATGAAAGGCCAAGCCGCCGGTCGGGTTGAGTGGGCCCGCGCCACAGGATGACAAGGGCGGACCCTTGGGCCTAAACCGCGCTTCGAGGCACGATCGTAGCGTCGCTGTGATCGTAAATGGTCTTGCCGTTTTCGAGCGCCTGTACGGTCCAGTCAATTCGGAAGGCCGCCGGTGTCGAGCGGACGACAAGGCGCGTGGCAATCCGCACCGACCAGTCAGGCCGCTCAAACGCGACCCGAAACATCTTGGCGGCAACGGCCTGTCGTCCGCCGTCGTAGAGCCCCAGTTCGAAGCGGGCTGCGCGATAATAGTCTGTCCCCGTGGCATCCAGATGATAGGCGCCCGCGGGTGGGGCATAGGCGAGCGTGCCCGTCAGGCCACTTGCCAGCAGGGGTTCATTTGCCGGGTTCAACCATCGGGCCGGGCCAAGACCCGAACCCGACGCCGTCACCGGTTGGGCAAAGGCCACTTGCGGGGATGGCGCATGGCTTGCCAGAGGAATGCTGAGGATCAGGCTAGCCCTGTCCAACGTCAGGGTGGCTCCCGTCCGGTCTGGCCATAGGGTCGGCCAGCCGTCGGCAGACAGGCTCAATCCCAGGCGATGACCGGCTTTCAGTCGCCAAGCCGTCGCTTGGAACGGTAGGGCGACCTCTATCCATTCGCCCGGGGCAGGCGGCGCGCTTCGACCCGAGCCGTTGTGGAAGGCAAGGTTGAGCGCCGCCGTCGTCATCCGGACGGCTTGGCCATCCGGGGCGATGTCCAGCAGACGGGCGACCAGCAGACCCCCCGCGCGGTTGGATCGCAGCCGACAGGACAGCACCGGGGCGGCAACAATATCCATATCGGTCGATGCAATAGGCCCCTTCATGGCGCCCCTCGTCGTCCAAGCACCGGGGACATCCTCATAGAGATCCGCGTCGAGCTGTTGGGGCGGCGCGGGATTCGGCGGCAGCACGATCTGCCCTGTTCCGAAGCCAAGCGCCAATGACGAGCCGCCTTCCATGGGCCAGGACATCGCCCGCCAGCGCCCTTGGTCCAGCGCGCCCGTGCGGTCTGGCTCGCCCACCCAAAGGCGAAGCGGAGGATCGTTCATGGCCCCGGTGTCTCGGCCCTTGAGCCACCGATCCCACCATCTCAGCGCTTCTTGAAGAAATCCGATCTGAGGACCGCGCGCCGCCACGTCCGGGACGGCATGTTCCCAAGGTCCAATGAGGGTGCGAACCGGGCCCTTCCAAGAGGCGGCGATGCGAAGGACGGACGTCGCGTACTTGTCAGCCCAACCGGAATAGAGCAGCAGCGGGACCGTTCCCGAGATCGGTGCGGCCTTGGCCTGCCAATAGCTGTCCCGCTCGGGATGGGACAGCCAAGGAATGATCCACGGCCTGTTGGCCTTGAGCCGATCCAGCCAAGCCTCACGCCAGCCCTCGCCGTACTGCTTGGGATCTGGAGGCAAGGCGTTGAACATCAACATGACGCCGGCCCAATCCACGCGCGCGGTATAGGTCGCGCGCCCGAGGTTCTGAACGTCTGTCGTCCATCCATCCTCGGACACGCCGCCCAGGACCATAGCCTTCAGGGCTGGCGGCGCACGTCCAGCCGCCCGCAGCGCCGTAAAGGCGGCCCAGGACAGCCCGCTCAAGCCGACGCTGCCATCGCACCAAGATTGCGCGGCCGTCCAAGCGACGGCGGCCACTGCATCATCAATTTCCTGCGGCAGGTACTCGTCCCGCATCAGGCCGCTTGCACCACCCGCGCCCGAGGTGTCGATCGCCAAAACGCCATAGCCCTGCTGGGCCCACCAGCGCAGCAGCCGGTCCCCAAGAGGCCGGAAGAGGTCGAAGGCGCGATAGGGCGCAATGTCCAATATGGCTGGAACCTTGCCGCCGCCCGCGGGCCGCAAGAGCCGTGCGGCCAGAAAGCGGCCGTCTGCGAGGGGAATTCGAACCCATTCGTCCAGCAGGTCAACGGTTGAGCCAGCGCTCATCTCTGTCTCCCGGTCAGCCCGCCCCCCGTCCGACCTTAAGCCACATGAACAGGATCAGGGCGCAACACAATAGCCCGGACACAATCTTCAGGACATGGTCGGGTCCGGCGCGATTTGAACCAGCATCTTGCCGAAATTGTCGCCCCTGAGCATTTCGGCAAAGGCGCTGGGGACGGTCTCGAGGCCTTGGCGAATATCTTCGCGATATTTGAGCTGGCCCGACGCGACCAGGGGGGCGACCTCATCTAGGAACTGGTCGTGGTGGTCTGCGACGAAGTCTCCGACAAACAGGTCCCAAACCTTGACGCCTCTGGCCTTAAAGATCGCGTCGCCGCGCGCCATCAGGGCGGCCCTGGCATCGCTATTGTCCTCATCGCCATAGTGGGCGATCAGGCCGCAGATGGTCATGCGTGCGCCTCGATTGAACAGGGGCAGGACCGCGTCAAAGACGCCGCCGCCAACATTTTCGAAATAGACATCGATCCCGCTCGGGCAGGCCTTGGCCAAATCATCGGCAAGGGTGGGGCTAAGGTGAGAGACACAGGCATCAAATCCTAGCTCTTCGGTGACAAAGCGGCACTTGGCCGCCTTGCCCGCAATGCCGACCACGCGCGCGCCGCGCAGCTTGGCCAACTGGCCAGCGATCTGACCGACGCCGCCGGAGGCCGCGGAAATCACCACCGTTTCACCGGCCCTTGGCGCGGCCATCAGGATCAGGCCCGCATAGGCGGTCAGGCCCAGCACGCCCAGCACACCGACCGCCTGAGAAATACGGCCCCGCGCAGGATCAAGCCTGCGCGGCACCATATAGCCGGGACGCGGGACGCCATCGCCCATCAGGCCATAGTCGGCCCAGCCATTGGTGTTGAAGACCAGATCGCCCGCTGCAAACCCCTCCATCCGGCTCTCGATCACCTGCGAGACGGTGCGGGCGTGGCAGGCGATACCGGGACGGTCGACACCACGCCGCTTATAGCCCCACTGATAGGGATCCAGAGAGATGTAGAGCGTGCGGGTCAGGGCCTGACCGGGGCCGGGCGAGGGGATCGGGGCCTCTTGCAGCACAAAGGTTTCAGCGTCAGGCCAAGCGCCCACCGGCTTGCCCGACAGGGTCCAAAATCGGTTCATGGCCACCTCCTACTCGCTTGATCTTTAGGCTAGCGCTGCAGGCGTCGGCTGGCAATCGGCACCGCCTTGGATCTGGCGCCTAGCGTCCCGACCAGAGGCATAATAGGCTTTCACCATCACGTCCCCGTCGGGACCGCCAAGCAAGAGGGTAAGCCCCATGACCCCACTCCATTTTCGCTCTGCCACCGCCATTGCCGCCGCCATTCGCAGCGGTGAGACCACCGCGCGCGCGGCGTTGGAACATTTCCTCGATCGGGTTGACCAGCATAATGGCCCGCTCAATGCGGTGATCTATCAGGACCGAGAGGGCGCGCGGGCCAGAGCCGATGCGGCGGACGCGGCGCGGGCGGCGGGGGATGAGCTTGGCCCCCTCCATGGCGTGCCGATGACCATCAAGGAGAGCTATCAACTGCCCGGATCGCCAACCACCTATGGCATTCCGGCCATGAAGGACAATGTCACCCAGCGCACGGCGGTGGCCATTTCGCGCCTGCAGGCAGCGGGAGCCAATATCTTCGGCAAGACCAATGTGCCGATCCGGCTGGCGGATTTTCAGAGCTATAACGACATTTACGGCACCACCAACAATCCGTGGGACCTGACCCGGACGCCCGGCGGCTCGTCAGGCGGATCGGCCGCAGCCTTGGCAGCAGGCCTCACCAGCCTTGAGATGGGCAGCGATATTGGCGGCTCGATCCGCAATCCGGCCCATTTTTGCGGCGTCTTTGGCCATAAGGGCACGTGGAATCTGGTACCGCCTCGGGGCCATTCGCTGGATGACAGCGTGTCGCCCTCCGATATCTCTGTGGTCGGACCGCTGGCCCGGTCCGCCGACGATCTGGAACTGGCCATGATGTTGGTGGCGGGGGACGATGATGCCGATTGGCGCGGCTTTAGCGACCAACTGCCCGGCTTGGACGGCCCCCTATCGGACCTGACGATCGGCATTTGGGCCTCCGACCCGATCTGCCCAACCTCGGCGGCGGTGGGGGCAAGGCTGCAGGCGGTTGCCGATGCCCTAGGCCGGGCCGGGGCCAAGATTGATGAGCACTCACGCCCGGACTTCTCAGCGGCCCACAGTTACGAGACCTTTAATGACCTCCTATCCTCGGCCATGTCAGCGCGGGCCTCGGATGAGGATGTCAAGCGGGCCCAGACCCGGCTCGCCACCCTATCGCCGGACGATCAAAGCCCGCTGGCGAAACAACTGCGCTGGCAGACCCTGAGCCTGCGCGACTGGTCGCGGCTCAATGAGGCCCGCAACAGGATCCGCTGGGCGTGGCATCGCTATTTTGGCGAGGTGGATTTCCTGATCACCCCCGTCATGCCGGTAACCGCCTTCCCGCACGACCATGGCCGCGAGGGGTCGCGCATGGTTGATATTGACGGAAAGGCCTTGCCCTATTTCAACCAGACCTTCTGGGCCGGACTGGCCGGTGTCGCCTATCTGCCCGCCACCGTCTTCCCGGCAGGGTTGGCCACCGATGGGCTGCCGGTTGGGCTACAGATCATTGGTCCCGCCTATAGCGACCTTCGCACTATCGGCCTGGCCCAGAGGCTCGAGGCCATGGGCTTTGGCTTTACCCCGCCGCCTGCCTATTCGGCCTGAGGCGCAGCCCGTTCAGGTGATCCCCATCTGATCGGCAAAGTCGCGCAGCAGGTCAGAGGTCAGTTCGACCCATGGCTCAACCCCTTCATGGCCTTCGAACCAGGCAGAATAGAGCGCGCAAAGACAGGTTGTCCAGGCCAGAAGACGGGACGCTGACAGACCTGCCATCGCCGCGACCACCGGGACCCTGCGGGCCACATCGACAGCCTTTGCGGGACCCTCCGCGGGCGCGTCGGGATTAAGACAGAGCATAATCGCATAGTCGTAGGTTGGATCGCCCATCAGGCCCTTGGGATCGATCGCCAGTCAACCGCGCGCGCCGCCATCGAGCAGGTTGCCGTGATGCAGATCGCCATGCAGCGGAACGGTCCTGTCCGCGCTCGCCAGAAGCCGCGACAGCAGATCGGCGGCCTCGGCATAGATGCTGCCCAGTCGCTCTGCTGTGAGCGGCAAGGCGCTGAACCAAAGGTCCATAGAGATCGGCGCGGGATCAAAGGGTCCGACTGAAGCGTGAAGAACCGCTAACTGGTCGCAGAGAACCTGGAGGGCAGCGGGTTCATCGGCCTCAAGCACGATATCGATAAGGTGCCGGGGTCCCGTCGCACGCTCCATCAAGACCGCGTCCGCTGATCGCTCAAAGACCCGAACCGCGCCTTGGCCTCCATAGGCCGCAAGGAAGGCCGAGCCCTGCACCTCCTGCTCGGCCATATGGGCCTTGAGCATCATGGACTGACCCTCGCGCCGAACGGGCAACAATCGGCTCCATCTGCTAGCAAAGGGCACGCCATCGACTTCAAGATGCCAACGCGTCAACCATGGCTCAAAATCCGATAGGTCCATGGATGCCCCCGCCTCAATCGGTCGCACGCCAACCCCACCGCGTCAAGATTGACAAGGGGTCAGCGGGGCGTAAATTGTCATTTCTGACAATATTGGTGTAGGGCTCTGCATATGGCGCGTCCCAAGGTCTCCGAAGAACGACGCGAAGCCATTTTACAGGCCTTTGAGCGCTGTATCCTGCGCAAGGGCTTGGCAGAGACCACCCTTGAGGATGTTGCCGCTGAGGCCGCACAGCCGCGCTCTTTGGTGCGCTATTTCATTGGCAATCGCGAGGCGATGATCACTTGCCTGATCGAGCGATTGCTGGAACGCGGCGAGGCCAAGATCGACCTGTCTCTGCGACGGATGGTCGAGGGTCAGCCTGCCTCGGTTGTGAGGCTCCTGTTTGATGAGGTGTTCGCCGATGAGGTGACCAACATCACCATCATGGAGCTCTGGCACCTGTCGCTGCGGGACCTAGCCCTGCGCGAACGACTGGCGGCGATCTATCACCGGCTTGTCTTCGAGGTCGCCGCATCCCTCGGCAAGGGTCAGAGGCAGCAGGATGGGCCGGACTGTTTCGACACCGCCTATTCGACCGTGTCGCTAGCCTTTGGCGCAGCTTTCTTCAGCCATCTCGGCGTCAAGCCCCACAACCCCCAAAGGGTTCGCAAGATAGGGGCTCAACTGATCGCAAATGGGGCGAGCACCTCAAGAGCCCTAAAGGAACCGACCCTCTCATGACCAACCCACCCTCAGGATCTCTGACCGACTTCAACCTCTTCAGCGGGGAGCCGCAGCACGATAATTTTGCGCGGCTGAAGGACCATGTGCCAACGGCTCGGCTGGCTCCGGCCCAGAAGACCTTCAGTTGGCCACAAGGACAGGCCGCCATCTTTCCTGCCACCTATGACTATGAGGGCCAGACCCGGTCTTCAGAGACCTTCTTTACCGAGACCGATACGGCGGGCCTTTTGGTGCTCAAGGACGGTCTTGTGCGGATCGAGCGCTATGCGCTCAGCGGCGGGCCCGCCGTGCCTTGGATCTCGATGTCGGTGGCTAAGAGTTTCATCTCGGCTCTGGTCGGTATCGCCGTCTCCGAGGGCCATATCGCATCGATCGAGGACCCCATCAGCGCCTATATCCGGGTTGATCCGGGCTCGGCCTATGACGGGGTGGCGATCCGGAACGTCTTGCAGATGTCATCCGGAGCCCGCTGGAACGAGGACTATGCCGACCCAAACTCAGATGTGCACCGCCTAGCGGCGGCAATGGTCGGGGCAATTAGCCATGATGACTTCATCGCTGGGATGGTGCGTGAGACTGAGCCGGGGACGGTCTGCCGCTACAATTCCGGTGATACCCAGGCGCTAGGCCACCTGCTCGTCAAGGCCACGGGGCGCTCGATAACCGACTATATGCAAGACAAGCTGTTTGAGCCCCTCGGCATGGTCGATCCGGGCTATTGGCTGATCGACAATACTGGCATGGAAATGGCCTATGCGGGTCTAAACCTCACGGCCCGCGACTACGCCAAGCTTGGCGAACTCTATCGCTTGGGCGGCAAATGGAACGGTCAGCAGGTCGTCCCGGCCGATTGGGTCAAGGCCTCGGTCCGATGGGACGCGCCGCACCTCTTGCCCGGCTGTCCGATCCTCAGCGACCACACTCTGCCCTTTGGCTATGGCTATCAATGGTGGCTACCGGACGGCACCGATGGCGAGTTCTCGGCCATCGGCATCTATAACCAGTTTGTCTATGTCGACCCCTCGCGCGGGGTAGTCATTGTCAAACAATCAGCCAACCGCGCCTATGGCACGACCATGGATGAGGCAACCAATCGGGAGGACGAGACCATCGCCTTCCTGCGCGGCATTGCGCGGCAACTGGTTTAGGCGCAGCCCCCCTAGTTCTGGGACTTTTTCAGTCCAAGACGGATGGCGATCTGTACCGAGGCGCCGTCGACCGGCGCGCCGTCGGAGGACCAGGGGTTCATCTTCATGGTCGAGGCCAAGAGGGCGGCCGCCTCTGAAAAGCCTAGGCCCTCAGGTTCTGCCGCCTGCGGCTGACAGTTGGTCAGACTACCGCCGACGGTGACGCGGCAAAGGACGACGCCTCGGCCTGTGGAGACCCCTTGGGCCACCGCTTCAGGTGGAAAGACCTTGGGCACTCGCTCGGTATCAAAGCCATAGGTCCATTTGGGCGAGTCGATCATGCGCTCTTCGCCGCGATTTGGAGGCGCAAAACGGATTGGCACATCGACCCACACATCCTCACCGCGGCGGGGCTTGGCCAGCTCTGGCGTGAGCTGGAACTTTCGGGTCAGCAAGAGGGCGGCATTGCCAAAACCAAGCTTGGTGGGGGTTTCCTTGGTGATCTGACAGCGCGACAGGCCGCCAAACTTGACCACCTGGCAGTGGGCGACCGCATAGCCCTCCGCATTACCCGCCTCGGCAGGATAGGTCTGGTTCCAGTCCGCCGTGCTGGGGGCCTGAGCCCAGACCGGGTGGTCCAGCATGGTGATCAGGCGCCGGGGCAAGGGGTTGTTCTTGATCCAACTGGTCGGACAGGGCTTTCCGCCCATGCCGCACTCTCCGGGCATGGCCGATCCTGACGAGGGCATGGAATCAAACTGGGGGTTGGGTGCCTTGAAATTGATGGCAATGCGCATCATCGAGCGGATCGGACCCTTGGGACCCATGACCGGGGTAATCTTGAAGGTCGGGCGCAGGGTCATGGCCGCGCGGCCAAAATTCTTGCCCTCGGGGGTCTCAGACAGAACCTCGCACCATTCGGCCAGCCCATAGATGTCGACATCGCAGTTCAACGTCACCTGACCGCTGACCTTGGCTTGAAAGGCCCCATCAGGAAAGACCGAGACAAATTGGCCGATGGCACTGTCATCGGTTTGCATATCGATGGTCGCCGCAGGCGGCGGTAGCTTTTCGCCCTTGCGCGCGCCAGTGACCGTAATCTGAGAGACAGGGCCTCCGTCACCGCCGCCCTGTGACGTTTGGGCCTGAGCGGCAGAGGCCACCAAGGCCATCACAGCAATGAGTCTGATAAACATGATTTACTCCCTGTCGTCCGTTAGGCCCCCCGGCCCAGCCCGCTAAGGCTCAAGTTACTTCGGTAATGAATAGGCGATCACATAGTCGCCCTTGGTCTTGGTCATCCGCGCGCCCCCGGCCGAGACCACGACATATTGCTTGCCGGTCTTGGGCGAGACATAGCTGGAGGGCGTGCCGCCGACACCGACGGGCAAGCGACCCGCCCACAGGACCTTGCCGGTCTCATTGTCATAGGCCCGAAGATAGGAGTCCATGGTCGCGGCATGGAAGGTCACGCCGCCCGCCGTGGTGATCACCCCGCCCAGCCCCATGGTGCCAATCGGCAGAGGGATGTGAGACGCTAGGCCTAGGGGTCCAGCCGTCTCGGCGGTGCCGACGGGAACCTGCCAGACGATCTTGCGGCTCTTGATATCGATGGCGGTCATCATGCTCTGAGCCGGTTGCAGACAGGGCGTGAACAGGGGGCTGACCATCCAGGTGTTTTTGGCCTTATAGGCCACGCCCTTAAGGCTGGCCTCGGGACGATCCTTGGCGCGGCTAAGCTGGATATTGGGCTCGTTCGAGGGCACGAGACTAACGGTCTGAGGGATGCGCACATCAGTCATCAGCAACAGACCCCGGCGCGGATCATAGGCGCCAGACCCCCAGTTCATGCCGCCGCCATTGCCCGGAGACTGCAGCGAGGCCTTTTCGCCGCCGGGCGGTGTGAAGTCGCCATCATAGCGCACGCTCTTAAAGCTGATCCGGCAATAGAGCTGGTCGAGCGGGGTCGCGCCCCACATCATCTTTTCGGTTATGCGCCCCGCGCCAACGGTCGGCATATCGACCGAATAGGGCTGGGTGGGCGAGAGCCACTCACCCGGCTGGGGCCCGCCAGGAACAGCGACCTCGGCCACCTTGGACAGAGGCTTTCCATCGCGCCGGTCAAGGACAAAGATCTGGCCGCGCTTGGTCATCTGCACCAGGGCCGGGGCGCTGCCGCCCGCGACGGGGAAGTCGATCAACATGGGCTGAGACGGCACATCATAGTCCCAGACATCATGGTGCACGGTCTGGAAAGTCCAGCGCACCTTGCCGGTCACCGCATCGAGCGCCACCACCGAGGAGGAATAGAGCTCGCTGAGCCGCGAGCGATGCGATCCCCAATAGTCGGGCGTCGCATTACCGGTCGGCAGATAGATCAGGCCAAGCTCGGGATCAAAGGCCGGGGTCGACCAGACATTGGGCGTGCCGCGCGTATAGGTCTGGCCCGCCGGTGGCAGCTTGCTGATCGCCGGATTGCCCAGATCCCAGGCCCAGGCGAGCTCGCCCGTCACCGCATCAAAGGCCCGCACGACGCCAGAAGGCTCGGACAGTTCTTGATTGTCCGCGACCCAGCCGCCGAGAACCACCCGGTTGCCAATCACGGTCGGCATTGAGGTCTGGAAATAGAAGCCCTTTTTGATCGGTCCGATACCGGTCGAGAGGTCCACCTTGCCGCCCTTGCCAAATCCGGGGCAAAGCGCGCCCGTATCGGCGTCTAGCGCGATCAATTCTGCATTGATGGTTGAGCTGAGAATGCGCCGTGCGCACAGGCCCGTCGCGGGCTGTGCCATCTTTGCGGTCGATACGGCGTCCGACGACTTGGCTAGGGCGACCCTAGGCTGGCCGCCATCCCAGTAGCCCACACCGCGGCAACGGTTCCAGAAGCCCGGCTTGACCTTGGGATCGTGACGCCAGATCTCCTTGCCGCTGTCGGCATCGAGCGCGATGACAATGTTGGTGGGGGTGCAGAGATAGACCTTGTCGCCAATCTGCATCGGCGTGTTTTGATCTTCTGAGCCGCGATTGGGGGCCTCGCCGGTTTGGAAGGTCCAGGCGACCTTTAGACCGGAGACCGTCTCGCGATTGATCTGATCGACGGGCACATAGCGCGCGCCGCCCGGATCGCGGCCATAATAGCGCCAGTCAGAGGCCGCCTCAGCCGGTGGTGCGCCCTCGGCAATCTTGGCCGGGGTGGTGGCTTGGCCTTGGCTAAAGGTACCCGGAATGGCGAGGGCCATAACCAGCAGACAGGCCGCCGACATCAGCGCCGTCGCCCGTCCGGCCCGGTCACGGTCTGCGCCTCGAGGGGCTGTGGGCAGGACCAGCAGCAAGAAGAGACCCAAAACGGCGGGCGCGACCAGCCGGGGCACCAGAGGCCAAAAGACCAGTCCGCTTTCCCAGAGGGCCCAAGCCAAGGTGACGGCGAGAACCGCTGCATAGACCAGACCGGCCAGAGGCCTGCGCCGAACCAGCAAGATCCCCGCTGCCGTCACACCAGCCCCTGCGAGCAGGTAATAGGCCGAGCCGCCGAGCTGCACCAATCGGCCACCGCCAACCAGCAAAACCAGACCGACAAGGACGATGAGCCCACCACCGATCGCTGCCCACACGCGCGTGGAGATCTTTACGTCTGTTTTGGTCGCCATTTTGGCCTGTTCCCTACCCTAAGGGCCTGAGCCTAGACCCACAGATTGATCTTGGCAATTTTCGGGGCGGAGGTCGCCGGCGGTTTGGATTAGACGGCCTAGCTTGGCGTCTGATAGGCTTTGACCATGACCCAATCACGCACCCTCATTGCCTACAATACCGCCACCGCCAGCGAGAACCGCATCCATGCCGATGATGTGGCCGGGAAATTTGGCTTTACCGGCGGTCTGGTTCCCGGTGTCGATGTCTTTGCCTATATGGCCCATGCGCCGCGCGCCCAGTGGGGGCTTGATTGGCTGAGCCAAGGCCGGATCAAGGCGCGGTTTGGCAAGCCGGTCTATGATGGCGATGAGACCACCGTCACAGCCGAAGACCAGCCGGGCGAGACCCTGTCCATCGCCGTACAGGCGCGCGGCCTTGACTGTGCCAGCGGCACGGCTTGGCGCAGGGATGACAGCCCCCTGCCCGCTGTCCTGCCCGAGGCCGAGGTGCCGCGCCCGGAAGATCGTCCCGAGGCCAGCATGGAGAGTCTGCCGGTGGGCAAGGTCTTGGGCACCTTGAAAGAGATTTTCTTTGCCGATGTCGGCCTGTCGAACCTGCAAAATACCCGCGAGGACCCGGCCCTGTTTGACGGCGGCAATCTGGTCAGCCCCGGCTATATGCTGCGCCGCGCCAACTATGTGCTGGCCCGCTCGGTCAAGCTCGGCCCATGGATCCATGTCGAGAGCGATGTGCGCCTGCACGGCCTG
>CANFKD010000038.1 GCA_947447115.1 Caulobacteraceae bacterium
TGAAGCGCACCACGATAATGCCGAGCAAGATCGCCACGAAAACCGAGATCGCCGTGATGATCGGCATCAAGATCGCATTGTGGAAAAAGATCGCTGAATGTTTCAGCGGCGAGGCAGCCTGTTGCAGGCCAATATAGTCTGGCGTGGGCTGACCCAAAAGTTCAGCCGCCAAGGCTTGGGCACTGAACCCGACCCCGACAATCATCCCGGCGAGGCCCGCCGCTAGCTTGCGCATATTCATTCCCGAAGCCCTCATATTCTCTACGGCCCAGCCCTAACCGGTAAAAACCCACCTGTAGCAGGTTCTTCACCGTGTGACATACCCCGGTGGCCCTCGGCGGCGAGCCCAAATCTAGGGCCTAATTGTCGCACCTCGGAACCGAGCCAGCCCCATTTCCCAATTTACTGGCGCGTGCATACGCGTTGAAGCCTGTCTTGCCAAGGGATGAGCGATTAGACCAGAGATGGTTTCAACTTTGGCACTATATCCCTATGTTAAAAGCAGCACTTTTGACGATCGGACCTCAGTTCATGACCTCGCCCACGACCGCCATGCCCCTTTTAGAAGCCAATAACGTCAATCCCGAGCGTGCCAGGGCGATCTTGGCCGAGGCCTTGAGCGGCGCGGACGATGGCGAACTCTATATGGAGCGGTCGGAAAGCGAATCATTTGTCTTTGATGACGGGCGCTTGAAATCCGCCGCCTATGATTCTGGTGAAGGGTTCGGCCTGCGAGTCGTGGCCGGAGAGACGGCGGGCTATGCCCATGCCAGTGAAATAACCGAAGCCGCCATCGGACGGGCCGGACAGTCTGCGGCCCTCGCCCGGCGTGGCTATAGTGGCACCGCCGATCTTGCCCCGCGCCGAACCAACGCCAAGCTCTATTCGGACGCCGATCCTCTGGCCCAGCCGAGCTTCAGTGCCAAGACGGAACTGCTGCAAGAGATCGACGCCTTTGCACGCGCCCGTGACCCTCGCGTGGTTCAGGTCATGGCCTCAATCGCTGGCGAGCGGCGCACGGTCGAGATCCTGCGCGCCGACGGCATGATGCTGCGCGATGTTCGGCCATTGGTGCGGGTCAATGTTCAGGTCACGGTCGAACGTGATGGTCGCCGCGAAACCGGCTCCTCCGGTGCCGGTGGCCGCGCCAGCTATGAGGCCTGGATCAGCCCTGATAAATGGCAGGGCCAGGTCGATGAGGCCCTGCGCCAAGCTCTGGTCAATCTCGATGCCATCGCCGCCCCCGCAGGCGAAATGGACGTGGTGCTCGGCCCCGGCTGGAACGGGGTGCTGCTGCACGAGGCCGTCGGCCACGGGCTGGAGGGCGACTTTAACCGCAAGGGCATCTCTGCCTTCTCTGGCCGTATTGGCGAGCGTGTGGCGGCCAAGGGTGTGACCGTCTTTGACGATGGCTCCCTCGCCGGTCGTCGCGGCTCCCTGACCATTGACGATGAGGGCACGCCGACCGAGCGCACGGTTCTGATCGAGGACGGCATATTGGTTGGCTATATGCATGACCGGATGAGCGCGCGCCTGATGGGCCTCAGCGCCACCGGCAATGGTCGGCGCCAATCCTATGCCCACATGCCCCTGCCTCGCATGACCAATACCGGCATGATGAACGGCACCAGTTCGCAAGCTGAGATGATTGCCTCGATGAAGCGCGGCCTGTTCTGCGCCAACTTCGGTGGCGGTCAGGTCGACATCACCAACGGCAAGTTCGTGTTCCAGTGCACCGAGGCCTACCTGGTCGAGGACGGCAAGATCACGGCTCCGGTCAAGGGCGCAACCCTGATCGGCGATGGTCCCAGCGCCCTCACCCGCGTGGAAATGATCGGTGATGATTTCGACTTCGACAATGGCGTCGGGGTCTGCGGCAAGGCTGGACAAAGCCTGCCCGTCGGCGTCGGCCAGCCCTCCTTGAAGATCAAGGGCCTGACCGTGGGCGGGACGAGCCTCTAGATAGCCCCAGAGGGTTTTAGGGGGCTGTTGCCCCCTACTTCACCCCGTGGGCTAGCTTCTTGAGCCAAGGACTGGCGATGGCCATAAGGACCCCAAGGCCGACGGCCCACAGACCGATGGTCTGAAACACGCTGGCATAGGTCATTAGCGCCCCCTTTGGATCGAGCACCTGTCCGGCCACGGTCTCGGTGGCGGTCAGGTTGGCGACCATACCGCCCAGATATTGCGCCCAAGAACTGGCCAAGAACCAGACCGCCATGATGGTCGAGACCACCGCAGGGGCCGAAAGCTTGGTCATCTGGGACAGGCCAACCGGGCTGAGGAACAGTTCACCGGTTGTGTGCAGCATATAGGCCAGCGCCAAGAAGATCAGCGGCACCTTATAGGCCCCATCCGCAAACTTGACCCCTGCCACAAGGATCAAAAAGCCGATCCCGACCTGCATCAGGGCCAGCGAGAACTTCATCGGTGCCGACGGATCCAGATTGCGCCGACCCAAGAAGGACCACAGGGCCGCAAAGACCGGCGCGAACAGCAGGATGAAGCCCGAATTGAAGGACTGGGCCTGCGCCGCCGTCATGGAACTACCGCCCGGCAGGGTCAGTTGGGTGTTGCGGTCTGCAAACTGGTTCAGGGACGATCCAGCCTGCTCGAACAGGACAAAGAAGATCACCGAGGCGGCGATGAGCACCAGGGCCAAGATCATCCGGCTACGTTCAACGGCGGTGCATTTGGTCGCCATAAACCAGGCCAGATAGCTCAGCACACAGACCGAGCCGACGCCAAGCATGGCCCCAACATAGGCGTTCTGTTGCACCAGAACCCAGATGATACCGACCCCAGCCACGCCCAAAATATAGATCAGCCATTCGCGGTTCAGCGGGCCAAAGATGGGCTTGGCCAAGGCTTCGGGATTAGGCGGCTCGCCCTTGCCCTCCAGCAGGGGCTTACCCAACATGAAGGCGACCCAACCGGCCGCCATACCAATACCGGCCAGACCAAAGCCCGCCCACCAGCCGACCTCTTGACCCAGACGCCCGCAGACAATCGCCGCGACGAAGGCGCCAAGATTGATGCCGTAATAGTAGAGGGTGAAGCCCGCATCCCGACGCGGATCATTCTCGGGATAGAGCTGGCCAACGATCGACGAAATGTTGGGCTTCAGGAAGCCAACGCCCATAATGATCAGCGACAGGGCAAGGAACATGATGTCCTGATAGAGCTTGGGTCCCTTGACGACCGACAGCTCATAGCTGCCCTTGGCCAGCACAGCCGGGATCGGCGCATTGGCGGGCAGGCCCTTAAATTCCAGGCCGCCAGCCTCATTGGCGCCGAAGGCATATTCGCCTTCGCCCACCTTGAGCTTGACCTCGCGGCTATCGGCGCGGCCATGGACGACAAATTCATATTTTGCGCCCTGATAGGTCAGGACCTGGGTGGCGGGTGCCCCCTCGATGGCCATGGCACCATGTCCGGCGACGAGCAGCAGCGCCCCGAAGGCAATGGCCTTGCGCATGCCCAAGAACCGGTCGGCGAGCAGGCCGCCAACCAGAGGCAACAGATAGACCAACGACGTATAGGCCGCATATTGGCCCTGAGCCTGCTTGTCATCGAACAGGAAGTGCTGGGTCAGATAGAAGATCAGCAGACCGCGCATGCCGTAATAGGAGAACCGCTCCCACATCTCGGCAAAGAACAGCACAAACAGACCGCGCGGATGGGCCCTCAGTTGGAGGAACACCGGCACGAAGGTCACCAAAACAATGATGAGCCCGACGATCTCAACCAAATTCATGAAAAACAGCCCCTATCCGCGATTTGCCGCAGATGATCATGGGTTGCGCGGTTAGACAAGGGCGAGGGTAGACCCCCCCTACCCCGGCTTCGCCGGTACTTCCTCCAGAGGGGGAAGATTTAAGCGCTGATGATCTTCCCCCTTTGGGGGAAGTGGCGCGAAGCGACGAAGGGGGCCTTGTTTTCTATCTTCCGTTTTCCCCGCGAAGGCGGGGACCCAGACCCTCCTGCTCCGGCGGGTAGAGACCCGCTGGGTTCCTGCTTTTTGCATGGGACGCCGTGGCGAGGGTTGGTGGATAAACACCCCCCTCTCCCAACCCTCTCCCCCTCAAGGGGGGAAAGGGCTTTACCGTTCTAGCCCTCTCCCTGTGGGAGAGGGTTGGGTGAGGCCCTTGTTTTCTTATCCGTGCCTAATAGGCGAAGTCGTCAAACACCCGGTTCACATTGCCCTGCCAAGGGCCGTGATAGAGCTCCAGCAGGCGGTCGGCGGGGGTTAGGCCGCTGTCGGCGATCTGTTCCAGTTCCGAAAGATAGCCGGTCTCGTCGACCATACCGGCATGGAAGCGGGCGCGGCGTTTGAGGCCTTCTCGGGCGATGGCGATGAAGTCGCGGGCGACATCCTTGATCGGACGACCGGCAATGGTGCCCTTCAGGCCCGTGCGGGCGGCATCGAGGCGCAAGGCCGCGCGATCTTCGCTGGTCCAGTGCTTACAGAGGTCCCAAGCACTGGCCAGAGCGGCACTGTCATAGAAGACGCCGGTCCAAAGGGCCTGCAGGGCGCAGATGCGGCTCCAAGGTCCAGAATCGGCCCCGCGCATTTCGAGATATTGCTTCAACCGCACCTCGGGGAACAGGGTGGTCAGATGATCCTCCCAGTCCTTCATGGTCGCGCGCCGTCCAGGCACCTCGGACAGATCACCAGCCATGAATGAGCGGAAGGACTTGCCCGCCAGATCGATATAGCGATGGCCGTCCTTGGTGAAATACATCGGCACGTCGGCGGCATAGTTGGCATAGGCCTCAAAGCCAAAGCCGTCCTCGAACACAAAATCGAGCATTCCAGTCCGGTCGGCATCGACATCGGTCCAGACATTGGCACGCGCCGACAAGAATCCGTTCGGCTTGCCTTCAGTGAAGGGCGAATTGGCGAACAGGGCCGTAGCGATGGGTTGCAACGCCAAGCTCATCCGGAACTTGGCGACCATGTCGGCCTCGGACGAGAAGTCCAGATTGGCCTGCACCGTGCAGGTGCGGAACATCATGTCCAAGCCCATCGAGCCAACCTTGGGCATGTATTCGCGCATGATCTTATAGCGGCCCTTGGGCATCACCGGCACATCGGCGCGGGTCCAGTTGGGCGTAAAGCCTAGGCCCAGAAAGCCCACACCGATCTCGTCGGCCACTTCCTTGACCTCTTCGAGGTGCTGGCCGGTCTCGGCGCAGATCTCGTGCATGTCCGACAGGGGGGCGCCGGACAGTTCGAACTGACCACCGGGCTCGAGGCTGACACTGGCACCATTGCGCGACAGGCCAATGAGGGTCTCGCCTTCGTAGATGCCGGCCCATCCAAAGCGCATCAAGCCCGTCATCAGGGCTAGAATGCCACCGCGCCCCTCAGCATCCGGCAGATAGTCGATGGCCGTGTTGGTTCCGAGGCGGAAGGCGAACTTCTCATGCTCGGCCCCGACGCGCCATTGCTCGGCCGGTTTACTGCCCTTGGCCAGGTGGGCGGCCATGGCTTCAATGGTCAAAGGACGATCGTCCAGTTTGGTCTGCGCCATACTGCGCTCCCTAAAATCCGTGTCTTGGCGGCAAACAGCCAGACCTTCGCGGCGATCTTTACGCTGCTTAGGTAGGGGGCGACAAGTCGATCACACTCAAGAGGGCGTGACTGTCATAGAAAATTCTCATGGCGGTCAGAAATAGGCTCTGCGAAATTGCCCGTTCAAGCCTGCAAAAGGGCGATGCCAGACCTTGGCGAACGGCCACAACCACCCTACGCTCTTGGGTGTATCGAGGGAGAAAAGTCCGTGACCCCATTGCGTAAGATGTTGATCATCGCCGTTGCCGCTCTGGCAGCCGCCTGTTCACCGGCCAAGGCTCCAGAGGCCCCCTCAGGCAAGACAACGATCCGCTTTGCCACCGACTGGCGCGCTCAGGCCGAGCAGGGCGGCTTCTATCAGGCCCTCGCCACCGGTGAATATGCCAAGCGCGGCCTCGATGTGACCATCGTGCAGGGCGGCCCCGGCGTGAATGTGCCCCAGCTTCTCGCCTCGGGCGCGGTCGAGCTCGGTATGGGCTCCAACAGCTTCATCGCCGTCAATCTGGCCGCCGAAAAGGCCCCGGTAAAGGCCGTCGCCGCCTTCATGCAAAAGGATCCGCAGGTTCTGATTGCCCATCCCGATCAGGGCATCAAATCTCTGGCCGATATGAAGGGTCGCCCGATCCTGCTGGCGGACGCGTCGATCAGCGCCTTTTGGGTTTGGCTCAAGTCGAAATATGGCTTCACCGATGATCAGGTGCGCAAATATAACTATAGCGCCGCGCCCTTCCTCGCCGATCCCAAGGCCATTCAGCAGGGCTATCTGACCAGCGAGCCCTACACGATTGAGAAGGAGGGCGGCTTTAAGCCATCTGTGTTCCTGCTCGCCGATGAGGGCTATCCCGGCTACGCGGCCATGGTTCTGGCCCCCGATGCCCTGATCGCCAAGGACCCCAAGGCTGTGCGGGCCTTTATCGAGGCCTCGGCCGCAGGATGGAGCTCCTATCTCAATGGGGATGCCAAACCGGGCGATGCTTTGATCCTCAAGGACAATCCCGAAATGACTCAGGCCCTTCTCGATCAGGCCCGCGCCAAGATGAAGGCCTATGGGCTGGTCGAGTCTGGCGATGCCAAGACCCTCGGCGTCGGGGCCATGACCGATGCGCGCTGGGCAGAGTTCTTTGCCGTCGCCTCCAGCCAAGGGGTCTATCGGAACGATCTGGACGTCAAGAGCGCCTACAGTTTGGCCTTCGTGCCGCCTCCGGCCCAATGAGCCCGGTTGCCAGCCTCATCGCCGTAGAGGTCGCCTATCCGGGCCGGGGGACTGTGCTTGGCCCGTTTGATCTGGCCTTAACCGAGGGCGAGATCGTCGCTCTGGTCGGCTCCTCAGGCTGTGGCAAGAGCACGGCCCTTCGCCTCTTGGCCGGATTGGAACAACCCACCGCTGGAACCGTGACCCGAACGCCAGAGCGCGGACAGACGGCTGTGGTCTTTCAAGCCCCGACCCTGATGCCTTGGGCCGATGCCCGCACCAATGTCGCCCTGCCGCTCGAACTGGCTGGAATGGCCAAGGCCAAGGCGCATGATCAGGCTCAGGAGGCCCTAAAGGCTGTGGGTCTGGAACATGCGATAGGGTCCAAGCCCGCGCAACTGTCCGGCGGCATGGCCATGAGGGTGTCGCTCGCCCGCGCCCTTGTCACGCGGCCGCGCCTCTTGCTGCTTGATGAGCCCTTCGCGGCGCTGGACGAGATTACCCGCCGCAATCTGGCCGACGATATTCACCGCCTCTGGGACCAGACCCGCCCGGCCGTGGTCTTTGTCACCCACAATGTCGAAGAGGCCGCCTATATGGCCCAGCGCGTCGTGGTGATGAGCGCCAATCCCGGCAAGATCGCCGGTCAAACCATCATTGACGCCCCCCTGCCAAGGCCGCTCGGCTTTCGCACCAGCGAGGTCTTCCGCAACGCCGCCGAGGATGTGTCGCACGATCTGGCCAAGGCCATGGGGCATGTCCAATGAGCCGGACCCTCGAGACCCTCGCCCCCATCCTTCTGGTCGCCGTCCTGCTCGGACTTTGGGAGGCAGCGTGCCGCCTGACCGGCGTTCCGGCCTATTTCCTGCCCGCCCCCTCTGCGGTCGCAGCGGCCATGGCGCAGGACTGGGCCCTGTTGCTGGGCTCGGCTTGGAAAACCCTATCAACCGCCCTTTTGGCTCTGGCCTTTGCCAGCCTGACGGCCTGTTCCTTGGCGTTGATCATCTCGACCAATCGCCTGCTGGAAAAGGCGGTTCAGCCCCTAGCTGTGGCCTTGCAGGTCACCCCCGTGGTGGCCATCGCGCCTCAGGTGGTGATCTGGGCAGGTCTGGCCCATCCTGACCGCGCAATCATCAGCTTGGCGGTCATTGTCGCCTTCTTCCCGATCTTTTCTGGGGCCTTAACAGGCCTGAAATCGACCGATCCGGACCTTGAGCGCCTGTTCGACCTCTATGGCGCAACGCGTTGGCAAAGGCTGCTGCGGCTGCGCATTCCCTCGGCCACGCCCTTTGTCCTCGAAGGCCATAAGGTTGCGGGGGGGTTGGCGGTGATTGGGGCCGTTGTCGCCGAGTTCGTGGCGGGGTCTGGCGGCTCGCAAGGGCTGGCTTGGCGGATCTTGGAATCGAGCAACCGGCTCCAGACCGCCAAGACCTTTGCCGCCGTGATTGTTCTGTCGCTGATGGGGGCCCTGCTCCATGCCGTGCTTCAGGCCAGCGAACAGGCGATATTGCGCCGTTTTAGGGGGCGTTAGGCGATGGGCCTGCGTCTTGCCTTAGCCTCAATCGCAATGATCTTGGGGCTCAGCACCAATGCCCTAGCCGCCGAGGACCGTCTGCCTCTGGCCAAGCCCGCAAGCGGCGGGGCCACAGCCGCGCTCAAACCCTATGACGGCAAGCTCCACATTCAGCGCGGCGTCACCGCCCCCCGCCTCAAGATGGCCCCCAGCACGCCGGTTGCCCCAATGAAGCCGGTACGGGTCAAGCCCGCCAAAAAATAGGCCCTAGCCGCGCTCGCGGGTCTTGTGGAACGAGACCTTGGGGAACTTCTCGGCCACATAACCGATCTCCCATGAGGACTTGGCTAAAAATACCGGCTGGTCATCAATATCGACGGCCATGGACGTCCGGTGCTTATTCGAGAAGTCCTCGACATCGGCCCGCGCGCCGCCAATCCAGCGGGCTTCGGCGAAGGGCGCATTTTCGAAAATCACATCGAGGGCATATTCGCCGCCAAGCCGGTCCTGCATGACTTCGAACTGAAGCTGACCCACGGCCCCGACGATGAAGTCGGCTCCGAAGGTGGGACGAAACAGCTGTGTGACCCCCTCCTCAGCCAGACCCTCTAGGGCCTTTTTCAGATGCTTGGCCTTGAGCGGATCCTTGACCCGGACCTTGCGCAAGATTTCAGGTGCGAAGTTGGGCAGGCCGGCAAAGCGAACCGCGCCGCTTTCCGACAGGCTGTCACCGACGCGCAGGACCCCGTGATTGGGAATGCCGATCACATCGCCCGCAAAGGCCTCTTCGGCCAGTTCGCGGTCCGAGGCAAAGAACATGATCGGGGCATTGACGCTGATCTGACGCCCGGTGTTCTGGACCTTCAGCTTCATGCCGCGCTGGAACCGGCCAGAGGAGAGGCGCAGAAAGGCGATCCGGTCACGATGGTTTGGGTCCATATTGGCCTGGACCTTAAAGACAAAGCCGGACACTTCGGGATCACCCGGCACCACATGGGTGTCAGCCCCCGCACGCAGGGCCTTGAGCGGCTTGGGCGGCGGCGCATAGGTTCCAAGGCCTGCCAGAAGTTGATCCACCCCGAAATGGCGCAGGGCCGAGCCGAAGAAGACCGGCGTCATATGGCCCTCGAGGAAGGCTTGCGGGTCAAAGGGCTTGGCCGCCTCTTGGACCAGCGATGACATCTCCTCCAACTCGGCCTGCTCGTCGGGGTCGAGATAGGGACTGATGGCGTTGCCGTTCAGGGCTACGGCGCTGGGGTGCTCTTGCAGTTCCGACGAGGGCCGCTTGGTAAAGGGCTGGAACATGCGGGTGCGCAGGTCGAGCATGCCCCTGAACCGGTTACCTGAGCCAGCAGGCCAATAGAGCGGCGCAGGGTCGAGGGCCAGCTTGGAGGCGATCTCGTCGAGCAACTCAATCGGGTCCTGGGCCTCGCGATCCATCTTGTTGATGAAGGTGACGATGGGGATGTCGCGCAGGCGGCAGACCTCGAACAGTTTCAGGGTCTGGGGCTCGATTCCCTTGGCCGCATCCAGAACCATCACAGCAGCATCGGCAGCGGTCAGGGTGCGGTAGGTATCTTCCGAAAAGTCTTCGTGGCCGGGCGTGTCCAGCAGGTTGAACATCAGCCCTTCATGATCGAAGGTCATGACGCTGGCCGAGACCGAAATGCCGCGTTCGCGTTCGATCTTCATCCAGTCGGAACGGGTGCGCCTCTGCTCGCCGCGCGCACGCACGGCACCGGCGGCTCGAATGGCCCCGCCAGCCAGCAGCAGGTTCTCGGTCAAGGTGGTCTTGCCGGCGTCAGGGTGCGAGATGATGGCGAAGGTCCGCCGACGGGCGGCCTCGACGGAGGGCGTATGGGTGCTCATGATCGGGCGATAGCCGACCCAAGCGCCAATGTCACCAAAACTCAGCTTGGGAGCCGCGTCCAAACCTGAGAACTTACATAGGCAGGGGTCATGTTGCCTTTGGCCTGCTGATTGACCAGCTCTGTCATGATCGGGAAACTCAGCTCGGCAAACCGGACCGAGACCTGCTGCGGTGGACAGCCCTTCTTCGGCACGAAGAAGAGAGCCGCATTAACATTCGAAACCTTGCTCAGGATCAATCCGATCAGGCGCAAGGATCGAGCGGGGTCGTCGTGGGCCAGATTGGGATTGGCTGAGAAGAGCTCGGCCCCCAAATGGGTCACATCGCTGATTTTCAACCGGGCGGTATTACTATCCGCGGGTGGCAATGAAAACTTACCGTCCGAAAGATTGAACACCACATCATTAAGCAAAAAATGCATGCGGGTTGTCCCCAGTTCCTGCGCCGTGAAGCGAGAACATTAAGTTAGCCGCAACTATTATGATTTGGTCAAGAAATTAAGTTCCGTCGACAGGCTCGACCAGGAAATGTCGACCTTCGCGGTCTTCAATCTCTACCACCCACAGATCTGGATCAATTCGCAGACTGCGAGCCAGATAGGCATCGGCAGAGGCCTCGTCCGTCGCCGACAGGGGCTGCATCCAGACCCGTGACCCATCGCCTTTGGTCGCCTCGGCAAAGACCCGGACCGTGCCGTCATTCTGGTTGAAGGCCTTGACCAAAACTGAGCCTGCGCGCGCATCACCCTTGTGGGCCACAACACCGAACCCTCCGCCAAGCTCGGCCCGGCGGATCAGGGCAGCCACCCAGATATCAGTCGATAGGATCACACAAGGCCTCGTGAATAACCTTGACGAAAGGTTTGCGCAGTATCATCCAGCCTGCATCTCGCACCTAGCAAGAAATCAGAATGTGATGATGAGCCCGCGCAAAATGCCGCAACGCTCGATAGGTCTAAAGGGGATCGGTTGGCTCGTCACCGTGACGGCCGTCACCTTTGCCCCGGCCGCTCAGGCGACGGCCCTTGACCTGTTCTATGAACGCACAGTGATGAGCGTCGCTGACCATCGCTGCAATCTGTTTGCCCCGCCTGTGACCGTTGCCCTTGATGCAGCACGCCTGCAAGCGCGGGGCGCGGCCTTGCGCGCAGGCATCGATCAGGACGTGATCAAGGATACAGCGCGCCAAGCGACCCTGCGGTCCAATTCTGTGGCCTGTCAGTCCTCCGACCTGACCGTCGCCGCAAGCCGGGTAAAATTGGCCTTTGCCGCCTATAGCCGTCTGACGCGCATGGACTTTCCTGGCGATACGGCCGGATGGGCCGCCAGTCGTGGGCAAGCCGTTCACACAGCAAGTTGGCAGCTTTACCAAACGGCGCGGTTCGGCTGGGATAGTATGACATTTGGTATCGCGTCTCGATCAGGGTCAAGCGGCCTGGTCGCGGCGGCGAGCTTTGCAGATGGTGCCATCCCCTATAGTGCGCGGATCATGATGCGCGACCTGACCAAGGCCCCAAGGCCCTATCTCAATGGCCGGGTTGCCAATGAGAGCGGCAAGATTCCGCTCCATGCCAGAGCCGCGCCCCTGTCGGTATCTCGGGCCATCTTGGCCGAAGATCGCCGCGAGGCTGATCCCTATCTTTTGCCTGCCAAGGCCAAGTCCGGCACGGCCTTTCGCTGGCCACCAGCCGCTGCGGCCGCTATGGCAGAGTTGGACCCTCGCGAGGCGGTTAGAGTCGACTTCGTCTTTGCAGGCCGGGACGGGGACAGTGTCCGAACCGCCTATATTGAGGTGGGCGACTTTGCAGCGGGGCGCGCCTTCCTCGCCTCAGGCCAGAAATAGGCTCAGATCAAAAAGATTAGGTGGGGCGACCACCGGGGAAGGCCACGACATTGGCCCGCGCCTCATTTGCCCCTTCGGGTTCTGCCGGGCTGAGCGGTGCCACATCCAGCACCGGAAGACGGACGGTCACGGTCGTGCCCTCGCCCAGACGGCTTTCAATGACCATCTCGCCGCCATGCAGCTCTGCAAAGGCCCGCACCAGCGATAGGCCAAGACCCGTCCCGCCGATCTGCCGGGTCGTGTCGCCCACCTGCTCGAAGGGACGACCCAGGCGGCTGACATCCTCGGCCGAGATGCCAATGCCATTGTCGATCACGCTCAGGTCCAAGATGTCGCCATAGGCCTGAAGGTTGACCGTGATCTGCCCGCCCGCCGGGGTGAACTTGATGGCGTTGGAGACCAGATTGATCACGATCTGCTTCAAGGCTCGGCGGTCGGCATTGGCCTCGATCAAACCGGTGGGGAGGCTACCGCGCAGCTTGACCCCGGCCTCATCGGCCTGAACGCGCAAGAGCCGCAGGGCCGCACTGACCGGTTCGCGGATATCGAATATTTCCCGCGTCAGTTCATAGCGCTGGGCTTGGATCTTCGACATGTCCAAAACATCGTTGATCAGGTCGAGCAGGTGGCGGCCAGATTCGTGGATAAGTCCGACATATTCGGCATATTTTCCCGTCAGGGGACCGAACATCTGGGTTCGCATAATGTCGGAAAAGCCCATGATCGCATTGAGCGGCGTGCGCAGCTCATGGCTCATATTGGCCAAGAACCGAGACTTGCCCGCGTTCATCTCGTCGGCTTCGATCCGCGCGGTCTCGAGACGAACCGCGTGGGAATGTTCGAGCGAGGCATCGCGCAGGATCGCCGCAAGGCGGCCATCGGCCAGACGGCGCAGATCAACCACCGCATAGGCTTGCATGGCATAGCGCGGGGAAAAGCCTGCCCGGCCCTGTCCATCGCGGGAGGCGGCTTGGATCGCCGCTTGGAGCACCGATTGATCGGCCTGCGCGGCGGCATCGACCAGTCCCGCCTCAAACAGCCCATCGAGGCTAATTCCCTCTGGAACCGTGCCATAGGCGCTCAGGGCGCGTCCCTCAGGGCTGAGGGTGAGGATTAGGTGCGGTTGGGACGCCAGTTCCTGTTCCAGCGCCTGAAGGGCTGCGGTTTCGGTCGCTGGCGTCGAAGCTCCGCCGCGCAGCATGAGCAGCACCGCCGTGAAGATCAGGATGGCACCGGCCAGCGCGAGGAACGGAACAGGTCCCTCCTCCATGGCCGGGATGCCAAGGGCAATAAGACCTAAACCCGCGCACCCTATGACCAAGGCCAAGATCCCACGCCACAGCAGCCCGCCGCCAAGGGATGTCCCGGGCGTGGAAGAGGTGGGTGCAACAGGGTTACGGGTCGGGCTCAGAGGATAGTCCTTTCGGTCAATCTCTTTACGCCCCCACGGGCCAAGACGCGACTGCGCACAATCCACAAGCGAACCGAGGGACCAGATTCCTGTGTATGAGCCTGTGAGTCCTTTACAGCCTCGAGCGCACCGTTGCCTTGAGGCCGGTCACGGCCTAAGTGGACGCTTAACGGCGAGCGCCAATTTGGCGTCATGCTCCTGTCTACGGCTGAGCCCATGTCTGCGACCATGAATGATGAACTAGACGATCTGGAAGCCGAGTTTGAGATGCTCGGCGACTGGGAGGAACGCTATCGCCACGTCATCGATCTGGGCCGCGACCTTGCCCCCCTCAGCGACACAGAGCGCAGTGATCAGAACAAGGTCCGGGGCTGTGCGAGCCAGGTCTGGTTGGTCACAGAAACCACGGACGGAACCCACTTGACCTTCCGAGGGGATTCCGACGCCCACATTGTGCGGGGATTGGTTGCTCTGGTCCTAAGGCTCTATTCTAGCCGAACGGCTCAAGACATCCTCGCCTTTGATGCCCAGAAGGCCTTTGACCGGTTGGGCCTCAGCGGCGCCCTATCGAGCCAGCGCTCTAACGGCCTACGGTCAATGGTCGAGCGGATCCGGCGCGACGCCTCAGCCGTTCGTTCCTAATCAGTTCACTTGAACCTGAGGGACATATTTTAGGCAGGCCTCCATGGCGCTGAGATGGGCGTCAAAATCGGCATCATCACGCAGGTCTTCGACCAGATGGCAAGCATAGCCCGCCGTTGTGCGGTCTCGGTCGAAGGCTGCGCCCACACGGGTCAGGGGCCACTCAAAGCTGACATGGCTCAGATACATGGCAATTTGGCGGGCACGCGCCGCCTCGGCACGGTTTCGGGTCCTCGACCGGATGTCGCCGGGACTGACGCCGGTAGCCATAGCCACTAGGCTGGTCACAAAGGCGGCTTTCAAACGATCGCGGCGACTATCCGGCCGGCGATTGGGGCCCGTTGGGGCAAAAGTCTTCAGGGCAGGGCGCAAACGGCTCATGGGCTATCCTCGCAATTCAATGACGAGAAACAGCTTATCTAACCCTTAATGGGCGAGGATAACTTTCCTAAAATTCTAGGTTGTTAGGATTATTTTCCTAACTATGCGGCCCTGATGCCGCTGAAGCCCTGCTCGCTGACAGCGCCGACAAGGGCGTCATAGCCAAGGATCATATCCACATCATCGCCATTGCTGGCCAAAGGCAAGCGGATCCACAACATCGACAGATGTGGCGTGCCCCGCCAAGCCAGGTTGTGCAATCCAACGACCGGAAGACGGTCATCCACCACCTTGTCGAGCTCCGCACGCCAATAGTCGGCCACAGGTGGGGAAAAGGCCTCACCGATGGTCCGACCGGTGATTTCGCGGCCATAGACATTGAACAGACCCGTGCCCGCCAAACGCAGTCGATAGTCGCCAGAATTGGGATGGACATCGATCAGACTAATGGTCGGTAAAAATCGCTTGAGATCTTCCGGACGGATCGCCGCACGGGAGGGCAACTTCTGTCCGCCCTTCATGGACGCCCAGTAGGCATAGAGATCCTGTTGTGCGCGCGCCGCCGCAGCGGTAGCTCCCGTTTGCATCGTCATCTCCGGATTCCCCAACAACCTATTGGAATCACGACGATTCAGTATCCCTTAACCACCGAATCGGTGGCAAGTGAAAAAACGCAAACCTGCAGGAATAAATTTTCCAAGAGTCAATAGAAAGCAAAAGGCCCGCCACTCTAGTTGAGCAACGGGCCTCGCAGAATCAACGGACTCAACAGTGTGAGTCAAAAGTCGAAGACGAGAGTCTAGCGACCCTTACGCGCAGCCTGACGACCACCCTGTCCCAGACCCATTTGCTTGGCGAGTTCAGAACGCGCCTTGGCATAGTTGGGAGCAACCATGGGATAGTCTTTAGGAAGACCCCATTTGGCGCGGTATTCTTCAGGGCTGATGTTGTACTTTGTCCGCAAATGGCGCTTCAGCGACTTAAATTTGCGGCCATCTTCCAAGCAAATCAAATAGTCGGGCGTAATGGAGCGCTTCAAAGAGACCGCAGGCTCCTTGACGCTGACTTCAACCGGTTCTGGCATATTCGTCACGCCGGATAGGGCGCGGTGAATATTCTGAATCAGCGACGGCAGGTCTGCAGCAGCGACCGAATTGTTGCCCACATAGGCCGAAACGATGTCGGCGGTCATCTCGATGATTTCGGATTTGTCGTCCATGCTTAGGTTCACCTGACAAAGAGTTAGGTCCAGGGAAAGACTGGGCCTCCAAAAAACTATAGTCGTGAAATAACGGCAATCGAAACTGAAAACAATGGAAGAAATTAAATCCCCCTCTTGATTCCGTTGCTATCGACCTAAAGGGAATGTGAGATTGAACATAGGCATGGCTATGACATCTATCAATGGCTGGTCATGTTAAAGTGAGGGTATTTGATCTCAAGCCGTTCATCGATCCAAAATGTGACGTTATCAATGCCATTTTCTTATGGTCTTATTTTCATAAACACAAAAATTACTTTTGATCTAATTGACCAAAACTGAGCCCAAATGGAATAGAGGCTGAGGTGATAAATCCAGGCTCGCCGGTGCCTAGCCTTCGCGCAAGCGAAAGACTAGGCGAGACCCCCGGCAAATGGTTAGGCGAACGGACGCTCCGACCACCAAGGGAAGAAGCCCGGCATGTCAGAAGACACCTTGTTCGGATAGGACGGCTGACGTTTTTCTAAGAAAGAACTCACGCCCTCTTTAGAGTCAGCGGCCTTGCCACGCTCTTGGATGGCGCGGCTATCAATCTTATGCGCCTCCATCGGATGGTCAGCACCGAGCATGCGCCACATCATCTGACGGGTCAGGGACACAGATACAGGCGCGGTATTATCAATAATGTCGCGGGCAATGGCGCGGGCGGCGGGCAGCAGATCTTCGGCAGTGTGAACCGAACGGACCAGACCGCGATCGCAAGCCTCTTGACCCGTAAAGATCCGGCCCGAATAGCACCATTCCAGCGCCGTCGAGATGCCCACCAGACGCGGCAGGAACCAGGACGAACAGGCCTCTGGCACAATGCCCCGGCGCGCAAAGACAAAGCCGTACTTGGCATCCGGCGTGGCCAGACGGATATCCATGGGCAGCTGCATGGTTGCGCCAATACCGACGGCTGCGCCATTGATCGCGCCGATGACGGGCTTCAAGCTTTCGAAAATGCGCAGGGTCAGCCGACCACCGCCATCGCGATAGACGCCATTGACCAGCCCCTCTTCGCGCCCTGTCCCGCTCGCCTTGTCATAGTCAAAGGTCGCAGCGCCTGCCGAGAGATCGGCACCCGCACAGAAGGCGCGGCCCGATCCGGTGATGATCACGGCCTTGACGTCATCATTAGCGTCGGTGTGGTCCAAGGCCGCGATCATGTCCAACATCATGCCGTTGGTGAAGGAATTCATCTTGTCGGGACGGTTCAGCGTGATGGTGGCAATACCATCGGCAATGTCCAAAAGGATTGTGTCAAAGGTCGGTAGGGTGGCCACGGTCAAATCTCCCATTGCGTGATTTTGCCGCCATCGGAAGGGCTTGACGCTAGGAGAGTCAAGGCCAGCGCTCTAATCGGCAAAGGAACCGCACAGTTGCCGCAACGGCAGGGCTTCACGCGGACGTCAAGGCAGCGCAATATCACCTTAGACAACGATAAAAATCAGGGCAGGGCCGGGAATGTCAGGAACCAACATGTTTGATTACATCATTGTGGGCGCTGGATCAGCGGGCTGCGTTCTGGCCAACCGTCTTTCGGCTGATGGTAAGTCCAAGGTTCTGTTGCTCGAGGCCGGCGGCGACGATCGCCCGACCCGCAACCCCTCACAGTTCATGTCCAACCTGATGATCCATATCCCGGTTGGCTATTCCCAGACCCTGAAAGACCCCAAGGTCAATTGGCTCTACACCACGGAGCCCGATCCCGGCACGGGCGGACGCCAGCATGTATGGCCGCGCGGCAAGGTTCTTGGCGGATCGTCTTCGATCAATGGCCTTCTCTATATTCGCGGTCAGCACGCCGACTATGATGGTTGGCGCCAACTGGGCTGTGAGGGCTGGGGCTGGGATGATGTGGTCCCCTATTTCCGCCGCGCCGAAAACCAAGAGCGCGGCTCCGATGAGTTCCACGCCACGGGCGGCCCGCTCAATGTCTCCGATGTAACCGAGCGCCACACGGTCTCGGACGCTGTCGTCGAGGCCTGCGTCGAAAGCGGCATGCCGCGTCTGCGCGACGTCAATGGCGAGAGCCAAGAGGGCGTCAGCTACTATCAACTGACCGTCAAGAACGGCCAGCGTCACTCCGCCGCCGTCGCCTATCTGCACCCGGTGATGAACCGCCCGAACCTCACGGTCGCGACCAATGCCTTGGCCTCCAAGGTCCTGATCGAGGATGGCCGCGCGGTCGGGGTCGACTATGTCCAGAACGGCACCAAACGCACCGCAAAGGCCAGCGGCGAAGTCATCCTCAGCGGCGGCGCGGTCAATTCTCCGCAACTGTTGCAACTGTCCGGCGTCGGTCCGGCCGCCCTGCTCAAACAGCACGGTATTGAGGTCAAGAAGGACCTGCCGGGCGTCGGCGAGAACCTGCAAGATCACTATGTCATGTCGATCCGCTATCGCCTTAAGGCCGGGGTCGTATCGGTCAATGAACTGTCCAAGGGCCTGCGTCTGGTCGGTGAGGCCTTCAAGTTCGTGTTCCAGCGCAAGGGCCTTCTGACCCTCTCGGCGGCCCACATCGCCGCCTTCTGCAAGTCGCGCCCAGACCTGTCCGGCCCCGACATCCAGTTCCACATCCTGCCCGCCACCATGGATCAGGACAAACTGGTCAATGAGCAGAAGATGGAACTGGAAGACCAGCCCGGCCTGACCATCGCCCCTTGCCAACTGCGCCCTGAAAGCCGTGGCCATGTGCGCATCACCAGCGCCGACCCATCGATCTATCCCGCCATCTTTGCCAACTATCTGTCTGATCCTCTGGACCAAGAGGTGGCTGTGGCTGGCTTGAAATGGGCCCGCACCATCGCCAGCCAAGCCTCGCTCGCCCCCTTCATTGAGGATGAGATGGAGGGCAGCAAGGCCTGCGTCACCGACGAGCAACTGCTCGAATTTGCAAGGGCTTCCGGCTCGACCATCTATCACCCGGTCGGCACCTGCCAGATGGGCCATGGTCCTCAGGCCGTGGTCGATCCGCAACTGCGGGTCCACGGCATTGCAGGCCTGCGGGTCGTCGATGCCTCGGTCATGCCAAGGCTTGTTTCTGGCAACACCAACGCCCCGACCATCATGATCGCTGAAAAGGCTGCAGACATGATCTTGGGCAAGGTGCCCGCCAGCGTCGCGGCTGAATAGGCCTCACCACTCCATAATAACCATCACCTCAAGGGTCCCGCCCATGCATCCCTATATTCACGCTCAAAAGAACCCCGACAAACCCGCCTACATCATGGCGGGCAGCGGTGAGACCGTGACCTACGGCCAGCTCGATGACCGCTCCAACCAGGGCGCGCAACTGTTCCGCTCCATCGGCCTGAATGCAGGCGATGTGGTGGCCATCATGTTGGAAAATCACCCGCGCTATTTCGAGATCACTTGGGCCGCCCAGCGTTCGGGCCTCTACTATGCCTGTATCTCGTCCAAGCTGTCCGCGGGCGAGGTCGAATATATCCTCAAGGATTGCGGCGCGAAGGCCTTCATCACCTCGGCTAGCGTCGGATCACTGGTCGATGAGATCCCCGCTCTGGTGTCGGGCATCGACCTCTATATGGTCGGCGAGCCCAAGGCCCCCTATGCCAGCTTTGAAGCCGCGCGCGATGCCATGCCCAAGGCCCGCATTGCCGACGAGCAGCAGGGCTCGGACATGCTCTATTCATCCGGCACCACCGGTCGGCCCAAGGGCGTGAAGCCTAAGATCGAGCCCGGCGCGCCCATCGATACAGCCCTCGGCCTGGTCGCTATTGCCACAGGCCTGTTCGGCATTGTTGAGGACAGCCTCTATCTGTCCCCCGCCCCGCTCTATCATGCCGCTCCCTTGCGCTGGTGCATGGGCGTTCACCGCATCGGCGGCACTGTGGTGGTGATGGAGAAGTTCGACGCAGAAAATGCGCTGTCCCTGATCGAAAAGTACAAGATCACCTGCTCGCAATGGGTCCCCACCCACTTTGTGCGCATGCTCAAGCTGCCGCCCGAAGTGCGCACCCGCTATGATGTCTCATCGCTCAAATGCGCCATCCACGCCGCTGCCCCCTGCCCGATCCCGGTCAAGGAACAGATGATCGCCTGGTGGGGCCCTGTGCTGATGGAATATTATGCCGGGACCGAGGGTAACGGCTTTACCTTCATCACCTCGCAAGAATGGCTCAACAAGAAAGGCTCGGTTGGCCGCGCGGTCACCGGCATTCTCAAGATCTGTGACGAGGAGGGTGACCCGGTTCCGGCCCGCGCCGAAGGCACGGTCTTTTTCGAAGGCGGCGGTGAGTTCGAATATCATAACAGCCCCGAAAAGACCGCTGATGCCAAGAACAAGCACGGCTGGACCACGCTCGGCGACGTCGGCTATGCCGATGAAGAGGGCTATCTGTTCCTGACCGACCGCAAGGCCTTCATGATCATTTCCGGCGGGGTCAATATCTATCCGCAAGAGCTGGAAAACCTGCTGGTCACCCACCCCAAGGTCGCCGATGTGGCTGTGGTTGGCGCGCCGCACGAAGAGATGGGCGAACAGGTTGTCGCGGTCATCCAGCCGATGGACTGGGCCGACGCCAATGATGATTTCGCTGCCGAGATCATGGCCTATGCCAAGGCCAATCTCAGCCACGTCAAGGCCCCGCGCCGGGTCGATTTCATGGCTGAACTGCCCCGCCACCAGACCGGCAAGCTCTATAAGCGTCTGATCCGTGACGCCTATTGGGGCAAGACCGACTCCAAGATCGTCTGATGCTCAACCCCCGGGTCGGGCAGGCCTTGATCAGGCCCTCTCGATCTGTGAAACACCTTGTTAGAAATTTGAACCTTAAGGAGACACGCCATGCGTGAAGTTGCTTATGCTGATCTGCCAGGCCTCATCGGTGAAGAGATGGGCGTTTCGGATTGGGTCGTGGTGGATCAAAACCGCGTCAACCTGTTCGCGGATGCGACCGGTGACCATCAGTGGATCCACATTGATGTGGAACGCGCCAACCGTGAA
>CANFKD010000039.1 GCA_947447115.1 Caulobacteraceae bacterium
CCTCGCCCCTTGCATAGAGGCCTTGGCCTTGACATATAGGGCGTGGAGATTGGTGGCGGGCGGAGTCCTCGCCAATCCGGTCAGGTCCGGAAGGAAGCAGCCGCAACGAGTTTCGCTCCGGGTCGTCGCCAGTCTCCACCCATTTGCTCCTGCGCTCAGGCAACGCGCCGTTCCAAGAGTATCAGGACCCGCCGCCCGACGGTGCCGGGCCAACCGAGGGCCGAGCCTGAAATGACCGAGCCGGTTGACCAAAACATCCCCCCTTGGGATCAGGACGAAGCGGTAGAGGCTGAAGCTCCCGTTCGTGATGAAAATACCGACGATATGTTTGGCGAGCCGGCCCCAGCGGCGGTTGTCGCCGCGCCCGCGCCTCTGAAGGGCGGCGATTCCGTGCCCGGCGCTGCCTACCAGGTGCTGGCCCGCAAATATCGTCCACGCACCTTTGAGGATCTGATCGGCCAAGAGGCCATGGTCCGCACCCTGACCAACGCCTTTGCCTCGGGCCGGATCGCCCACGCCTTCATGCTGACCGGTGTACGCGGGGTAGGTAAGACCACGACCGCTCGCCTGCTCGCCAGAGCCCTGAATTTCGATGATGGGTCCAGCACCGCTGGCCCTAGCGTTGACCTGACGAAAGAAGGCCGTCACTGCCGCGCCATTATCGATGGCCGCCATATGGACGTGCTGGAACTGGACGCCGCCAGCCGCACCGGCGTGGACGATATGCGCGACCTGCTCGACAGCGTACGCTATGGCCCGGTCGAGGCGCGCTACAAGGTCTATGTCATCGACGAGGTGCACATGCTGTCCAAGGGTGCCTTTAACGCCCTGTTGAAGACGCTGGAAGAGCCGCCTCCGCACGCCAAATTCATCTTTGCCACCACCGAAATTCGCAAGGTCCCGGTGACCATCCTGTCGCGGTGCCAGCGCTTTGACCTGCGCCGCGTTGAGCCCGATGTCTTGTCCCAGCATCTGGACCGGATCTGTAAGGCCGAGGGCGCGCTGGTCGATGCTGATGGTCTGGCCCTGATCGCCCGCTCCGCCGAAGGCTCTGTGCGCGACGGGCTATCCTTGCTCGATCAGGCCATTGTTCAGGCTGACCGGGGTCAGGTCGTCGGGGCAGAGATTGTCCGCGATATGCTGGGGCTCGCCGATCGCGCCCAGACCATCGCCCTTTTCGAAGAGACCCTTCGCGGGGATACGGCTGCGGCGCTGAAGACCTATCGGACGCTCTATGGTTTTGGCGCTGATCCTGTGGTGGTCATGCTGGACCTGCTCGAACATTGTCATGGCGCATCTGTCGCCAAGGCCCTTGGTCCCGATGCCTTGAGCCTGCCCAAGGATCAGGCGGCGCGCTTGGCCGCCATCGGGGCTCAGGTCTCTGCCGGAACCTTGGCGCGGGTCTGGCAGATGCTGCTGAAGGCCCATGAAGAAACCCTGCGCGCGCCAGATCCCATGGCGGCGGGCGAAATGGCCCTGATCCGGCTTTGCTATGCCTCCAGCCTACCTGGACCCGAAGAGGCCCTTAAGGCCCTGCGCTCTGGCGACCCTGTCGGCGGCAGCGGTCCAAGCAACGGTGGCGCATCTGGCGGCGGCGGTGGCACGGCCCGGATGATGGCAGCCCCGGCCCAGCCTCAAGCCTATGGCCAGTTGGATGCCAAGCCCGCGACAGCGGCACCAACCCTGCAATCCTTTGAAGATGTCGTCGCCCTGATCAGTTCGCGCCGCGAGGTCGGTTTGAAGCTGGATGTTGAGCGCTTCATGCGCCCCATTGCCTTTCGTCAGGGCGCGATCACCTTTGAACCGGCCCCCGGCGCGCCGAACAATCTGGCCCAGCGCCTGTCGCAGCGCCTGAAGGAATGGACCGGCCAGCCTTGGCTTGTCGCTGCAGAGGGCGGCGGCGGCGCGGAAAGCCTGTTGGAGCGCGAAAAGCGCGAGGTTTCCGAGGAACGGTCTCAGGTCGAGGCTGACCCCTTCGTCAAGCTGGTCATGACCACCTTCCCCGGCGCAGAGATCGTCGAAATCCGATCCTTGGCCGCGCCCGAGGTCACCGCACCGGTCGAAGAGCCCGACGAGGATTGAGCCCCCTGCGAAGTGGCCCCAGCCGCGCTATAGTGCTGCGAATCGTTTCACCCCTTCACCCGTGATCGGAAGCGCTATTGGCCGCCGCCGGACCTGAAATCGAACGGCTAATCGCGCTTCTGGCCAAGTTGCCAGGGCTGGGTCCGCGCTCGGCCCGTCGGGCGGCCTTGGCCCTGCTCAAGCGGCGTGAACAGCTTTTGCTGCCCTTAACCGAAGCCATGGCCGATGCCGGATCGCGGGTTCGCGCCTGCCAGACCTGCGGCGCGCTGGACACCTGCGATCCTTGCGCCGTCTGTTCGGACGGCAGCCGCGATGGCCGCCTGATCTGCGTGGTCGAAGAGGTCGGTGCCCTCTGGGCCCTCGAGCGCGGCGGCTCCTTTCGCGGGCGCTATCATGTTTTGGGCGGGCTCTTGTCCGCGCTGGACGGCGTCGGGCCAGAGGCCTTGCGGGTTGAGGAGTTGATCGCGCGAGTGGTGGACACCGATGTGCGCGAGGTGATCTTGGCCCTGCCGGCCACAGTGGATGGGCAGACCACAGCCCACTATCTGGCCGACCGTCTGTCGGGCGCGGCCAATGCCATATCGGTGACCATGCTGGCGCGCGGTGTTCCCGTGGGCGGCGAGTTGGATTGGCTCGATGATGGCACCATCGCCCAAGCCCTGCGCGCCAGACGTCCGGCGTAAAACCGAAATGGCGTCCGATTGTGACGTAGACCATCTCTAGGCTCTGGGTTCCCCTTCTTCATTGGACGGTTCGACATGACCATGGAAAGCCTACTCCCCCTAGCCCTAACCGTGCTCGCCCTGGTGGGTGTCGTGTTTTGGGGCCTATCCGAGCGCCGCCGCGCTGATGAGGCTCAAGCCATGGCCTCTGATCTGGGCGCGCGCCTATCGGCCGCCGAGGAGCGGGGCCGCCTGCTCGAAGATGCTCGCTCGACCATGGCCGAGGCCTTTGCCGCCGTCTCCGCCAAGACCGTCGATCAGGCCAGCGAAGCCTTCCTCAAACGGGCCGAAGAAAACTTCAAGGCCCGCGAGACCCTCGCCCATGCCCGCATGGAAACGGTGCTCAAGCCCGTGGCCGAGACCTTGGCCAAGTTCGAGACGCAAGTTCTGGCCATCGAAAAGGCACGGGTTGAGGAAACGGGCGGCCTGAAGGAACAGATCGCCGCCCTGATGACCGCCTCGGTAGCCACCCAAGACGAGGCCCGTAAGCTATCGGCGGCGCTGCGGCGCGGGGCGGGCGTGCAGGGGCGCTGGGGTGAACAGACCCTGCGCAATGTTCTGGAGGCTGCGGGCCTGCAAAACCGCTTTGATTTTGAAGAACAGTTCTCGGTCGACTCCGACGAGGGCCGCCGTCGTCCTGACGTCAAGGTTCATATGCCCGGCGGCGGGGTGTTCGTGATCGATGCCAAGGTCTCGCTCAACGCCTTTATGGAATCGCTAGAGGCGGTTGATGATGCGGCGCGCGATGCAGCCCTGACCCGCCATGCCGCCAGCGTCCGCACCCATATGGGTCAGTTGTCGGCCAAGGCCTATTGGGACCAGTTCAAGACCTCACCCGATTTTGTCGCCATGTTCGTGCCGGGCGACGGGTTCTTAGCCGCCGCCCTGGACCGGCTGCCGGATCTGATGACTGAGGCGATGGACCGCAAGGTCTTGCTCGTTACGCCGACCACCCTCTTTGCCCTCTGTAAGGCCGTGGCCTATGGCTGGCGGGTCGAGGAGCAGTCGAAAAATGCTGATCAGGTCGCGAAATTGGGCAAGGAACTTTACAAGCGCCTGTCGGTGATGGGCGGCCATGCGGCGGCCCTGGGCAAGGCGCTAGATGGGGCCGTCGGGCGTTACAATTCTTTCGTCGGCTCGCTGGAAAGTCAGGTCATGACCCAGGCCCGCCGGTTCGAAGAGCTTGCCGTGGATCACGAGGGCAAGGACCTGATCGCGCTCGAACCGGTCGAAACAGCGGTCCGCCCCGTGACGAAATTGCTTGGTGATGCTGGTGAAACCCCTCTAGCCGCACCTTGACCTTAGCCCTCCTGTCCCCTACCTCCTGCTCATGGCTATTCTTCCGATCCTGACCGTTCCAGATCCCGTCCTAAAGCAGGTTTCAAAGCCTGTTGAGGTCGTCGATGACGCCCTGCGCGCCTTGATGAACGATATGTTGGAGACCATGTATGACGCTCCCGGCATCGGCTTGGCCGCTATTCAGGTCGGCGTAGCCAAGCAGGTCATTGTCATGGACCTAGCCCGCGAGAACGAAGAAAAAGAGCCGCGCTTCTTCGTCAATCCGCAGATTCTCTCCAGCAATGACGAGCTGGTTGAAGGCGAAGAGGGCTGCCTGTCGGTGCCCGATATATTTGACGTGATTGAGCGCCCCAGCAAGGTGCGCCTGCGCTATCTCGACTATAATGGCGTTCAGGTCGAAGAGGAGGCCGAGGGTCTCTATGCCGTCTGCATCCAGCACGAGATGGACCACCTCAAAGGCGTTCTGTTCATCGATTACCTCTCGCGCCTGAAACGCGACCGCGCGGTGACGCGGGTGAAGAAGCTGGTTCGCGGTTAAGCTTCCGATCTAAAAAAGTAAGCCCCTCACCCAACCCTCTCTCTCCCCCGCGTTCCCCGCGCAGGCGGGGATCCAGATGAGGGCCAACCCGCGGTCCGTTCTAGACGCTTCTGGGTCCCCGCCTGCGCGGGGAACACGGGCTCTGGGGATAGGATGCCGTTGCCCATGCTTCGACAGGCTCAGCATGAGGAAGGTTGAGAGTTTCGGGATTTCCTATTCCTCCTCATCCTGAGCCTGTCGAAGGATGGACGCGTCAACGGGCCCCCTTGTTCTGTTGCGCCCTAGGACTTGGGGAGTCATATAGGCCCGATGAGTGAGCCCTTTTTCCATCTTCAGCCGACCCATAACCCGCATCGCTGGTATCTGCCGATTGATCCCAAGATCTGCGTCGGACCGCCGGACAAATGTTTCATGTTTGGCGGCGTCGGTCTGGCCAGCGCCATCCGGGCGATGGAGCAGACCTGCGAGCGGCCCGTCGTCTGGGCTGCGGCGCAATATCTGTCCTTTGCGCGGCCACCGTCGGTTGTCGATCTAGACGTCTGGGTCCCGGCCCATGGCAAGTCCAACAGTCAGGCCCGCGTCATCGGCCATGTCGGCGACAAGGAGATCTTCACGGTCAATGCCGCCCTTGGTCAGCGCGACAATGAAATCTCACAGACCTGGCTCAAGGCCCCCGATGTTCCGGCCCCGATGGACTGTCCCTTGCGCGAACATTGGCGCGATCAGCGCGATATGCTGCATGGCCGCCTCCAGACCCGCGTCGCCTATGGGCAGGACCGCAAGAGCGGCACGCTCAGCCCCGATGGCCGTTCGATCCTATGGATCCGTCCAACGCCCGGCATCACCATCGACCGGGCCATGCTGGCCGTCATTGCGGACTTTGTGCCCAGCGGCATCGGCAGCGCGCTTGGCCGTGCAGCGGGTGGCAACAGCCTCGACAATACCATCCGCTATTGCCAGTTCGTGCCGACCGAATGGGTGCTGTGCGACATCCATGTTCAGGCCATCCATGGCGGCTTTGCCCATGGCTCGATGTCGATGTTTGCCCAGAGCGGGGAATTGCTGGCCACAGCCAGTCAGTCGCTGATCCTACGCATTCACGACGCGGCCAAATGACCAAGGGCGCGGCGCTGCCCCTTGCGCCGCTGCGCTCGATCCAGTCCCTGCGCGGGGTCGCGGCCCTGTCGGTCCTGCTGTTTCACATTAGCCAATGGCAGCCGGTCCCAGTGGGTATGACCGGCACCCCCTCCATCGGGTCGGCCGGTGTTGATCTGTTCTTTGTGATCAGCGGCTTGGTCCTGTGGCTATCGGTCAATCAGCGGGACCAGAGCGCCAAACAGTTCCTGCTCGGCCGCGCCTTGCGGGTGGTTCCAGCCTATTGGATCGCCACACTGGTGGTTGCTTCATTGGTTTTGATCGATGCCAAGAACCTGACGGCAGCGCACTTTTCACCGCTGCATCTGGCGTTGTCGCTGTTCCTGATCCCGCACCTTAATCCAGCCGGTGAGCCCTTCCCCCTTCTGCCCGTGGGCTGGAGCCTGACCTATGAGGCCCTGTTCTATCTGGTCATGGCGGTCAGCCTTTGGCGCAAACCCTCTAACCCCCTGATCTTTGTGACCATGGGCCTGATCGGCTGTTGGATGTTTGGCTTCATCAGCAGTGATGCGGCCTTCTTGATCGCCAATCCCATGCTGACAGAATTCATCCTTGGCCTGTTGATCGGCCAAGCCCTGCTCAACCGCGCCCTGCCCGGCCCTCGCCTTTCAGTCTTACTGCTGGTCTTGGGCATAGGTCTGTTGGCGGCGCAGCATGCAGCCGTCACCGATTTTGGCTTTTGGCGAGCTCTGGTCTGGGGCGGGCCATCGGCCCTGATCGTTGCAGGCGCAGCGGGGATAGAGGCCTCAGGCCGCTGGCCGCGTCTCGCGCCGCTCGAAGGTTTGGGCGAGATCTCCTACAGCCTCTATCTGGTGCATTGGCCGGTGACCTGGCTGCTCGGCCGCCATTGGCCTGGCGTTCATGGCCTTGGCTATGGCGCCGCCGTGATCGCGATGGCCCTCCCGACTGCGTGGCTGTTCTGGCGCCTGGTCGAACAGCCGCCGCTAAAGGCCCTGCGACGCAGGTTTGAACTGGAACCAACCGGTTCGAGCCCTATAGTGGGCTCATAAGATCATCCTAGGGAGAACAGAGATGGGACGGCTTCAAGGTAAGCGCACAATCATCACCGGAGCAGGCTCAGGCATTGGCCGCGCCACCTCCAAGGCCTTCGCCCGTGAAGGCGCGAGCGTCCTTTGCGTCGACAAGACCGACGCCGTCCATGAGACCGTCGAAATGATCATCGCCGCCGGTGGCCACGCCATTGGCATGACGGCCGATGTTGGGGTTGAGGCTGACGTCATCGGCTATGTCGACCGAGCCATCGCCGAATTTGGCGGACTGGACATCATCTATGCCAATGCCGGGATCTCGGGCGGCATGGTGCCGTTCTTTGACCAGACCGTGGACTATTGGAACGAGATCTTGCGGGTCAATCTGATCGGTCCGTTCTTGGCCATCAAGCATGTCGCGCCGCACCTGATCAAACAGGGCAAGGGCTCGATCATCTGCACCGCCTCGGTTGCAGGCATCCGCGCCAATGCCGGTGGCTCACCCTATTCTGCATCAAAGGCCGGGGTGATCTCGCTGGTTCAGACCAGTTCCAACGCCTTTTACGGCACCGGCGTTCGCGTCAATGCTGTCTGCCCCGGCCTGATCGAGACCGGCATGACCAAGCCGATCTTTGACAATGCCCGCGCGCGCGGCAACGAGGACAAGATCGGCCAGCTCAATCCCATGGGCCGCTATGGCGAACCCGAAGAGATCGCCAATATGGTCTTGTTCCTTGCCTCGGACGAGGCCTCCTATGTCAATGGCCAAGCCTTCCCGGTTGACGGTGGCCTGACCTCGACCCTGCCCTTCGTTAAGCCGCGCACGAGTTAAGCTCGCGCTTTCAGCCTCACGATCAGACAGTAGCGCGCGCTCAATCGGCAAAGTTGGGCGCGCGTTTTTGCATGCTGGAGAGCACGGCCTCGATCTGATTGGGCGAGCCGATCAGGGCCGACTGCTCGACACTTTCGGCCAGCAAGATCGCCCGCTGATCCCCATCGTCAGCCAGATTCATCAGGCGCTTATCGGCGCGAATGGCGTCAGGGTTTTTACTGGCCACGTCGCGAGCAAAGGCCAGAGCCTCAGCATAGGGATCGGCGCAGACCCGCGTGGCCAGACCCAAGCTCAGGGCCTCTTCACCGGTAAATTGGCGACCGCTATAGGTCAGTTCGCGGGCCTGATCGTCGCGGATCAGACGGCGCAGCAGGGCAATACCGGCCATGTCGGGGACCAGACCCCACTTGATTTCCATCACGGCCATGCGCGCATCGGGCGTCACAAAACGCATGTCCGCCCCGAGGGCCAACTGAAAGCCTCCGCCAAAGGCAACGCCATGGACCGCAGCAATGACCGGGACCGAAATTTCGCGCCAGACCATGACCGCATGTTGAGCGCGGTTAGACCCACCCTCTGTGCGCGGGGTCTCGACCAGACCGGTCCCGCCCTTGCGCTCGCCCGAGGCCATCTTGTCGAAATTGCCCATGTCCAGTCCGGCGCAGAAGGCCCGGCCAGCGCCCGACAGCACCACAGCGCGAACACCGGCCTCAGTCTTCAACCGCTCACCGGTCTTGACCAAGGCTTCGAACATGGCGTCATCCAGCGCGTTCATCTTGTCGACGCGGACCAAACGCACGTCAGCGACGCCGCCTTGAATGTCTACTGTGATGCGATCTTCCATAGGGGTCTCTCCCGAACCTAGCCGGTCGTTTGCTCGACCTAGCCTTTGACATGACGATATATCGAGGCCTTAGCCCTTGTCAGCCCAGACCTTAGGTCAACCTGAGGATCAAGCGGGCCTAAACTTCATGGCGATGCCGTTCATGCAATAGCGCTTGCCGGTCGGGGCCGGGCCGTCATCAAAAACGTGCCCCAGATGGCCGCCACAGCGACGACAATGGACTTCAATCCGCACGCTAAAGAGCGACTGATCGACGGAGGTTCGCACCGCATCCTTGATCGGCCTTACGAAGCTGGGCCAGCCGGTGCCAGAGTCGAACTTGTCCTCAGACCGATAGAGATCAAGGTTACAGCCCGCGCAGACAAAGACCCCCCGGCGCTTTTCGTGGTCTAAGGGACTGGTTCCAGCCCGCTCGGTCGACTGGTCGCGCAAGACCGCATATTGCTCGGGCGTCAGGCGCTTGCGCCATTCAGCGTCACTCAGCGTGACCTCGAACCGCTCACCGCTGGTGGCGGCGGCAAAGGCCGATGCCTGAGCCGCTAGGTTGATCAGCAGGGCCGAACCGGCGGCCTTAATCAGAAGCTGTCTACGATCGATCATATCCGTCGCTCCTTATGGTCTGAATGGTTGCTAGGCGGTCCACCCGGAGGGCGAACCTTGGCGCGTTAGCAAGGCTCTGAGATAGTGCGAATAGCTCGATGATCCATTGAAAATGGTCTGGGCGCGCAGGGTCTGCTCGTCGATGAAGCCCATATGGAGGGCGACCTCTTCGGGGCAAGCGATCTTAAAGCCCTGGCGCTTTTCCAAGGTGCGGACAAATTCAGCCGCTTCCAACAGACTGTCGGGCGTACCCGTATCCAGCCAAGCGTAGCCGCGCCCCATCAGCTCGACCGACAGGCGGCCTCGCTCCAGATAGGTCCGATTGACGTCGGTGATCTCATATTCACCGCGGGCTGAGGGCTTGAGGTTAGCGGCAATATCAACCACCGCCTCATCATAGAAATATAGCCCCGTCACCGCCCAGTTGGAGCGCGGTGCAAGCGGCTTTTCTTCGATGGAAATGGCCCGTTGTTGCTCGTCGAACTCGACCACGCCGTAGCGTTCTGGATCTTGCACATGATAGGCGAAGACCGTTGCGCCTGCGCCATTGGTCTGGGCTCGGCCCAGCAATTCCGGCAGGCCTTGGCCATAATAGATATTGTCGCCAAGGATCAGGCAGGAGGGTGAGCCCGCCACAAAATCTGCGCCGATGACATAGGCCTGCGCCAACCCATTGGGTTCAGCTTGGGTACGATAGGACAGGGACAGTCCCCACTGCGAGCCATCACCGAGCAGATTTTGAAATTGCGGCAGGTCATGGGGCGTGGTGATCAGCAAAATATCCCGCACACCCGCCATCATCAGCGTGGTCAGAGGATAGTAGATCATCGGCTTGTCATAGACCGGCATCAACTGCTTGGAGGTGACGAGGGTCATGGGGTGCAGGCGCGATCCGCTGCCTCCGGCCAAGATGATACCCTTCATGCGTCTGGTCCTTCTGGGGAGGTCGCGATGTCCTTCAATATGTGATCCAGCGCCTTTGTCCAAGCCATGGGTTGCCAATCGGCGAGACTCGCAAATTTCGAACTGTCGAGCCGAGAATTGGCAGGCCGCACTGCTGGGGTGGGATAGTCGGCCGTGGTGATCGGTTTGACCCGGGCGCTGGCAAGGCCGAGAGCGCCTGAGCGCTCAAAGGTGCCCGCCGCCAGATCGGCCCAACTGGCATCATCCGCGCCGCCGGCATGATAAAGGCCCGCCGCTGATGGGTTCTTGGCCAGAAGGTCTAGGGCCGCCAGTCCGGCCTGCGCGACCGAGGCCGACCAGGTTGGCCGCCCGAACTGATCGGCCACCACGCCGATCTCCTCGCGGCTCGCAGCCAAGCGCAGCATGGTCTTGACGAAGTTGGTACCGAACGCGCCCACGACCCAGGCTGTACGAAGCACGATGGTCTTGCCGCCAGCAGCTAAAACGGCCTCCTCGCCCGCCAGTTTTGATGCCCCATAGACCGACTGAGGGCCGGTCGCGTCATCTTCTCGGTAGGGCCGATCCAAAAGGCCGTTGAACACATAGTCGGTGGAAAAGTGGATGAAGCTGATGTTTTGCGCCGCGCAGGCCTTTGCCATCTGGCCCGGGGCGTGGGCGTTAAGCTGGAAGGCTTGAGCCTCTTCCTGCTGCGCCCGGTCGACCGCCGTATAGGCTGCAGCATTGATGACGGCACTAGGTTTGATCTGAGCGATCAGAGCCGCTGGATCACCACCGGCGGCCAGATCTAGGGTTTCACGACCGGCAAAGACCATGGCGATCTGTTGGCTGCGAGACAGACGCGCCAACTCTTGGGCCACCTGCCCAGTCCGGCCAAAGACGAGGATGGGGGCGCTCTGCACTGGATTAAAAGGGCGAAACGAAGGTCTTGAAGCCACCGGCCGTCCGATCCTTATCGGCCAAGACCGCATCCGCCGCGCTGACCGGCCAATCAATGGCCAGATCCGGATCATTCCAAGCGATGGCTCCCTCGGCCTCAGCCGACCAATGGTGATTGACCAGATAGGCGACGTGGGTGTCGGGCTCGAGGGTGCAGAAGCCGTGGGCAAACCCTACCGGCACCAGAATCTGGTTCCATTTTTCCGCCGAAATCTCCGCACCGACCCACTGCCCATAGGTCGGCGACCCTTGGCGAATATCGACCGCCACATCATAGATCCGGCCCGACAGGACCCGGATCAGCTTATCTTGCGCGAAGGGCGGGGCTTGGAAATGCAGACCTCGAACCGTGCCGACAGGCCGCGAGAGGGACTGGTTTTCTTGGATGAAATCGATCTCGATACCGGCATTGCGCAGGGTGGCGCGGTTCCAGGTTTCGCTGAAAAAGCCACGATCATCGCCAAATTGGCGCGGCCACAGCAGTTTGACCTCAGGAAGGGCGAGCGATTCGATGCGCATTATGATTTTGACTTAGCATCGACGCCGAGGCGCTGGCCATCATAACGATCGCGAAGGGGTTGCCACCACGCTTGGTTGGCCAGATACCATTGGACGGTCTTACGCAGGCCAGAGACGAAATCATCTTGCGCCGACCAGCCGAGCTCAGACTTCAGCTTGGTCGCGTCAATGGCATAGCGCTGATCATGACCGGGGCGGTCCTTAACGAAGGTGATGAGGCCTCGGCGCGGTCCTGTCGGCAGAGCGGGGGTCAGTTCGTCCAGCAGGTCGCAGACCGCGTGCACAACATCCAGATTGGTCCGCTCATTATTGCCGCCGACATTATAGGTCTCGCCCGGTCGGCCCTTCGTCGCGATCAAGGTGAGGGCGCGGGCGTGATCGTCGACGTAGAGCCAATCTCGAATGTTCAATCCATTGCCATAGACCGGCAAGGGCTTGCCCTCCATCGCGTTCAAGATGGTCAGGGGCACGAGCTTTTCAGGGAAGTGATAGGGGCCGTAATTGTTTGAACAGTTGGAAACCACCACCGGCAGGCCATAGGTATGGAACCAAGCCTTGGCCAGATGATCAGAAGCGGCCTTCGACGCCGAATAGGGCGAGCGCGGATCATAGGCCGTCGTCTCGTGGAAATGGCCCGTGTCGCCGAGGCTACCATAGACCTCATCGGTCGAGACATGCAGATAACGGAAGCCATCCTTCTTTGCCCCCTCCAGCCCGCGCCAATAGACCAGCGCCGCCTGCAGCATGACAAAGGAGCCCACCACATTGGTAAAGATGAAGGGATCGGCCCCATCGATGGACCGATCGACATGGCTTTCGGCGGCCAGATGCATGACCACATCCGGCTGAAACTGAGCAAAGGCCGCCGCCATGGCCGGAGCGTCAGTAATATCGGCCTGCAGGAAGCTATAAAGGTCTGAGTTTTGAACCGGATTGAGCGAAGCTAGGCTTGAGGCATAGGTCAGCTTGTCAATATTGAGGACAGTGGCGTTCTCAGACAGGACCAGATGGCGACAGACCGCTGAACCGATAAATCCTGCCCCTCCGGTAACCAAAACTCTCATAACCCGCCTAGCTCGATGCATTTTCTAAATATTGCCTCCCGCATTACCAGCCGGAGGGCCGTTTTGGAACCCAACTTGACCCCAGTGGTTGATCAAACATAGCCAATCATGCCAATCCATAGACTGTATGAATGATGGCCTTCTCGCCAACATCGAACTGCCTCTTGGCGCAGCGATGAAGACGAGAGTTTCGAGGTGGTTTTTGTCGCAACTTCAACAGATGCCCCTGTGGTCTCAGACCGTGAGCCTCTGTGAGGACCTGCGCCAGTGGGCCATTGGTCACGGCTATCCGATCTGGATGAGGCTCGGCATTGACCATGATCAAGGCGGTTTCTTCGAAAAGATTGACCATTATGGAAACCCCGTCGTCCTCCCAAGGCGAGGCCGGGTCACGCCAAGGCAGCTCTATTGTTTTGCGATGGCCGCTGAATTGGGCTCACCCCTCGATACCAACGCCATCTTACAAGCCAGCGTCGAAACCTATCTGGCGCGGTTTTTTCGCCCCGATGGCCTGATCCGTACGCTGGTGGATGCTGACGGCGCGGTACTCGACGATAGGGTATCGCTCTATGATCAGGCCTTCGGCCTTTTCGCCCTGGCCAGTGTCACCCGAACCCAGCCGAACATCGACGGCCTAGAGACGCGCGCCAAGCGTCTTCTTGAGCAGCTCAAGGCGTGGCAGGCCAATCCTTTGGGCGGGTTTGATGAGACTGCGCCGCGCACCTTGCCCCTTCAGTCTAACCCCCACATGCACCTCTTTGAGGCGACCCTGGCCTGGACCGAGGTCAGCAACGATCCTATCTGGCAAGCCCAGGCCGACGAGATTGCGGAGCTATGCCTATCAAAATTCATAGAGCCGCAACTGGGCTGCGTGCGCGAATATTTCGACGGGGATTGGAATGCGAGCGCAGGCCTTGAGGGCCTCAAGTTCGAACCTGGTCACCAGTTTGAATGGGGCTGGCTGCTCCTACGCTGGGGCAAGGCCAAGTCCCGACCAGATGCCATTGCTGCGGCCCGCAAGATGATCGCCTTGGCCGAGACCCACGGCATCGATCCGGTCCGGGGCGTGGCCTATAATGTTCTGCTCAGTGACCTCAGCGTTCATGACGCACAGTCTCGGCTATGGCCACAGACCGAACGGATCAAGGCGGGGATTTTGTTGGCGCAGATGACCGGCGCCCCTGAAGCCCTGCGCGGCGTGGTCGAGGGGGCGCTTGGCCTTCAAAAATATCTCGATGTACCGATTACGGGCCTTTGGCATGACCGCATGCAACCCGATGGCAGCTTCATCGACGAGGCCGCGCCGGCCAGTTCCTTCTACCACATCATCTGCGCCATCGTAGAGCTGCACCGGGCCATAAGAGCCGAGGGCTAAGGTGACCTAGGCCTTGGCCTCTCGCAGGGCCTTAATGGCGGCAAGGGCCAGTTTGAGATCCTGAGCCCGGTCCATGGGCAGGACCACCAGACCTTCTGACGTCGACACCACCACCAGATTATCAACTCCAATCACCGCGACCGGTGGACCATCGGTCCAGATCAGGCTGTTTGACGTCTCAATGGCTACAGCGTTGCCGTGCAGCAGGTTGGCCGAGGCGTCCTTGGTCCCCAGACGGTGGATCTCGCTCCAAGACCCGACATCGGCCCAGCCCATGTAACAGGGCGCAACGGCGGCAAGCTGGGTCTTTTCCATGACCGCAATATCAACGGGTTCGGACGGGCAGGTGCCAAAAGCCTCCGCATCGAGCCGCACAACCTGGTCATAGGTTGCCGCCCGCGACCAGGACAAACCCGCCTGCTCGGCAATCTTGGGGGCCAGCGCGGCCATCTCGCGCAACATCACCTCTGGAGCAAAGAGGAATATGCCCGCGTTCCAGACATAGTCTCCCTCGGCCAGATACTGTTCGGCACGCTCGCGACTGGGCTTTTCGGCAAAGCGGCGGACAGCGAAAATGCCCTCATCAAGCCGGTCTCCCTGCTGAATATAGCCATAGCCGGTCTCGGGACGGTCGGCCTCGATACCAAAGGTGACGATGTGGCTAGCGGCGGTCCGGGCGGCGCATTCAATGACCCTCATAAAGGCCTCTGGATCGGCAATGATGTGGTCGGCGGGCAAGAGCAGGACGAGGGATGTAGGATCCAGATCTCGCACCGCGGCCGCCGCAATATAGGCCGCCGCCGCCGTGTTGCGGCCAAAGGGCTCCAGCACGATCTTGGCGGCCGCGCGATCCACCGCAGCAAGCTGCTGATTGATGGTGGCTAGGTGGTCCTCAGCACAGATGATCACGGGGGCAGCAAAGGTCAGGGCGGCGCTGTCCTTTGCCCGCAGAACCGTATCTTGCAGCATGGTGCGCTCAGAGCCCAAGCTATGGAACTGCTTGGGCATGCCCGGATGGGACAGGGGCCAGAGCCGCGTGCCTGCGCCGCCGCTCAGAATGACCGGGGTGATCTTGCAAGGCGCTGAACTTCCCAACTGAACCTATCCTCGTCCCAAACTCTGGTCGTTAGACCTCTTGATTATAGGCCCCGACTTCTGGGCGCCTGGCCAGCCTTGGCTTTACCTCTTGATGGAACAGGGCGCGCATATCGTCAGCCGATTGGGTGCTCTCAACCACAACCACGATCTCGGGCTTATTGGACGAGGCGCGGACCAGAACCCAGCTACCGTCATCGAGGGCCACACGCACGCCATTGACGGTGATCACGTCCTTGATTTTGCGCCCCAAAATCTCGCCGCCCGCCGCTGCTAGGTCTTGATATTCGCGGACGATCGCCTCGACCACGCCATATTTTACCTCATCGCCGCAATGGGGCGACATGGTCAGGGAGGTAAAGGCCACCGGCAGGGCCTTTTTCAGATCCGACAGTTTTTGGCACGGATTACGATCCAGCATGGCCAAGATCGCCGCCGCCGCCGTCAGGCCGCAGTCATAGCCGCGCCCCAGATCGCCCGACAAAAAGAAGTGGCCGGACTTTTCAAAGCCCGCCAAGGCCTTGAGTTCAGCGGTCTTGCGCTTGATATAGCTGTGGCCCGTCTTCCAATAGACGGTCGTGCAGCCATTGGCCGCCAGAACCGGGTCGGTGGCATAGAGGCCGGTCGATTTCACATCGACAATGAAGGTTGCGCCGGGATTAAGGGGGGCTAGATCTCTAGCCAGCATCAGGCCGATCTTATCGGCATAGATCTCTTCGCCCTCATCATCGACCACGCCGCAGCGGTCGCCGTCCCCATCAAAGCCAAAGGCCAGATCAGCGCCATGCTCGCGCACCGCCTGGGCCATCGCCATCAGCATGATATGGTCTTCGGGATTGGGGTTATATTTCGGGAAACTATAGTCGAGATCACAGTCCATCTCGATGACCTCAACCCCCATCGCCCGCAAGGCTTGCGGGGCAAAGGCACCGGCCGTCCCATTACCGCAGGCGGCAATGATCTTGAGCGGACGCTTGACCTGCACGCGCGACGCCGCATCGGCGATGAACCGCTCAGCGACCCCGTCAATCCGGGTCAGCGAGCCGCCCGGACGTTCGACAAAGGCCCCGTTGGTGACAATGTCCTTTAGACGGCCCATCTCGTCTGGGCCAAAGGTCAAGGGACGCTGGGCCCCCATCTTCACGCCGGTCCAGCCATTTTCATTGTGGCTGGCCGTGACCATGGCCACGCAGGGCGCATCCAGATCAAACTGAGCAAAATAGGCGGTGGGCGAGAGGGCCAGACCAATATCTAGCACCTCACAGCCCGCCGCGATCAGACCCAGGGCCAGGGCCTGCTTGATCGACAAGGAATAGGACCGATAGTCGTGACCAATGACGATCTTGGACTGACCAAGCTCGTGAATATAGGTGCCAAGCCCTAGCCCCAGCGCCTGAATGCCCAAAAGATTGATGTCCGGACCAAATAGCCAGCGCGCATCATATTCACGAAAGCCGGTGGCCTTGACCAAGGGCTCATTCTCATAGGCAGCCGTATTGGGAACCAGATCGGTACGAGGCTTGGCGAACATAGAGCTAATCCTTAGGGCCGTGCGGGACGAAGATCAGACGCAAGGTTCCACGTCTAGAACACCGCCTCGATCAGGGCTTCATATTCTTCAGCCGTTGGCCGCTTCAGGGCCGACAGATGGGCCAGATCGCCAAGGGCGTAAGAGACGATCTCTGGGAACATGGCACGGGTAACGCCAAGGCTAGACAGTTTGGGAACAATGCCCAGACGGGCATTTAGCGCCGCAATCGCATCGGCCAGATCATCGGTTGGGGCCAGACCCATCACCCGCTTCAGTCGGGCATATTTCTCCGGCGCAGCCCCTTCAGAAAAGCGCAGGACGGCGGGCAGAAAGAGCGCGTTCAGAGCGCCATGGTGCAGCTTCAGACCTGGCAAACGCCCGCAGGAATGGGACAGGGCGTGAACTGCGCCCAGACCCTTGGCAAAGGCCAAGGCCCCTTCGACCGAGGCCATCATCATGTGCCAGCGCGCGTCACGGTCCGAGCCGTCAGCAACGGCCTTCTCCAGCCAGCCCATACCGATGGCGCGCTCAACGCCGTCATAGGCGATGGCTTCGAGCGGCGGATTGACGGTGGGAACCAAGATGGCTTCGATACAGTGGGTCACCGCATCCATGCCGGTCGCAGCGGTCAGGCCCGCAGGCAGGCCCAAGGTCAGGTCCGGGTCACAGATCGCCACGCCAGGGATCAGGTGCGGTGAGACAAAGGTCTCCTTGCGGCCATTATTCAGCACGACCACCGCGCCGACCGAAACCTCTGAGCCCGTGCCCGAGGTGGTGGGGATGGCGATGATTGGGCAGGTCTTGGTGATCAGGCGCATGCCGCGCACCGACGCGCCGTACTTTTCGAGCGGGCCTTCGTGGCTGGCCATCAGGGCCACAGCCTTGGCCAGGTCCATGCTCGAACCACCGCCCAGACCCACGACGCCGTCGCATTCATGGTCCTTAAAGACCTTGGTCGCGGCGGTAACGCTATCTTCATCTGGATTAGGCGGGGTCTGATCGAAAACGGCGGCAAAGCCGGTCTCACCGGCGGCTGCCGTCACGGTCGCGACAATACCGGCGGCAACCAGGCCCTGATCGGTGACCAGCATGGGCCGCTTGACCCCCTGCTGGGTCAGACTGGAGGCCAGCTTCTGGATCGCGCCAGAATCAAAAATTGCGGTGTTAACGATCGACAGAACGGGCATGACAGCTCTCACATTGTTGTAGCGCCATTTGCCCTGACTTGGAGGCGAATGGAAAGGGGGAGCAGAATGAAAAGGCAGGCATTTTGCCGCCAGAACGATTGCAACGGGCTGGGACGCAGGTAGAGTCGGTCTTTAGACCTAGATTTCAAGGATTTCGCGATTGGCCTCCCCGACAACGCCCTCCACCGAACTGCCTGTGCTGGCGATTGATGATCTCAAGGTCAGCTTCCAGACCTTTGACGGCCAGATCGAGGCTGTGAAGGGGATTAGCCTGACCGTGGCGCAGGGCGAATGTCTGGGCGTGGTCGGCGAGAGCGGATCGGGCAAGAGCCAGACCTTCATGACCGCCATGGGTCTGTTGTCGGCCAACGGCAAGGCGAGCGGATCGATCCGGTTCAAGGGCCAAGAGATCTTGGGTCTGGCCCCGGCCAAGCTCAATCAGATTCGCGGCTCCAAGATCGCGATGATCTTTCAAGATCCGCTGACCGCGCTTACACCCCATGTGCGTATCGGGCAGCAGATTGCCGAGCCTCTGCGCCTGCATTTTGGTCTCAGCGCCCGCGACGCCATGGCCAAGGCCCGTGAATGGCTGGACCGGGTACGCATTCCTGAGGCCGCACGGCGCCTCAACCAGTACCCCCATGAACTGTCCGGCGGCATGCGCCAAAGGGTGATGATCGCCGGGGCCATGGCGGGCAATCCGGCCCTCTTGATTGCCGACGAGCCAACCACCGCGCTCGATGTGACGGTCCAGTCTGAAATTCTCGACCTGATGGATGAGCTTAAGCATCAAACCGGCACCGCCATGGTGCTCATCACCCATGATATGGGCGTCATTGCCCGTATGGCCGACCGGGTCTGCGTGATGAAAAATGGGCTTTATGTCGAAGAGGGCCTAGCCCAAGCCATCTTTTCTGCGCCCCAGTCTGACTATACCCGCGAACTGCTGGCCGCCATTCCGCGCCTCGACCGCGCTGACCGGGGCGGCCGCCCCATGCTGGAACCGGTGGCTAAGGATGCGCCGGTGGTGGTCGAGGGCAAGGACATCAAGGTCTGGTTCCCGCTGGCTGATGGCCTGTTCGCGCCCAAAAAGGTCCTGCGCGCCGTCGATGGGGTGAGCCTTCAGGTCCGCAAGGGCGAGACGCTCGGTGTTGTGGGCGAAAGCGGCTGTGGCAAGTCGACCCTGTCACGCGCGGTTCTGGGCCTGATCCCCTCCACCGCCGGATCGGTCACCGTCTTGGGAACCAACCTGACTGAGGCTGACCGCAAGGCGATGATGGCCGCGCGCAAAGACCTGCAGATCGTGTTCCAAGACCCTCTGGCCAGCCTTGATCCACGCATGACAATCGGCGATTCCATCGGTGAGCCCCTGCGCGTGTTCCGAGGCGACCTGAACCCTGCAGGCCGCGAGCAAGAGGTGCGGGCCATGATGGAGCGGGCGGGCCTGTCCACCGACCTGATCAACCGCTATCCGCACGAACTGTCCGGCGGTCAAAACCAGCGCGTCGGCATTGCCAGAGCCATGATCTTAAAGCCGCAACTGGTCATCTGTGACGAGGCCGTGTCTGCCCTAGACGTTTCAATCCGGGCCCAGATCATCGACCTGCTGATTTCGCTGCAAAAGGATCTGGGCATGGCCATGGTCTTTATCAGCCATGACCTAGCCGTGGTGCGCGAGATCAGCCACCGGGTGATGGTGCTCTATATGGGCCGGGTCATGGAGGAGGCGAGCCGCGATCAGCTCTATAGCGATGCCCGCCATCCCTATACCCGCGCGCTTCTGACGGCAGCCCCCATTCCCGACCCCGCGCAAGAGCGCAGCCGCCAGCGCGTGCGTCTGACCGGCGAGGCCCCCAGCCCGTTTGATCCCCTGTCGGGCCTTAAGTTCCTGCCCTCGCGTCTGCCCGCCCAGCCGTCAGACCCGATCTATATTCCGCAGTTGCGAGAGGTCGAGCCGGGCCACCGCGTCGCGGAGTTTGATGCGGTTTAGGCGCGCAGCCTATCTCAAAAACTCATGCGGCCCTTGGACCTGTACGCAAAATTGCGGTAAAGCGCAGCCTTGGCGTCTTTAGCCATCTTCCATTCCTGCCCTTAGATCTTTGGGCGCAGACCCTTCTGGCCTTTCATGACCCTAAATTTCGACGATATAAAAGCGGCTGCTACTCGGTTGCATGGCCATATCGAGCGTACGCCTTGCCGTCATTCGCGCACGCTATCGGAAATTACCGGGGCCGAGGTCTGGGTGAAGTTTGAGAACCTTCAGTTTACCGCCGCCTTTAAAGAGCGCGGCGCGCTGAACAAGCTGTCCTTGATGACGGCAGACGAGCGCGCGCGCGGCGTCATTGCGGCATCGGCTGGCAATCACGCTCAAGGCCTTGCCTATCATGCCGCCCGCATGGGTGTTCCGGCCACCATCGTCATGCCCAAGGGCACGCCCATGGTGAAGGTCGAACATACACGCGGGCACGGCGCTGAAGTCGTCCTCGAGGGCGAAAGCTATGACGAGGCGGCGGATGTCGCCCAGCGCCTGCGCGA
>CANFKD010000040.1 GCA_947447115.1 Caulobacteraceae bacterium
CTAACCCTCTCCACGCTCTCAAGGGACCACGAGCATGACAGCCGAGAAAATTCTGGCCGAAATCAAAGAAAAGGACGTCAAATATGTTGACGTTCGCTTTACCGACGTTCGCGGCAAGATGCAGCACGTTACCTTTGACATCGACCTGGTCGATGACGACTTCCTCAATGATGGCACCATGTTTGATGGTTCGTCGATCGCTGGCTGGAAGGCCATCAACGAGTCGGACATGAAGCTGCGTCCGGACCTGAGCACCGCGCACATCGATCCGTTCTATCAGCAGACCACGATGGTTCTGTTCTGCGACGTGCTGAACCCAGACACGAACGAGCCCTACAACCGCGACCCCCGTTCGATCGCCAAGAAGGCGTTCAACTATGTGAAGTCCGCAGGCGTGGGTGATACGGTCTATTTCGGCCCCGAAGCTGAGTTCTTCATCTTCGACGACGTCAAGTGGTCCACCGACCCCCACAATACCGGCTATTCCTATGATGCCAGCGAACTGCCGATCAATACCGGCAAGTCCTATCCAGAAGGCAATATGGGCCACCGCCCCGGGCCAAAGGGCGGCTACTTCCCTGTGAACCCCGTTGACTCCGGTCAAGACCTGCGCGGCGAAATGCTGGCGGTTATGGGTGAGTTGGGCATGAAGCCTGAGAAGCATCACCACGAAGTGGCCCCGGCTCAGCACGAGCTTGGCCTGAAGTTCGACACCATGATCGTCATGGCCGACCGTCTTCAGATGTACAAGTACGTGATCCACAATGTTGCGGCCGCCTATGGCAAGTCTGCAACCTTCATGGCCAAGCCAATGTTTGCCGATAACGGCAGCGGCATGCACGTGCACCAGTCGATCTGGGGTGAAGGCAAGCCTTTGTTCGCCGGTGACAAATATGCCGGTCTGTCGCAACTGTGCCTCTGGTACATCGGCGGCATCATTAAGCACGCCAAGGCCATCAACGCCTTCTCGAACTCGACGACCAACTCCTACAAGCGTCTGGTGCCCGGCTATGAAGCCCCGGTGAAGTTGGCCTATTCGGCCCGTAACCGTTCGGCCTCGATCCGTATTCCTCACGTCGACAGCCCCAAGGGCAAGCGTATCGAAGCGCGCTTCCCCGATCCGATGGGCAACCCTTACCTGACCTTCACGGCTCTGCTGATGGCTGGTCTGGACGGGATCGCCAACAAGATCGATCCAGGCGGCCCAGCCGACAAGAACCTCTATGATCTTCCCCCTCGCGAGATGAAGAAGATTCCAGAAGTGTGCGGCAGCCTGCGCGAAGCTCTGGAGAACCTCGACAAGGACCGCGGCTTCCTGAAGGCTGGCGGCGTCATGGACGACGATTTCATCGACAGCTACATCGAGCTGAAGATGGAAGAGGTCATGCGCTTGCAACTGCACCCGCACCCCGTCGAGTTCGACATGTACTATAAGTGCTAATCCCGTCAGCTTAGGCTGATGTGAGATTAAACGATCTAGGGCTGTGGAGCGATCCGCAGCCCTTTTTCGTGGAAAAGTGTGACGTAAGGTCTTGATTCAAACCTCGTTAAGGTGCGCATTAGGTCAGAAAATGCAGGACGATTCACGATGCACACATCCCAATTGGTCAGACTGACCCTTAGCGTCGCCGCAGCGGCTCTCTTGAGCGCCTGCGTCTCGGTCGTGTCGGTCGCCCCTTCGAACAAACCCATCGCGTCGGTAGCATCCTCGAACAAACCCGGCTCAAAGACCAAGATCGACGATGCGGCTAAGGTCGCCGTCGTCCTACCCAAGGGATCTGATCCGAAGGCCGGACCTGCGCCCTTTGCCAGCACCTACAAGCCCCTTCCCTCGCAACTGACGGCATTGGTCGGCGGTCACATCCTGACCGCGACCGGCGAGGAGATTGAGAGCGGCACCGTGGTCATGGACGGTGGCAAGATCGTCGCGATCGGCAAGGACGTCCAAGCCCCCGCGGGCGCAAAGATCGTCGATGCTAAGGGCAAGTGGATCACGCCGGGCATTATCGACATCCACTCCCATCTGGGCGTCTATGCCTCGCCGGGCGTGGGCGCACACTCCGACGGCAATGAAGCGACTGAGCCCAATACGGCCCATGTCTGGGCCGAACATTCGGTCTGGCCTCAGGACCCCGGCTTTAACCGGGCACGGGCTGGCGGTGTCACAACCCTGCAAATCCTTCCCGGCTCGGCAAACCTGTTCGGTGGGCGATCCGTAACGCTCAAAAACGTGCCCGCGATCACAACCGACGGCATGAAGTTTCCCGGTGCCCCTTACGGTCTAAAGATGGCCTGCGGTGAAAATCCAAAGCGGGTCTATGGCCGCAAGGGTCGCTCGCCCGCCACGCGCATGGGCAATGTCGCGGGCTATCGAAGCGCCTGGATCCAAGCGGCGAGCTATAAGCGAAAATGGGATGACTACCGTGCCAAGATCGCCAAGGGCGAAAAGGCCGATCCCCCAGAGCGCAGTCTCAATCTGGATACCCTGTCTGGGGTCTTGGCCGGTGAAATCCGCATTCAAAACCACTGCTACCGCGCCGATGAGATGGCGACCATGATCGATATCTCACGAGAGTTTGGTTTTAAGATCAGCGTCTTCCACCATTCTTCTGAGGCCTACAAGATCGCCGACCTGCTGGCCAAGGAAGGCATCTGCTATGCCACCTGGGCCGATTGGGCGGGCTTTAAGATGGAAGCCTATGACGGTATTGCCGAGAACGCGGCTATTGGTCAAAAGGCCGGTGCCTGCGTTATCATCCATTCTGACGATCCGATCATGACCCAGCACCTCAACCAAGAGGCTGGGATTGCCATGGGTGCCGGGGCTCGGATGGGCCTGCCGGTCAGCCGCGCCGACGCTATCGCTTGGATCACGCTCAACCCGGCCAAGGGTATGGGCATTGACGACAAGACCGGTTCACTGGTGTCCGGCAAGAATGCCGATGTCGTTCTGTGGAGCGGCGATCCGTTCAGCGTCTATTCCGTGGCCGAAACCGTCTTCATCGATGGCGCGGTGGTCTTTGACCGGAAGGACCCGCGCTATCAACCCAAATCCGATTTCGAACTTGGCCAGCCAGGCGAAGGGGTTCACCCATGATCCGCAAGACCTCACTGATCGCTGCAGCCTCAACCCTGAGCCTGCTCAGCGCCCTGCCCGTCGCAGCCCAGACCATCGCCATCGTCGGTGGCCATATCCTCAGCCAAGGCCCAGCCGGTGACATTGCCTCCGGCACGGTCCTGATCAAGGACGGCAAGATCGTCGCAGTCGGAGCAAAGATCGCGGTTCCGGCTGACGCCCGCATTGTTGACGCGAGCGGCAAGACGGTCAGTCCCGGCCTTGTCCTGCCCAGCACCAGCCTAACCGTCGCAGAGGTCGAGCAGATCGACGACACGATGGACGATTCCGCTGGCAAGCGGATGGGCGCGGCCTTTGACGTACAATATGGCGTCAATCCAAACTCCGCCCTCATTCCCCTTGCGAGGCTAAGCGGCGTCACACGCGCGGTCGTCACGCCTGTGCTCGGGCGCGGCGGCTCTGGCGGCCACAAGGATGATGGTGCGGACGATTTTTCCGGCAGTTTCGAAGACGGTGAGGCCAGCCTGTTCGCGGGCCAAGTCGCCACCGCCACCCTCGCGGCAGGCGTCACAGATGCGGTCGTCAAGGCCAAGATCGGCATGGCTCTGGACCTTGGTGAGGCAGGCGCTTCCTATGCCGGCGGATCACGCGGCGCGGCCATTGTTCTGATGAAATCAGCACTCGATGATGCGCGCCACTATGCGCGCAATCGCGCCGCCTTCGATATGGGCGCTAGCCATCCCTATCCCTATAGCCGTGATGATCTCGAAGCCCTGATCCCCGTGGTCGAGGGGCGGATGCCCCTGCTGGTTCGGGTCCACCGCGCCTCCGATATCACCCAAATCCTCAAATTCGCCGCAGAGCAAAAGCTAAAGCTGATCCTTGAAGGCGCTGAAGAGGGCTGGATGGTCGCCGATGCCATCGCCAAGGCCGGGGTTCCGGTTCTGATCGATGGACAGGCGGACCTGCCCGGAAGCTTTGAGACCCTTGGCTCGACCTTACAAAACGCAGGTCGCCTGAACGCTGCGGGGGTCACGGTCGCCGTCATGGGCAGCCGCGACTATAACAATCTGCGCCAAGGCCGGTTCAATGCCGGATTGGCCGTGTCCTATGGCCTGCCCTATAGCGCCGCTATGGCCTCGGTGACGATCAACCCCGCCAAGATCTGGGGACTCGCTGACCGGATCGGCAGCCTCGAGCCCGGCAAGGACGCGGATCTGGTCATCTGGACCGGTGATCCCTTGGATGTGACGACCTATGCCACCTCGGTCTTTATCCAAGGCAAGGAACAGCCCATGACCTCGCGCAGCTTGGAACTGGCCGAACGCTACCGTCCGGGTAAGTCTGACTACCCACCGGCCTATCGCTAAGCGGCATACGGTCTGGGCGAGAATCGCTTCATTCTAAGGCTATGGCTACGAATCCCCCGCAAGGCTCCCTGTTCGACGATACCCCACAGGCCGCTGCCCCTACGCCCGCCGCTGTCCCCGCAAGCCCAAAGCCTGCGGTAGTCGCTCCTGTTCAGGCTGCGGCCCCGACGCCTGCGCCAAAGGTTGCTGCGGACATACCCTCTGAGGCCGCGTCCAACGCTGCCGCGGCTGCCTCCGGCTATTCGGCCAAGGATATTGAGGTGCTGGAGGGGTTGGAGCCGGTGCGCAAGCGCCCGGGCATGTATATTGGCGGCACGGATGAGCGCGCCCTGCACCATCTGTTCGCCGAGGTGCTCGACAATGCCATGGACGAGGCTGTCGCAGGCCATGCCAAGTTCATCGAGGTTCGCCTAGATGCTGACGGCGCGCTCGTGGTGCGCGACGATGGGCGCGGCATCCCGGTCGATCCGCACCCGAAATATACCGACAAGTCGGCGCTTGAAGTGATCATGACCGTCCTGCACTCAGGCGGTAAGTTCTCGGGCAAGAGCTATGAGACCTCTGGCGGTCTGCACGGGGTCGGCATTTCGGTCGTCAACGCCCTGTCTGAACAGCTCGACGTCACCGTCTGGCGCGACGGGGCTGAGCATCGCCAGAGCTTCTCACGCGGCAAGCCTGTCACCGCGCTAGAGCGGGTCGGTCCATCTCGCAAACACGGCTCATCCTTGCGGTTCCTGCCGGACGAGACCATCTTTGGCGAGGGCGCGGCCTTCAAGCCTGCCCGCCTCTATCGCATGGCCCGCTCCAAGGCCTATCTCTTCCGCGGCGTCGAGATCCGCTGGTCCTGCGCGCCCGAGCGCGTCACCGACCAGACCCCTGCCGAAGCTGTCTTCCACTTCCCCAATGGCTTGGCAGACTTCCTCGCCGAACGCGTGGCCACCACAGAGACCCTGACCGAGACCTTCAGTGGCCGCATTGAGCGCCCGACCAAGGCGGGCAGCAATGAGGGCGGCGCGGTTGAGTGGGCCATCACCTGGTCGCCCATCGGCTTTGGTGACAGCGACAGCTTCATGCAGTCCTACTGTAACACCGTACCCACGACCGAAGGCGGCACCCACGAGGCGGGCTTGCGCGCGGCCCTGATGCGCGGCCTCAAGGCCTATGGCGAGATGACCGGCGAGAAACGGGCTGGCCTGATCACCGCCGAGGACGTCATCGGCAATGCCGGGGCCTTGATCTCGGTCTTTATCCGCAACCCGGAATTCCAAGGCCAGACCAAGGAAAAGCTGTCCTCGTCCGAGGCACAAAGGCTGGTTGAGACCGTCCTGCGTGACCCGTTCGATCACTGGCTGACGGCGGCGCCCAAGTCAGCGGACCGCCTGCTGCAATTCATCATTGAGCGGGCGGAAGACCGGCTCAAGCGTCGCCGCGACAAGGATGTGGCCCGCGCCTCCGCCACGCGCAAGCTGCGCCTCCCCGGCAAGCTCGCCGACTGTTCAGGCCAAGCCACGGACGGCACCGAACTGTTCATCGTCGAAGGCGATTCCGCTGGTGGCTCGGCCAAACAGGCCCGCAACCGCCAGACCCAGGCCATCCTGCCCCTGCGCGGTAAGATCCTCAATGTCGCCTCCGCCACCAATGACAAGGCCGGGCGCAATACCGAACTGTCAGACCTGTTGCTGGCGCTCGGCGTGCAGGGCGGCAACCGGTTCAAAGAAGAGGACCTGCGCTATGAGCGCATCGTCATCATGACCGATGCTGACGTTGACGGGGCCCACATTGCCAGCCTGCTGATCACCTTCTTCTATCGCACCATGCCCGGCCTGATCCGCGCGGGACGCCTGTTCCTCGCCCTGCCACCGCTCTATCGCCTCAGCCACAATGGCAAGACCGTCTATGCCCGCGACGATGCCCACAAGGACGAGTTGATGGCCGGGATGTTCAAGAACAAGAAGCCCGAAATCGGCCGCTTCAAAGGTCTTGGCGAGATGATGCCCGCCCAGCTCAAAGAAACCACCATGGACCCGGCCAAGCGTACCTTGGCCCGCGTCACCCTGCCCCGCTCAGAAGAGGCGGTTGAAGATCTGGTCGAGACCCTAATGGGCCGCAAACCTGAGCTGCGCTTCCGCTTTATTCAAGAAAATGCAGAATTCGCGGTGGATGATCTCGACGTCTAGGACCAAGCCATTGGTCGTCTGAAAGACGAATGGTGGGTGACATCGCCGAATCCTTGACTTCCGCGCCATTCACCGTAAGACAACCCCATAGTCAGGAGCAGGCTCGGCGAATCCGCGCTGCCCGTTCGCCCAAGCACGGGCGGCTCCGGCACCTTACAGCGTGACATGACAGAATTTTCCCAACTGGGCCTATCGCCCACGACACTCCAATCCGTAGCTGACACCGGCTACACCACTGCCACTCCCATTCAGGCCGCCGCCATCCCCATCGCCCTCGCAGGCCGGGATGTATTGGGTATTGCCCAGACCGGGACCGGCAAGACCGCCGCCTTTACCCTGCCCCTCATTGAGCGGTTGCAGTCAGGTCGATCCAAGTCGCGCATGCCGCGCGCTTTGGTCATCGCCCCGACCCGCGAACTGGCTGATCAGGTGGCCATGTCGTTTGAGAAGTACGCCAAGGGCACCAAGCTGACCTGGGCCCTGCTGATCGGCGGCGTGTCCTTCGAAGATCAGGTGCGCAAGCTCGACCGGGGCGTTGATGTCCTGATCGCCACGCCCGGCCGCCTGCTCGACCATTTCGAGCGCGGCAAGCTGCTGCTCACCGGGGTCCAGATGATGGTCGTCGATGAGGCGGACCGCATGTTGGACATGGGCTTCATCCCCGACATCGAGCGCATCTTCAAGATGACGCCGCCAAAGAAACAGACCCTGTTCTTCTCGGCAACCATGCCGCCAGAAATCACCCGCCTGACCAAGCAGTTCCTCAATGATCCTGAGCGGATCGAGGCCAGCCGTCCGGCAACGACCGCCACGACCATCACTCAGCACATCGTGCCGATCCCGATCATCGACCATAAGGCTAAGCGCATGGCGCTACGGGCCCTGATCGAGCGCTCGGAGATCAAGAACGGCATCGTGTTCTGTAACCGCAAGAGCGAAGTCGACATCGTCGCCAAGTCCTTGAAGGTTCATGGCTTTGACGCCGCCCCAATCCATGGCGATCTGGACCAGAGCATGCGTACCAAGACGCTGGAATCGTTCCGCAAGGGCGAGTTGAAGCTTCTGGTCGCCTCGGATGTGGCCGCACGCGGTCTGGACATTCCCGATGTCAGCCACGTCTTCAACTATGATGTGCCCCACCATGCCGACGACTATGTGCACCGGATCGGGCGCACGGGCCGCGCCGGTCGCTTGGGCGAGACCTATATGCTGGTCACGCCTGCCGACAGCCGCAATCTCGACAAGGTGCTCAAGCTGATCGGCCAAAAGCCCGACGAGACCATTTTGGACCTTGATTGGGCCTCAGCTGCTGGCGGTGACGCTCGTCGGGCCCCATCCGGGCGTGGTGGTGGACGGGACCGGGCCGGTGGCTCAGACCGCAAGCCCAAGCGAGACTATTCCAAGGGCCGCGATGGCGCTCCTTTGCACAACGAGGTCGCCTCCATGACCCCGGTGATTGCTGAGCAGACGGACGCGCCGCGCGTTTCGTTCGAGCGCACGGAATCGGCTGAAACGCCAGAGGCGACTGCCCCACGCCGTCCTGCCCGCTCACGCGGTCGCGGCAAGCCGCTGCCAGAGGCTGTGACCGTAGAGACCACGGCACCTGCAGAACCTGCGCCTGAGCCTGCCATGGTCGTTCGCGAACGCGAACCCCGCCGTGATCGCAACCCGCGCCCTGAGCGCCGCCCAGAACCGCAAGCTGCTGCTCCAGCGCCGCGTCCGGTGGTGCCAGAAACCGAGCTTCGCTCACGCGGCGTTCAGTCGGTTCGGCCTCGCGATGATGATGATCGCCGCGTCGTCGGCTTCGGCGGTGACCTGCCCGCGTTCCTCGCCAAACCCCTGCCCAAGCGGGTACCGGTTAAGGACGGCGAAGACTAGGTTTTTAAGCTTGGTGGATGAACACCCCCTCACCCAACCCTCTCCCCCAAGGGGGCGAGGGCTAGAACGGGTAAGCCCTCTCCCTGTGGGAGAGGGTTGGGTGAGGGCCTTTGTTGTTTTCTTAAAAAAAGTCCCCCTACCCCGGCTTCGCCGGTACTTCCCCCAGAGGGGGAAGATTTAGAGCTCCAAGATCTTCCCCCTCTGGGGGAAGTGGCCCGAAGGGACGAAGGGGGCCTTGTTTTATCGCTTCAATTCACCCGCCAGATATTTCCGGATCGCCGCGCCATAGGGCGGACGCATCTGGAGCAGAGGACCAATGTCCTTCTTCATCTGGGTGAAGACCGCCTTCTTGTGGCTGAACTCCAAGAAGCCGTCATGGCCGTGATAGCTGCCCATACCCGCAGGTCCAACACCGCCGAAAGGCAGTTCCTCTTGGGCCACATGCATCACCACATCGTTGACGCTGACGCCGCCTGAGGTGGTCGAGTTCAGCACCAGGTCACGCTCGGCTGCATCATCCCCAAAATAATAGAGCCCCAAAGGCCGGTCATGAGAATTCACATAGCCGATGGCCTCTTGCACGGTCTTGTAGGTCTTGACCGGCAGGACCGGACCAAAGATCTCTTCCTGCATGACCTTCATATCATCGGTAGGATTGATGATCAGGGTTGGCGGGATGCGGCGATGTTCCTGCTGGCTGAAGTCTTCGTCGGCTGGATTGATCTGAACGATCCGAGCGCCCTTGGCCCGGGCGTCTTCGACATAGCCCATGATCCGATCATAGTGGCGCTGGGCAACAATGGCCGTGTAGTCGGGATTGTCCTTGATGGTCGGGAACATCTTGGCCACCGAGGCCTGCGCCTCACCGACAAAGGTCTCCAGCTTGTCTTCGGGCGTCAGCACGTAGTCGGGCGCCAAGCAGATCTGACCGGCATTCAAGGTCTTGCCATTCATCACCCGGGCCGCAGCCGTAGCGAAATCCGCAGACTTGCCCAAGATGACCGGGCTCTTACCGCCCAGTTCCAGGGTCAGGGGCACCAGGTTCTCAGCCGCCGCGCGCATGACATGCTTGGCCACGCCAGTCGCGCCGGTGAAGATCATGTGGTCGAAGGCCAGCGCAGAGAAGGCCTGCCCAACCTCTGGCCCGCCCGTGACGACCGCCACCTCTTCCTCTGTAAAGACCGAGGCAAACATCTTGGCCATCAGGGCCGAGGTCGCGGGGGTAAATTCCGAAGGCTTGATCATGGCGCGGTTACCGGCCGCCAAGATGCCTGCGAGCGGCGCGAAGGTCAGATTTACGGGGAAATTCCATGGGCTGATAATACCCACCACGCCCTTGGGCTGGAACTGAACCTCAGCCTTGGCGCCAAACAGGGCCAAGATCGCCGGGGTGGTCTTGCGCTTTTCGGTCTTCATCCACTTGGCAACATTGGCCCGAGCGAATTTTAGGGGACCAATCGAACCGGCCACATCGGTGAAGCGCGTAGCTTCAATCGAGCGCGCGCCGAAATCGGCGTTCAAGGCCTGCTCGATCTCGTCGGAATAGTCGACCAACAGGCCGATACAGCGATTGAGCCAATCAATCCGCTTTTCCAAGGATGGCGCGCCGTCCCTCAAATGGGCTGCCTTTTGGCGCGCAAGGATGGCGTTCATCTGGGCAGTATCGGAGTGGGTCTCCGCAGTGGCCTTAGCTTTCACAGGTTGGTCCTCCAAGGGGCAAGATCTGGGCCCGATCTCGTCATGCGCTAAGCTAACCCTATTTTGCCAATTTGGAACCTTTGGATTGCTCACCACTAACTTGTCGATACTGACGCGGCACCCCGTGGGCTTGACGTAACTGGCCGAAACAAGATTATACAGGGTCTAATTTAGGAACCTGTTGAATGACCGCCGACGTCAATAGTCTCTTGCGAGGCATGCAGGCCTACCAGTTAGGGCAGGCCACCCTCGCGGCTATGGAACGCGATCAGGTTTGGCCAACGCCGCTCAACTATGAAATTTGGATGCATGCCGTTGCCAACCCTGACGGTCCCTTGGCTCTCGAGATCCAACGGTTGCTCAAACACGACAAAATGATCTCCGAAGAGACCAGTGACCGTTTGGCCGTGGAATTTTTACCCAACAAGCGGTTCGATGATGAAATCCGTGAGGCAGGAGACCAGCTAAACAAGGAATTGGTCTCCGTCAGCTCCGCGATCAAAAAGGCCCAGCAGAGCAGCCTAGACTATAACTCGACCCTCGATCTTGCCGATCAATCCTTAAGTTTGGATATTGAATCCAAGACCCTGCGCGATGTCATCAAGAACCTCAGCACCGCGACAGAAACGGTTCGCACTGAAAATCGCAGTTTGGAACTGATGCTGGAGCGATCGACCTCCGAGGTCAAAAGGCTTCAGTTTCATCTGGAACAGGTCCGCCGCGAAGCCAGCACTGATGCCCTAACCGCCCTGGCCAATCGCAAATCCTTTGACGACGCGATCATTCACCTTTGCGACCAGGCCGATGCTACTGGTCGTCCCTTGAGCTTTGCCGTCATCGACATCGATTTCTTCAAAAAATTCAATGATACTTGGGGCCATCAGACCGGTGACCAGGTCATTCGTTTCGTGGCCAGCGTCATTGGCCGCATCGCCGAAACCCCTCGCTTTGCAGCCCGATATGGCGGCGAAGAATTCTGCATGATCTTTCCGGATGAGAGCGCCGCCTTTATCGAAGGGGTTGTCGATAATATCCGTGAGGAAATATCGACCCGCATGCTGAAGCGGCGGTCAACCAATGAGGATCTGGGCATGATCACCGTATCCGTTGGTCTGGCTCAAAGGACGCCGAAAGAGCCGGTCCATTCCCTGATCGAGCGGGCTGATGCGGCGCTCTATGCGTCCAAGCGCACTGGTCGAAACCGCGTGACCAATGTTGGAACCACGCCCCTCGCCCAATAGTCGACCTTACAATCAAAAATTCGCTGGCGTTCCGTTGCGTTAGTCCGACTTAGCTTGGGTCAAAGCCTAAGAGGCGCGTGGGAGGATCAGATGGACTATTCAAAAATCAAGTTGGACGTCATCGATAATGTCGCGGTGATCACCATGAACGATCCCGGCGCAATGAATGCCGCCGGTCTGGAAATGGTCACCGAGCTTTTGCACGCCTTCAACCGCGTCGCCCTAGGCGACGTTAGTGCCCGCGCTGTCATCTTGACCGGCGAAGGTCGCGGCTTCTGTTCAGGGGCCAACCTATCGGGCGGCGGCGCCTCTGCCCGCGAAGTCGAGGCCGACGGTAAGCCTGACGCAGGCCGCGCGCTAGAAACCCACTATAATCCGCTGGTTAGCATGATGCGTGACTTCCCCATGCCCATCGTCACTGCCGTCAATGGCGCGGCGGCGGGCGTCGGCTGCTCGCTGGCGCTACTGGGTGACATCGTTGTTGCAGGCCAGAGCGGCTATTTCTTGCAGGCCTTCCGCCGTATCGGTTTGGTGCCCGATGGTGGCTCGACCTATCTGCTGCCGCGCATCATCGGTAAGGCGCGGGCCATGGAAATGGCTCTGCTGGGCGACAAGATCACCGCCGCAACGGCTCTGGAATGGGGCCTGATCAACCGCTGCGTTGCTGATGCCGACCTGATGGACACGGCCATGGGCATCGCCAAGGAACTGGCCAACGGTCCGATGGCTCTGGGCCTGATCCGCAAGATCATGTGGGAAAGCCTCGACGCAGACTGGACGGGTCAACTCGATACTGAACGCAAGACCCAGCGCAAGGCGGGCAAGTCTCACGACTTTGTCGAGGGCGTCAGCGCCTTCCTGCAAAAGCGCGTCGCTCAGTTCAAGGGCCAATAGGACCTAACCAAGCCCGGAACCTGTCTGAACAAACAGGTTCCGGTGCGGCCTAGGCCTGATAGGGCTGATAGCTCTTTTCTTCAACAATATCAGAGCCGGTTAGGTCGTTGATCCGCCGCTTAATGGCGGCGCGCCGGTCATTTTCGATATAGACCGAACGGGCCAAGGCTATGAAGCCCGGGCCAAAATCCTGTCGCCGCTCGCAGTCGCGCTTGCCGTCCTCAATATCCCAGAGCGCGGCATTGACCGCAAATAGCTCGGCGGTCAGGGGATAGAGCCCCTCAACCCCGCCTATCGTCTTTACACAGATCTTTTCTAGTAGGGCCAACTCTTTTCGGACATTGGCCTCTTTACTCGGATCGCCAATCCGTTCGGCCTTGACGCGAAGAATGGTGATCTTGTCGATCAATTCGCCCGCTGAGACAGGGATCAAAAGGCTCATAGGGTGTCTCCCGACAAGAGCGCGTCCAGCGCCATCTGCACAACGTCTAACGGCAGTGCCGCCATGTCCTGACCATAGTCCTGGGCAATCAAGACCGACAGACGCTGGGCCGAGGGGCGAAACTTCACCGCCTTGCGACGATCCTTTTGCAGGCTCAGCAAGGATGCCCCGCCCGCCGCCATCATATGGCCAGGACCTGCATCATTGGCGAGGGCTGCGGCAAGGCGACCAGCCAGAGCAATGACCAGCAAGGGTCCTTTAATGTCGGCAAAACCATCCCGGCGATCTACCTCGGGAAACAGGGCCTGAGGCACCGCTGCCTGAGCCAAGGCGCGGTCCGCCTGCTCATCGGGACCGAAGAAGAAGACCGGCACCCTTCCCAAACCGACTTGGGCACGCGCTAAGGCCAGATAGTGCTCCAACGGCCAGCGCTTATCTTGCCCACCGGCTCCGGGTGCAAGGCCGATATAGCAAGGCCCATCGGGCAAAAGCGCAAGCGCCGCCTGCCCTGCCCTTACGCCCGCAAGATTGATGGGCTGAAGCGGCGTCGGCTGTCCCGTCGCTAAGCTTAGCAGCTGCGTCAGACGGTCAATCACCGCATCGGGCTGAACGGTTCCAGCGGGCGGCTTCGCATCACTGAGCCGAAAATCTGCCGCGCCAGAGATAAACCGAACGGCCGAGCGTTTCGCGACCCAACTACGGCGCGGATTATCTTGCGTATCGATGACCAGATCAAAGCGGCGTCCGCCGAAGGGCTTGGGATGGACCAGATCGAACAGGCCAGCGCCCAGAACGCCCTCGGTCAGCACCTCATCAATAAGCCCCTCGACCACAGCCCGAAGTGGGCCGGTATAAACCGTCTCGCCCTTAGCCGCGCACCAGACAATCTGCGCCTGCGGATAGGCCCGGCGAAGAGCGGCGATAAAGGGCAGCTTGATCAGGCCATCGCCGATCACCTCTCCCATCGAATAGATCATCACCGTGAAGGTCATAACCGCCGCAGTACGCTAATCCGCGCGGACCGGTCAATCATCGTCCCATGGCCCGTCGATGAGAAGCTCCGGTTCTTTACGGGCCTTGGCCTTGGATTTCGTGCCGGACTTACCGACGGCCTTGCCCTTTGAGCGGGCCTTAATCGCCGTCTTCACCGCCAGCCGTGCCCATCGGCAAGCCGCCGCACGGTCATCGCCGGCCTCTTCCGGCAAACGCCAATAGTGCAAGATGCCGGTGCGCCCATCCTTCATCTCGAAGGTAAAGGGGCTAGAGCCCGCCGCCTCGAACTGGGCCTCGGTCTCGTTGTCCGCCTTCAAATAGAGACTATCGCCAAAGATCAGAGCGAACATCAGATCGCTTTGATAGAGCCCTACTCCGCCAAACATGCGCTTCACCTGAACCGGACCAAGATCCGACAGCAGGTCGGTCACATGATCAAGAAAGCCAGGATCAACGGCCATCGGGTTTGGGTCCTAGTCGGCGTCGGGAAGGGCCGGAATGATGGTCACGCTCTCACCGCACCCGCAAGCATCGGTCTCATTGGGGTTGCGGAACACGAATTTGGACGACAGGCGCGTGGTCTCATAGTCGATCTCTGAGCCGATCAGGAACAGGACCGCCTTGGGATCAATCAGGATCCGAACCCCCTTATCCTCTACCACCTCGTCCAGCGCAGCCGCAGTCTCGGCATATTCGAGGATATATTCTTGACCGGCACAGCCGCCATTCTTCACGCCGACGCGAAGGCCCGCATAGGGCTGTTCGGCGCGGTCCATGATCTCGCGCACGCGCTCGGCAGCGCGGTCGGTCAGGCTGACGACCTTGGGCCGGGGACGGCGCGGCCGAAGAGTGATGATGGGTTCTGGGGCGGTGGGTTCAGTTTGCATGGTCAGAACATGTTCAATTGCAGCTTAGCCTCATCCGACATCCGCGAGGGGTCCCACGGGGGATCAAAGACCAGATTGACAGTACAGGACTTCAAGCCACCGACCTGAAGGATCGCCTCTTCGACCCAGCCAGGCATTTCCCCGGCCACCGGACAGCCCGGCGCGGTCAAGGTCATGTCGATCACCACATCCATATCGTCAGACAGGTCGACCTTATAGATCAGTCCCAGTTCATAGATATCGACGGGGATTTCAGGGTCATAGACGGTCTTGAGCTGCTCGACCAAGCGGTCGGTCATGCGGTCAAGCTCATCCTGGCCCAGCGCGGTGACTGGGCTTTCGGGGGTTGGGTTCACGGTCGCATCGTCCATAGGGGTCACGCTAGCCTAAGCAAAAAAGGTTTGGGCGCGGATCAAGGCATTGACGAACAGGTCGACCTCCTCGACGGTGTTATATAGGCCAAAAGAGGCGCGCGCGCTCGAGGTTACGCCAAATCGGGTCATTAGGGGCTCGGCACAGTGGGTCCCGGCTCGGACCGCCACACCGTAACGGTCCAGAATCTGGGCCAAATCATGGGCGTGAACGCCGTCGATGGTGAAGCTGAGCACAGCCCCCTTGCCGGGCGCTGTCCCCAAGACCCTCAGACCCTTGATATGGCGCACAGCCACGTAGGCCCGCTCATAGAGGGCATGCTCATGGGCGGCGATGGCATCGCGATCTTGCGCCATCAGCCAGTCAATGGCCGCACCAAGGCCGATGGCCTCGATGATGGCGGGGGTGCCTGCCTCAAACCGGTGGGGCGGGTCGGCATAGGTGATGGTGTCCAGCGCCACAGAGGCGATCATCTCACCGCCCCCCTGATAGGGCGGCATGGAGGCGAGCATCTCGGCCTTGCCATAGAGAACGCCAATCCCCGTCGGGCCATAGAGCTTGTGACCCGAAAAGACATAGAAATCGACATCGAGCGCCTGAACATCGACGATCTCGTGAACGATAGCCTGACAGCCATCGAGCAATACGGGCACGCCTTGGGCATGAGCGATGGCCACGATCTCTGCGGCGGGATTGACGGTGCCGAGCACGTTGGACATGTGGCTGAGGGAGACGAGCCGGGTGCGGGGGCTGAACAGGGCGCGATAGGCGTCCATATCCAGCTCACCCTCGTCCGACACCGGAACGAATTTCAAAACCAGGCCCTTGGCCTGACGCAGGAAATGCCAAGGCACGATATTGGCGTGATGTTCCATCACCGACAGTATGATCTCGTCGCCTTCTACCAGCCTTTGCCCGAAGGAAGCCGCGACCAGATTGATCGCCTCGGTCGCGCCCTTGGTGAAGACGATCTCATCGACAGACCCAGCATGGATCAGCTTGGCCACGCTGCGGCGCGCGGCTTCATAGGCCTCTGTGGTTTCGTTAGCGAGGCTGTGCAGGCCGCGGTGGACGTTGGAATAGGAAGATTCCATCACCCGGCTCATCGCCTCGATCACCGTCCACGGCTTTTGAGACGAGGCCGCACTGTCCAGATAGACCAGCGGCTTGCCGTGGACCTGGCGCGACAGAATGGGGAACTCTTCGCGGACCTTGGCGACGTCAAAACCCATCAGGACGCCCCCATACCCGAGGCCAAGAGCCAGTCCTGCGCCACTTGCCGCGCGCCGTCATGGCTGATCCGGTCCGTGACCTCACCGACAAAGGCACTGATCAGCAGGACGCGGGCTTCAATCAGTGGCACCCCCCGCGAGCGGATATAGAACAGGGCCTCTTCGTCCAACGCCCCGACCGTGTTGCCGTGAGCGCAGGAGACGTCATCGGCATAGATTTCCAGCTCAGGCTTGGCGTCGATCTCCGCTCGCTCCGACAGGATAAGGGCATGGTGACCCATGCGCGCATCGGTCTGATCGGCACCGCGCTCGACCGTAATCTTGCCTTGGAAAACAGCCCGAGCGCTGTCGCGCACAGCACCCTTGGTCAGTTGATGGGTCGTGCCGCCCTCGCCCTTGTGCGTGACCACTGTCGTTTGATCGCTGTGGCTCGCGTCGCCGAGCAGATAGACGCCGTCGAGCCGCACCGCTGCGCCCTGCCCCGGATGGCTGACATGGGTCTCAAAGCGCTGACGCTTGGCCCCGTTGGTCAGGACCGTCTGGTTGAGCGTGGCATTGGCCGCCAGATCAACGGTTGCGGTCACAACACTGATGGCCTCGGCGCTATCGTTCAAGATCACGACCCGCTCGACGGTTGCGCCGGAGCCGATTTGAAGGTTGATGGCCAGATCGCTGACATAGTCCGATCCAAGACCTTCATGGCTCTCCAACAGTGTGAGAAAGCCGCCCTCGGCGACCTCAATGGCCAGCGCCGCATGATGGGCACGGGCCGCTGGGCTGGCGATAAAGCGCAAGCTCACCGTCCGATGCTCGCCCGGCGCAACAGTGAGCCGATCAGGGCCAAAGCCATTGACGATCACCAGCGCCTCAGCCTCGGCAATGGCCGCGAACGGTCCAGCCGTTATTGAGGCCTCATCCTTGGGCGACGCCTCCGGAATGGCCCGCAAGGCCGCGCGCAGGTCCGTATAGCGCCAAGCCTCGTCGCGGCGACTGGGCAGGGACGTGACATCCCCGCTTTGAAGAGCGAGCGCTAGGCTCATGCTGCGACCTGCGAGAACCGGTCATAGCCGGTCTCTTCCAGTTCCAATGCCAGTTCAGGACCGCCAGAAGCCACGATCTTGCCCCCAGCCAGAACATGGACCCGGTCCGGCTTGATATAGTCGAGTAGGCGCTGATAGTGGGTGATGACCAGCATCCCCCGCTCGGGAGACCGCAGAGCATTGACCCCCTCAGACACGATCCTCAGAGCGTCGATGTCGAGCCCGGAATCGGTTTCATCCAAGATCAGAAATTTCGGCGAAAGCATCGCCATTTGAAAGATTTCCATCCGCTTCTTCTCACCGCCTGAGAAGCCGACATTGAGCGGCCGCTTGAGCATGTCGAAGTCGATTTTCAGGCTAGCCGCCTTCTCGCGGGCAAGCTTTAGAAAGGCTGGCGCGCCGATCTCGCCCTCCCCGCGCGCCTTACGCTGGGCATTGAGCGCGGTGCGAATGAAGGTCAGGCTGGGCACGCCGGGAATTTCCAACGGATATTGGAACGATAGAAAGAGCCCCTTGGCCGCCCGCTCATTAGCCTCCAGCGCGAACAGGTCATCCCCGTTCAGCGAGGCGGCACCTTGCGTGACCTCGTAGCCTTCTCGGCCCACCAGCGTATAGGACAGGGTCGATTTTCCCGCGCCGTTCGGGCCCATGATCGCATGGACCTCGCCCGCTGGAACCTCCAAGGAGAGCCCTTTAAGGATCGGTGTGCCACCGACTTCGACATGCAGGTTGGTAACTGACAACATTAGAACTTCTCTCAAACGCCCATCTGCGCGGCGCAGAATGGGTTGGGATTAGGGGCCGGCGCGAGGGCGCTGATTTGGTCAATGACGGTGTAGAGGTCGTCTCGAACGGTTTTCTCGGGGAAACGGACGACACGATAACCCGCTGCCGTCAGCGAAGCCGTGCGAACTGCGTCGCGCTCGATGGTTTCAGGCAGGGAGTGATAATAGCCATCGACCTCGATGATCAATCGGCTACGATGGTGAGCAAAATCCGCGACATAGGGACCGATGGGCACTTGGCGGCGCCAATTGTCCTTCAATTCTCGCAAAGCCGCCCAGAGCGCCTTTTCCGCCAAGGTCTGCTCCCGACGCAATCGCCGCGCCCGCGCTATAGAAGCTCCCCTCCCCCCTCGAGGGGGAAGGGAGATGCTTGATCATCGCTCATCCGACGGAGCCTTCCAAACTGATCGCCACCAGTTTCTGCGCTTCGACGGCAAATTCCATGGGGAGCTCTTGGAGAACTTCACGGACAAAGCCGTTGACCAGCAACTGCACAGCCTCTTCGCGCGAAAGGCCGCGCTGCATGACATAGAACAGCTGGTCATCGGAAAGCCGTGTCGTCGTGGCCTCATGCTCGAACTTGGCCGAGGCGTTTCTTGCCTCGACATAGGGCACCGTATGGGCCGCGCAGGTCTTGCCGATCAGCAAACTATCGCACTGGGTGAAGTTGCGCGCGCCCGTCGCCTTGGCATGGGCAGAGACCAAACCGCGATATGTGTTCGAAGAGTTCCCTGCAGAAATACCTTTAGAAATAATGCGTGAGCGCGTGTTCTTACCAAGATGAATCATCTTGGTTCCGGTATCGGCCTGCTGACGACCATTGGTGATAGCGATCGAATAGAATTCACCGACGCTCTCATCACCGCGCAGGATGCAGGAGGGATATTTCCAGGTCACGGCAGAACCCGTCTCAACCTGGGTCCACGAGACCTTAGAGCGCGCACCCCGGCAATCGGCCCGCTTGGTGACGAAATTATAGATGCCGCCCTTGCCGTCCGCGTCGCCGGGATACCAGTTCTGGACCGTCGAATATTTGATCTCGGCATCATCGAGCGCCACCAACTCGACCACAGCGGCGTGAAGCTGGTTCTCGTCCCGCTGAGGTGCCGTGCAGCCCTCGAGATAGGAGACGTAAGCGCCCTTGTCGGCGATGATCAGGGTCCGCTCAAACTGGCCGGTTTCTTGGGCATTGATGCGGAAATAGGTTGACAGCTCCATCGGACAGCGCACGCCCGGCGGAATATAGACGAACGATCCGTCCGAAAAGACCGCGCAGTTCAGACAGGCGAAATAGTTATCCGTCGTCGGAACGACCGAGCCCAAATAGCGCTTCACCAGCTCTGGATGCTCGCGAACCGCCTCGCTGAACGAACAGAAGATCACGCCGACCTGCGCCAATTCCTTCTTGAAGGTGGTCACGACCGAGACACTGTCGAACACCGCATCAACCGCATAGCGCGGCGCACCCTGTACGCCCGCCAAAACCTCTTGCTCGCGAAGGGGAATACCCAGCTTGGCATAGGTCTTGAGCAGTTCTGGATCGACCTCATCAAGGCTCATCGGCCCAGCCTTTTGGCTCGGCGCGGCATAGTAATAGAGGTTCTGATAGTCGACCTTGGCATATTCGACCTTGGCCCAGTCCGGCTCTTCCATCTGCAGCCAGCGCGCATAGGCTTCCAGCCGCCATTGCAGCATCCATTCCGGCTCCTGTTTCTTGGCCGAAATGAACCGCACAATATCTTCGCTCAGGCCGCGCGGGGCGAAATCTTGAGCAATATCCGTAACAAAGCCATGCTCGTACGTCTCGAGTTGCTCAACCTGATCGATGGTCTTTTTGACCGCAGCCATAGTCTTTACGCTCCTGTCCCTTAAGCCGCCGAGGCGGGTCTACGGGACTGATGACGCTGGTTGGCCTCAAGCC
>CANFKD010000041.1 GCA_947447115.1 Caulobacteraceae bacterium
AGGTCAAGGGTTTTGGTCTCATCTTCGTTCCTACGTCACTGCGATGAGACCAAAACCCTCCTCTAAGCGAAAGCCCCAAACTGTCTCAAAGGTGCTGACGCCGAACAGGGTTGATCAAATCATAGGAAAGATAGGTACTCAGCGCGGCCCCAAGACTGTGGCCCACCACAAAGATATTTTTTGCGCCAAATAGCCTGCCAATTGTCTCTGCGGCGTGCTCGGCGCCAAAAGGCTTGTTATTATGAAGGTCGGCAACCTTCAGGTGGCGATACATTTTCCAAAAGCCCAAGGCCACGTCACCGGGCGTATCGCCATCGTCAGTCATGAACAATGAGGCAGCATCCGAAATCAATTCTTCAAGGTTGGACGTGCCCTTCAAAACGACTACAACGTCTCCGACCTTAATAGGGCCAATATTTTCTTTAGATTTCATTATCAATCCAAAATAACAGTCATGAGTATCGAATATAATATTATCTTTAGATCGAAGTTGATAGATTATTTCGAATCGTTTACTGTTAATATAAGCAAAAGATTTATGTGTATCCTCGGGAATTTTCGGATTTCCTTGCGGCGATAGGTGCTTAAATTCATTATATATGGCCGTAGCATCATGGGCCAGCAACACCATGATCGCATAGGTATCCAAGCCGTTAAGCCTGAACTGTTCTGGGGCACGGGTAGACCCGCTCATCTTTCCCTCTTTGATGTTGGCACTTGGTGGATGACCAAGCTTGGTCTCTATTGGCGCGGATAAAGTCTATGAATCTAGACGTTGTTCGAGCAAATTTTAGTCAACAGTCATCGATATTGACAATCAATAAATTTCTAATTTAATAATATTTATGTGAATGCTTTCTCGGTATTTCCGATAAGGCACCCACTAGGTGTTGGCTTGTATTGGAGTGATATCATTGACGTCATCCATAGGTGAGCAACTCTTTGAGTCCGTGAAACGGCCCGATGGCCCAACTGCGCAAGATAAGCTTCGGCCAGTCCACACTTTCGGTATCAGTGCTCGCGGTACGTTTAGAGCCTCGGCTGTTGCAAAAAATTTTTGCAACGCCCTACATTTTCAAGGAACAGATATCCCGGTCACCGTTCGATTTTCGAACGGCTTAGGCTGCATGGCACAGCACGACAGCTGGTCCGATCCTAGAGGGCTGGCCGCTCGATTTCACCTGTCCAAAGAGGGTGAACCGGAAATTGCCACCGACTTGATTGCGATGACGCTACCGGAGTATTTCACGCCAACCGTGGACACCTTCTTGGCCTTCGCAGAGATGGCGAAGCCCACGCCGTACCGCCGCGAATCTGCCTGGCGGAAAATTTGGGATCTTCTAAATCTCAAAATTCCTCAACCCGACCCGTACCCAGGCGAGATCATCAGCCCCTATGAAGGGGCCATGGATTACGCTCGCTCAAATGATTTTTCCAAATATTCCATTTACCAAGTTTCAATGATCGGCGCACCGGTCAGTTATGCACGGGCAGCCTATCATGCCGTGCACACCTTCATCGTAACGGGCCAGGACGGAACCCGACGCTGGGTGCGGTTTACTTGGACCCCGACGGTGGGGGTTTTGCCCCGTGATCAAAATGAAAAACCACAAGATCACTACCTAGCCCATGAACTTCGACATCGGCTTTCAAAAGGAGCCGTGGAATTTTGCTTGATGATGGTCATCGGTGAGGTGGGGGATGACTTCGCCGACTCCTCGCGAGCCTGGGGGTCCCAGCGCCAGAGGGTGAATATGGGGACCTTGACCCTAGATAAGATCGCAGAAGACCAGTTGGCCGATTGTGAACATATCAGTTTCAACCCCATGCGTCTGATCGATGGCATTGAGGCCTCCGATGACCCCCTGTTGCGCGCGCGGTTAGAGACATATGAGGCCTCAAGGAAGGCGCGCGACGGCGCTGTTTGCCCCTTCTCAAGGAGTTAAGATCCATGGCGAAAGGGCCAGGCTGGTTTGACCGGTTCGTAAACGATCTGCCTGAACGCAGATGGTTCCAGTTTTTGTCCAATATCGTGGTGGTTCCGTTTTGGGCAGCGATTGATCCAAGGCCAAAGCTGCCGGGGGGGGCTCGTCCGGCCGTCCAACCGAGCGAGTCATTACAGCGCATGATGAATCTAATCATGCCTTTAAAGAATAAATCGCCCGTTGGCCGGGCCATGGCCGCGATGGTGATCTCCCAAAATATCGATGAGATCTTTACCGGACTGGACAATGTTGGAACGATACATTTCGCTCGATTTATCATCATCGACGACAAACTCTGTATGCTGTCGGTCTATGATGGGGACTTCTCCAACTACATACGAGATTTCATCGTCGCGATTGGAAATGTCTTCGATGGAATCTTAAGCCAAGTCGAGGACGGGGATGACGTGATTCCGACCCGAGACAATGTGGAGAAATTCATAGATTGGGTCCACGATCGGGATCTGTTCCAATTGCCGGACTTCGCAACTGATATTTTTGCTTTGCAAGATGCCGCCATGAATCGTCCAGCAGGCAGTCCTCCCCATAGTCTGGATGAGTTACCCCGTGCCATGATCTTGCAACTCAAGGCTAATCCCAACTTCTCCCTCGGCGGTGGCTATCGCGGCTATGCGGGGTTTTCCGTGGCACAAATTCGTCAAAAATTTGGATTGGGCTGGTGAGCAAGACATTAAATCTCAATGAACTGCAGGGAAACATCCTGCGCGGTTATCGGGCGGACCTCACGCACGTGCGCTACCTCTTGCTCGAGGTGGTGGACCTTAGTGATGCCCGGCGTTTTCTTGCAGCTTCGATTGAAGGTGTCACACCCGGGGTCCCAAAGCTCACCACCGCAGCCCATTGGGCGGATAAAAAACCGCACATGTGCTTTAATATTGGGGTGACGTACGAAGGGCTTAAGGCCCTAGGCACCCCAGCCTCATCACTGGCGACCTTCCCGATTGAGTTTGTCGAAGGCATGACTCACCGCTCGTTAAAGCTTGGTGATTTTGGACCAAGCGCCGCAAACCAGTGGCCAGCACCCTTTGATCGACCAGACCGACTGCATCTTATCGCCACAATCTATGCTGTGGACCGCAGCCATCTCGATGAGGTTCAAGATCAGGTCGCACAGGCCTTTTCAGTTCTCGGCGTGCGCGATGCGAGAGCCCGCACGGATGCCAATGTCCTTGGACCTCAATATGCCGGCGACGGCTCGCCAAATAACCGCGTGTTCTTTGGCTATGCTGACAGCATCTCTCAACCCAAGTTCAATCACCTAACAGACGCGCAACCGGCGAAAACGAGCGATTCATCCCCTCTTGGAACGGTATTGCTTGGCCATCCCACGCGAATGGAAGGCGTGATGTTTGGGGTGCCCTCCCCTAAGGTTCTTGGGCTAAACGGTTCATTCAACGCTTTCCGCGTCCTGGCTCAAGATGCCCACGGGTTTGAACAGTATCTCGATCAAGCAGCCGAAGAATTGGAACGGGCGCTGGGCGACAGGATGGACCAGCTCCTTCCTGTCGATGGCGAGCTTTTGATCGGCTTCCAGAAAGGCCAGCGACGGGAGGCCTTGCGCGAAATTGTTGCTGCGCAGATGTGCGGGCGTTGGCGCAACGGTACGCCGGTTGCGAATTCACCCTCGCACCCAATATTTGACATTCCGAATAGAGACCAGGCCGAAGCGTTCAATGCTTTCGGTTACCAAGCGCCCTCGGCCTGTCCTGTCGGTGCACATATTCGGCGAACAAACCCCCGCGACGGGGCGGTTGTCCAACGGGGCAGCAATTTGAGCCGTCAAATGGTACGCCGGGGGATGCCCTATGGGCCAGATTTCGATGCCGCAAAACCAGATAACGAGGAACGCGGGCTTTTGGGCAACTTCATTGGTGCCAACCTTGGTGCTCAGTTCGAGGCGGTCATGTGTGATTGGCTAAATCTGGGATTACTTCATCCAGACATCACAGGTCTAAATGATCCTCTGATTGGGGCCAATACCCCCGAAACCAGCGCGTTTGATCTGCTTTTGCTCGACGGGACATCCTACCGGCTCCGCGGATTTCCCCGCTTCGTCCAGACACGCGGAGGGGCCTATACGTTTCTACCTAGCCTTCCTGCAATTGAATATTTGTCAAAGTTAAAGAGCCGGTAACGACCCGTTCCTTGGGCTAGGTCGCCACGCTGGTCACTTCGACCAGCGCTTTTTCAATACGCGTCAGCAACGATGACGAACCCGCAGATTGAATGATCAGGCGCGCTTGGCCCAAGTGTTTCGCGGCAAGACCGTTCTTTTTTCGTGCCTTGTACAACAGGCCTAGAATCAGCTCCGTGCGCCCGATGAAATGGCCCTCTGGGTGAAATTGTGGGTTTGAACGGATTTTCTCAATCAAGGATAAAATCCGTCGTTCGCCGAACATTATAACGCCAACCAAGGCACCAAAGTTTCGAAGAAGCACGCCTAACGTGGTGTCCCCTTCGCCAGAAATGATGGCCAGATAGACTTCACATAGATAGAGTCTAGACCAATCGGCGGCAGCAATATTGCCTTCCTTCTCGCGCCTCTTAATGACCGCTTCGAGAGATTGGATCCCCTCGCCGATGCGGCCATTGACGGCAAGATCAACCGCAAGCCAAGCCTCAGCGGACATGGCCATCACGGTCCAACCGTCCCTTTCACAAGAGCTTAGCCACCGCGCCGCATCTGCCGCGGCGGCGGGCCGATTGAGCGCTATCTGAGCGGCTATACGAGAGGTGGTCGCCATAGCTTTTTCAAAATCAGCCTTCGAAAGGCTTAAAGCGCGGTCGGCAAGATCAAGCGCTTCTTGAAAATCATCCGATATCATCGCGATGAGCGCTTTGACGCCTGTGCCATAACCGATTGAGCGCGGGTCGTTATTCAGCAAGCCAAAGTCTATCGTCTGATCTGCAGCCTTGCGGGCTTCAAAAACGCGGCCTCGGCAAAGTTCGTCCCATGCGATGAAAGAGAAGAAAAAGTTCGTCAGGCTAGGGTCGTCGACATGGGCGAGAGCAGCTTCAGCCTCATCGCGTAATCGGCGATAGTCCTCTAACGACTTTGGTGCGCCATAAGAAGACACGGACAGGTCACTGACCAAAGCGTAGGCTAAGGATTTGGGATCGCCAAGCCGCTTGGCCATCGCCAATAGGTTGTTCTGAACCTTAACCGCATCAAGGTACCTCCCGTTCCAGACGAGGCTCGATGCATAATGGTGTAGGAAGAACACGTGATAGATATGGTCACCCAAGCGGTTCAACACCGGCCGCATTTTATTCGCCAGCTCGATGGTTGAAGTCACGCGCATCGACATATTGCAACAGCGCCCGTAGTTCGCAGCAAATCTCGCTGCGTCCTCGTCACTCGCGCAGGTGGGATCTTTTTCATATATTGAAAGCGCCGCAGAGAAATATCGGTCGGCTTCATCAAGCGAAAAAACGCTAACGCTCTTCTCCCCGGCCATAACCAGATAGGTAAAGGCAAGCGCTCCACGATCGGTGAGCGCGTAATGGTGTGCAAGTGAATCGGCAACCGAAAGCAACCGGCCTTGGTTGCGTTGTTCCAGGGCGTTTGCAATCGCCTCATGCAACTCGGCTCTGCGCTGCGACAACAGGCCTTGATAGAGGCTGTCCTTCAACAAAACATGCTTGAAAATATAGTTAGAACTACCGGATTCGCGCTGGACGAGGTCAAGTCTCTCAAACCGCTGTAGGGCCGTGTTAGTAAATTCTTGATCTCCTCCAACCTCAGCAAGCAGCCCGGGGTCGAAACTGCGGCCGATGGCGGCCGCCACCTGCAACAGGGCGCGATCTTCCGGCGGCAATCGATCAATTCTGGCTGTGAGAAGGCTTTGCAAGCTCGAGGGCAAGCTGGTTTCGGCCACGGCTTGGTCATAAACGGCTTCGCCGTTCGCCAGCATTAACGCCCCCTGCTCAATCAAAAAATTGAGAACTTCTTCGCCAAAGAGTGGATTTCCACCTGCCCGCTCCGTGACCTGGCGGATGAGCTGTTCCGGCAAATTCGAAACACCTAATCTGGTTTGCGCGAGATATCGGATATCGAGGTCTTCAAGTGGCTGCAGCTTAATCGTCGTTACAGCTGACGACGAACTCCATTTTGGGCTATATTCAGGTCGCCGAGCGACAACAATAAGAAGATTAGGCTGGCGGTCATTTTCAACAAGTTTATGCAGTACTTCTTCGGACACGCTATCGATCCAGTGAAGGTCGTCTAAAACTAAAACCACTTTAGAAACATGGCATAACGCGTTCAAAAGGTCCGGCAGCAGCTCGCGCGTTCTCAACCCGATGAGCATACCATCGAGGCCTGACAATGCCCCCCCCTTTGGTGCCAAACCCAGAAGATTAAGCAGGAGATCCACGTTTTCCGGGGTCTCCTTAGCCAGCCTACGAAGGCCAGACCCTATTTTTGTCGCAATATCATCCGGCTCGTCTTCATTTCGAACATCAAACACTCGGCGGATCACATCAAGGAAGGGAAAAAACGGGACTTGCTGCCCCTCTGGGAGACACCGTCCTTGAAGCACAAGCGTTTGGTCTGCAGGCACGCCTTGCAAAAGCTCAAACATCAGGCGCGTCTTGCCTAAACCGGGTTCTGCAACGAGATCGAGCACGCGAAGTTGTTTTGTCGCTCGCAAAAATGCATCTCGCATGGTTGCAAGCTCTAGATGGCGTCCGACATGACGCGTGAGCCCTCTCCCAAGCGACGCATCAAACCGACTGACTCCATCGCGGACCGCCAAGAGACACCAAGCCTTTTGGGGCTTGGCCTTACCCTTGACGAGATGTTCCCCGTCGAAACGAAGATCGACGAGCCATTCAACCAAACGTCTGGTCTCGTCACAGATCAGGGAGGTTCCCGGTGCTGCTAGCGCTTGAATACGCGAGGCGAGATTAACCGCATCTCCGACCGGAGTGGGTGCTGTACCTTCCCCCGACACCTTGGCCATCATGGCAATGCCTGAACTGACACCCGCGCGCATGACAGGACGAACACCGAACTGGGCTTCTATTTTACCGGATTCTTGTGCAATTTTGGCATGGATCGAATGGGCCGCGCGGCACGCGCGGATCGCATCATCTTCATGCGCCAATGGATAGCCGAAGACAGCCATAATGCTGTCCCCCGCAAAACCAGAGATCTCTCCGCCCTGTTCACGAACGGCTCGGCTGAGTATTTCATGTAGAATTCGAATAAAGGGAACGGATTTTTCCGCTCCCAGTTTTTCTATCGCAGACGTGAATCCCACCATATCCGCAAACAGCACTGAGACCTGGCGCCGCTCATCCCCGTTCGTCAATGTAACCGCTCCGCCCTACGAAACCTTTAGAGGGATAAGAGCAACATGTAACAAATTTATAATCCAATGAAATATGGTTGCAGTTACAGTGCCCGGGTTCAAATTAATAGTCTTGCGTGACATGTGCACGAGCCCGCTACGGGGCACCAGACACACTAGGCCATACAGTAAGCGCAGACGGGTTAAGCTCGCCCCTTGACGCCAGCACGTTTTGGCGTCCGAATTCCGGTTTCGGAGGAAACGTCAAATAGTAGGAAACTAGCCATGATCCGCCGCGGCCGCGTCTATCTCGAGCCCCGCAGTGAGCCGGCCCCGGAGGAAGCCGTTCAGTTAGAACGGGATGGGTGCGCCATTGTTCGCGATGTCTTCACAGAGGTTGAGGTTGCAGAACTGGCTGCCGATATCAACGCCATATTTGATCGCGACCCTGCTGACCTGCGCGGCCACCGGGGGCTGGAGGATCGCGAACCCTTCCGCTACGCTATGCTCAATCGCAGCGCCCTCTGCCAGAAGGCGATCGCCCATCCGCGCCTCCTGTCGGTGATAGAGCCCCTGCTGGGCGAAGACTGTCACGTGATCGCCAACACCGCATGGCGAAATGAACCCGGCGTTCCCGGTGCCCATGGCGGCCAAGCCTGGCACATTGACGCCGGGCCGCACATTCCCCTGCCCGAAGGCGTGCAATGGCCCGCCAATATCCCGCATCCGGTTTTCGCGATCGGAGTTCACCTCTTCCTGCAGGATTGCCGGCTGGCCGACGGACCGACCGGGGTTCTGAAGGGCAGTCATCTATCTGGCCGGGCGCCGCCATTTGACCGGCCCCTAGACAATGACCTGACCTATGACGGACAACCGGTGACGCCGCTGATCGCTAAGGCGGGCGATGCGGCCCTGTTTGTCTCTGATGTCTGGCATAGGCGTATGCCCACCTTGGCCGATGACGCCGGCCGTTTCTTCCTCCAGGTCCACTATGGCCGCCGCGACATCGCCCAGCGGCTGAAGACAACGGACGATGCCAACCAGCTCTCCGCTGAGGCCATTGCCCGCGCCAGCACCGATCGCGAACGCAGGATCATCGGCCTTCACCCGGCCCTGTTCTATGATGGGTAAAGGTTACAGGAGGTCTGCGTCTTGGCCGACGATGGCCAGGGCGAAGCCCAGACATCAAGGAGCGGGCGAAGCGATCACCACCCCGCCCATAACAAAGCCCCTCTGAGGGTTCAGAGGGGCTGGTTGAGCCTTCAGTCTCAGCCGCCCTCCTCCTCGTCTGCCTGCCCGGCGGGCTTCTTGTCGAGGAAGATGATCTGGTGCTTGGGGCCGCTGATGGTGATCTTGGCCCGGATCTGCTTGATGCCATCGGTCTCGAACTCATCGTAGCGAAGCTGGCCTTCGATATGGACCAAGGATCCCCTCTTCAGGCCCTTTTCGATCGCATTGACCTTGCCCTTGCCGAAGATTTCGACGGTGTGCCAGATGGTGCGCTCTTTGCGCTCGCCTTTGGCGTCTTTCCAGCTTTCGCTGGTGGCCAGCCGAATGACGCAGACGCGCTCGCCGGTCTTTAGGTCGCGCAGTGTGGGGTTGCCGCCAAGGCGGCCGATCAGTTCAACTTGGTTCATCATGGTCGTTTTCCTTTTGTCTCACCGGCCAGACAATCTGTGCCGGCTCGCGGGCACTGCCGCGATCACGAGACCGCCAAACGACGGGGATAAGGGACCGACCAAAATCCGATCTTGCTGGAAAGCGCGTTGGCAGGCCAAAGGCCGAAAGGCGGAGGGTCCAGCGCCAAAGATCGCCCGCAGGGTTGATTTGGGAAAGGTTCCGACCCGGCGTAGGTTCAAAGTGATGTTTGCGGCTTCCCGCCTGAGCTGGCTGATTGCCCCGCCTTGGTGGGCGGAAAACGGCCACCCCATGAACCTTTGAACAGGCCGTCCCTGAGGCGTTACTCACCCCATAAAGTCTCGAGGCGCTAAGCTTGTTTCACTGCTGGCTAGCGAAAGCACACGCGCCGTGGCGCGCAAGACGCACCCTGCCTCACTTCCTCATTCGGCCTCTTGCAAGGTCTATCGATCTGGCGTGTTGGGGAACCGCCGCGCTTTGGCTCCTGGTTAGGCGTCGTTGAGGTGCGCCTGACGTCGAAACCGCCCCATCTGGACAGGTGTTGACCAATTTTGGTGACGATCCCATTGCGGCGATGTCGCAGGCTGCTGCCTGCACCTATCTCTGGGCTAGCGCGGCCTCGCCGCAGGAGCCTGTGACAAAACGCCTCCTTTGGTAGCATTATTCCCGTTTCAAGAGAAGCGTGTTTTATTTTTGAAATTTTAGAATACTAATATTTTATGAATAAAACCCGGGCCTATCCACAGCTGCGCCTTCTTTTTCTGGCGATCATTTTTGCTCTGACCTGCACCGAAGCGTCGGCGCAAAAGGCCTATATCCCAAACTTCGGTAGCAACACCGTGTCGGTGATCAACACCGCGACCAACACCATTATTGCCACAGTGGCGGTAGGAGCAGGATCACGCCCCATGGGCGTGTCTGTGAGTCCTGATGGTTCAAAGGTCTATATAACGAACTACAGTAGCGCCAACGTCTCGGTGATCAACACCGCGACCAACACCGTCACTGCCACAGTGGGGGTAGGATCAAGCCCCTTTGGTGTCTGCGTTAGCCCTGACGGCTCAAGGGTCTATGTGTCGAACAACAGTAGCGCCAACGTCTCAGTGATCAACGCCGCGACCAACACCGTCACTGCCACAGTGGGGGTAGGGTCAGTGCCCTATGGCGTGTCCGTGAGCCCTGATGGCTCAAAGGTCTATGTCGCGAACTACAACAGCGACAACGTCTCGGTAATCAACACCGCGACCAACACCGTCACTGCCACAGTGGGAGTAGGAACAGGCCCCTATGGCTTATCCTTGAGCCCTGATGGCTCAAAGCTCTATGTTGCGAACAACAATAGCAGTAACGTCTCGGTGATCAACACCGCGACCAACACCCTGGCTACCTCAGTGGGGGCAGGACTATACCCCTATGGCGTGTCCGTTAGCCCTGATGGCTCAAAGGTCTACGTTACGAACTATGGTGGCAACACCGTCTCCGTGATCAACACAGCGACCAACACCGTCACTGCCACAGTGGGGGTAGGAACAAACCCTATTGGCGTGTCCGTGAGCCCTGATGGCTCAAAGGCCTATGTTGCAAACAACACTAGCGGCAACGTCTCGGTGATCAACACTGCGACTAATGCCGTCACTGCTACAGTGGCGGTAGGATCAAACCCCTATGCGATTGGAAATTTCATCGGTCCTGCTCCAGCCGCTGTTCCCGTCCCCACGCTCAGTCAGTGGGCGATGATCCTGCTCGGGCTGTTAATGGGTGGTTTGGCTTTGATCCAGCTTTGGCGGCGGCGGGTTATAGGCAACTAGGCTTGGCTTAAGGCACTCGGAACCAGAGACCATCGCCGCAAGGCGCGCCCTTGCCGCGGCTCTGCGCGGTGTGGCGGGCCAAAGTTGTTTTTCCAACCTGCCGGGGCCCCAAAAGCGCCAAGGCAGGAGCTTCGCTGAGCGCAAGCTCTATGTCGGGCATGATTGATCGACAGAGTGTCATCCTTGGATATTTGAAGATCAACAACGAATATGCACGGTAAATATCGGCTTAAACCCTTTAGGCCAGCCTTTTGCGGTCTCAGCAGACACCAAATAATGCCCTAACTACGCCTGATAACCGCCGCCGCCAGAGCCTTCACCACTACGGGGGCAAGCTTAGCCGTGATCACCTGAACGCCTTGGGCATTGGGGTGGATACCGTCGGGCTGGTTTAACTCGCGCTTGCGGGCCACGCCTTCGATCAGATTGGGATAGAGCGGTATGCCGTGGAGCTTGGCTAGGCTCGCGAAGATGGCGTTAAAATCTCGCGCATATCCTCCGCCAACCGCGCTTGGTGCGGCGATGCCTGCCAGCAGGACCGTGATCTTGCGCGCCTTCAACCTCTTGATGATGAGGTCGAGATTGGCCCGCGTCCCCTTGGGATCTAGCCCCTGCAACAGGTCGTTGCCACCCAGCGCCACAATGGCCAGATCAGTGTCCTTCTGGACGCTAAATTCCACCCGCTCTAGCCCGCCGGCCGTGGTATCGCCGCTTACCCCTGCCGCGCGGACGACATTGGGAATACCCATGCGGGTCAGCGCCTCATGCAACTGGTTGGGAAGCGCCGCCTTGCCCGGCAGGCCGTAGCCTGCCGTAATGGAGTCTCCTAGGATCGTAATGACGACCGGACGGGCCGCGAGCGATGGCCAGGCCGCCGCCAAAAACGGCAAGGCTAAAAAGGTTCTGCGGGTGGGTTTTGGCGTGGACATACCGACCTATATATCTCTGATATTACGTCACTCAACTGCTGGGGATTGCTTTGGACGATTTACCGCCGCTCCTATTGGATAATGTCGGCCTGACACTGCCGTCCTCAGCCGGACCTGTCGAGATTTTGCGTAATCTCAGCCTGACCCTTGGCAAGGGCGAGCAGGTGGCGCTGGTGGGAGCTTCGGGGTCAGGCAAGTCGTCACTGATCGCAGTGGCCGCAGGGCTTGAACAACCGAGCGCTGGACGGGTGGAACTTTTCGGTCAGGATCTGAGCAAGCTGGATGAAGATGGACGGGCCAAGCTGCGGCGCGGACGCGTCAGTCTGGTGTTCCAGTCCTTTCATCTGCTGCCCAACATGACGGCCGAAGAAAATGTTGCCGCACCGATGGAGATTGCCCGCAAGGCTGGCGCTATGGAGCAGGCCCGGCTTTGGCTGGACCGCGTGGGCCTGAGCGCGCGGGCGCGCCACTATCCGCATCAGCTGTCTGGTGGCGAGCAGCAACGCGTTGCCCTGGCCCGCGCACTGGCTCCCAGCCCTGCCCTGCTCTTCGCCGACGAGCCGACCGGCAACCTCGACAGCGCCAATGCCAAGTTGGTGGCTGACATGCTGTTCGAACTGGTCGACCAGACCGGCGCGGCACTGCTGCTGGTCACCCACGACCCCGCCCTTGCGGCGCGGGCAAAACGCGCCGTCACCTTGCGTGATGGCCGTCAGGTCGAGCCCGCATGACGCCATTATGGTTACGGTTCGCTGCCCGAGAGCTGCGAAGCGGCGTAAAGGGTTTTCGCATTTTCCTGGCCTGCCTCGCGCTGGGCGTGGCTGCTATTGCCGCTGCCAGCTCGACCGCCGAGGCCTTTCGTCGAGGCTTGGCCAGCGAAGCGCGCGACATCCTGGGCGGCGATATTGCGGTCTCGGTGAACCAGAGGCAGTTAACCGCCTTAGAGCGTCAGAAGCTAACCGAGCGCGGTCGCGTTACCTTCTCGGTTTCCTCACCCGCCATGGCCCAAGTGCCCTCCGGTGACCGACGTCTTGTAGAATTCCGGGGCGTTGACAATGCCTATCCTCTGGCTGGCGAAGTCATACTAAAGGGTGGGGTGCCCCTTGCTCCAGCCTTGGCTTTACGAGACGGCGTCTGGGGCGCGGCGGTAGAACAGGCCCTGCTAGACCACCTAGATCTCAAGGTGGGTGACCCGTTTCTCGCCGGCAATGTCCCAATGCGCGTTACGGCGGTACTGGAACAGGAACCAGACCGCCTGTCGCGCGGATTTCAGCTGGGGCCCCGTGTCCTAACCGGTCGCGGCGCGCTGGAACAGGGTGGCATGCTTGAACCGGGGCTACCCTTCGGGGAAACCGCCCGGATCGCCCTCAAGCCTGGCCTCGACCTGGCCCGCGCCAAGGCCGACGTGCAGCGCGACATCAAGGACGGCGTGCGGATCCGCGACCGCAATGATGCCGCACCTGGCGTCAGCCGCATCATTGATCAGTTAGAATATTTTCTAGGCTTTATTGGCCTTGCCTCGCTGGTCGCCGGGGGCCTGGGCGTCTTTGGCGCGGTCAGCGCCTATGTCGATAGCCGCAAGCCGACGATCGCCACAATGAAGGCGCTCGGCGCCGAAAGCGGCCTGATCCGCGATATTTACCTGACCCAGATCGGCCTGTTGTCGCTGATGGGCATCAGTATCGGCCTAGCGGTTGGCGCCGCTACGCCTCTCGTGCTCGGAGCGGCAATTCAAGGCGACCTGCCGGTCCCGGCGCTCTTTGCGATCTATCCAATGCCTCTGGTCAAGGCTGCGGCCTTTGGCGCTCTGTCGGCGGCGGCCTTCTCGCTTGCCCCTCTGGCCCGCGCCCGCACGACGCCTCCAGCCAGCCTGTTTCGCAGCGACATGACCGGCAAGCTGACCTTCGGTCCCGAAATGATCAGCGCGCTGCTGGCAGCCACGGGTCTAGGGGCTCTGGCCATCTGGACGGCGCCCACGCCGTTTGCCGCGACCCTGATGATCGCCGGTGTCGCCGTCGCCTTCGTTGTGCTGTGGGCTGCCGGTTGGGGCGGCGCGATTTTGGCCGGACGCCTGCGAGGCGCCACACGCGGGTCCTTAAGGATTGCCCTCGCCAATCTGGCCGGACCCCGCTCAGCAGCCCGGACGGCGGCGCCAGCCATTGGTCTCGGTTTCGCGCTCTTGGCTGCGGTCGTCCTGATCCAGTCCAGCCTGCTGCGCCAGATCTCGATTATCGCGCCCCAGACGGCCCCTGCCCTCGTCTTCACCCAGATACCCGCAGACCGCAGCGCGGCATTTGACGCAGAGGTGGCCCGTGGCTACGGCCGCATGCCGGACAAGAACACCTATCTGCGTGCGCCCTTCCTCACCGGCCGCATCACCGCTGTGCGTGGCCAGCCTGTCGTCAAGGACAAGCTGGGGCGCGAAGGTCGCTGGGCTTATGACAACGACATCAGCCTATCGGCCTTAGGGACTGAACCGCCAAATGCTGGCGTGGTCGAAGGCAAATGGTGGGCCGCAGACTATGCCGGTCCGCCCTTGCTGGCCATGAGCCAAGACCCGGCCCGCGCCGCCAATATCAAGATCGGCGACGAGGTCACCCTGTCGATTCTAGGCCGCGAGATCGTGGCGAAGGTCGCGGTGATCCGGCACGTGGACTTTGGCAGCTTCGGCGCGAGTTTTGCTCTGGTGCTGACGCCCAACGCCATCGAGGGCGCCAATCCTCGCCAGTTCGCCATTGCCAAAGCCACTGTGGCCGAGGAACAGCGGATTTTTCGCAGGCTGGGCGTAGCCTTTCCTGAGGTGAATATCATCTCGGTGCGCGAGCAGCTGGAGGCGGCAACCGAGCTCTTCGACCGTGTCGCCTTGGCCGTGCGCGGCGCCGCAGCAGTAGCCTTGATCGCGGCGCTGCTGGTTCTGGCCAGCGCCATCGCTGCTCGGGCTGTGGAGCGCACCCGCGAGGCCGCCATCCTCAGGGTTCTGGGTGCGAGCCGGGCGCAGGTCCTATGTGCCTATCTGTTAGAATATGGCCTAGTCGGTCTCATCTCCGGCGCCGCAGGGGTAGCGCTAGGCTACGCCGCGGCTTGGCCGGTTGTGGTCCGGGTCTTTGAGGCCAAGTGGAGCGTTGACTGGGGCGGCGTCTTTACCCTTCTGGCCATAGCATCGTTCCTCGCCGGGATCGGTGGGCTACTCGCCGCGTTCCAATCCCTATCGAAACGTCCTGCGCCTGCGCTGCGGAGTGAATAGAGACAGAGAGGCAGGCCTGAGAGAGTCTCAGGCCATAGGCCAAAGACCTTCTTAGCCTTCTGAATCATTTTGCAAATTGGCCGCTTGGGACAACCCCTTACAGGCTCTCAAAGGCGTCGCGGGCGTTTGATTGCCCTAAGCCCTTGCTTGGCCGTTACAATAAAGGCCACGCAGGATCAATCATCCCGCGCGGCCTTTGCAGCCCCGAAAGGGATTGCGAAACTTAGCGCTTCTTGCGTCCGCCGCCGCCCAAGCCTGCGGCCTTGGCCAGGCCCGAACGGGTCTGGCTATATTCGGACGAGGTCATGGGATAATCTTTGGGTAGGCCATATGTCGCGCGGTACTCATCTGGGGTGGTCCCGTGAGTGGTCAGGTGCCGCTTGAGCATCTTGTAAGGCTGGCCATCGATAAACGAAATAAGCGCGCTCGGGGTTATACTCTTACGGATTTGTCCTGGCGTTGGCTTTTGCGATGGGGAAGACGTCTCAGCGATCGCAACTGGCGCATCAATTGCGGCAAGAGCCTTATATACAGAATTGATCAGGTTTGGCATTTCTGCGGGTGGCACAGAATTATTGCAAACGTAGCTCGCTACAATGTCAGAAACGATACCGATTAATTTGTCAGTCATGAATTGCCTCTCAATCTTTGCGGCTCATTACTCGAACCCAGATAATTGTTCAACTTGAAATTCAGGTTTTTCGCGATCTTTTGAAGAGTAAGGCTCAAAGGCTCATATCGGCAGCCCAATTGATAACCTTTTTCGTTAAAAACCGGTTCAGAATCGATTTTGGATCCCCCTGATATTGTAATTCAGGAAAGATCACGATGGTATATTAAGCGAGGTCTAATCGGGCTGAACCCGGCCCACGCCCGGACGCACAACGGCGTGGGATGCTGCGAGGACATGGCTGCGCATCACTGAGCGCGCCCAATCCTCGTCACGGGCTTCAAAGGCGGCGATCAGCTCGCGATGATGTTGCAGAGAGCGCATCAGTTCGGCGTCGGAATAGCGGGCGAGTGTGCGAAGAATTAGGGGAATTTCGACAACCAGCGCAGCCATAGCGGCCAGCCGCGGGCTCATTGCGGCATCTAAGATAATCCGGTGAAACTCACTATTAGCCGGGGTAAAGCGCGCATTAAGTTCTGCGGCGCCGCCGCCAAGATCGCTGTTGGCTGCTGCAACCGCTGCCTCCATCTCACTGGCCAAGGCCTTCAGCTTGGCGATATCGTCATCACCGATAAGCACAGCGGCTCTTCCTGCGGCGTGGCCTTCGATCATAGCCCTTAGGGCATAGATTTCGGCGAGCTCTCCCTCACCGATCGCGGCAACCTGCGCGCCCTGATGGGGCGTGACCACAACAAGGCCTTCAATGGCCAATCGTCGCAGGCCTTCGCGAACCGGGGTGCGAGAAACGCCGCAAAGATCGGTCAGCTCTTCTTCTTTTAACCGCTCGCCAGGCGCAAAACGCCCTTCTAGGATCAGGGAACGGATCAAATCATAGGCACGTGCACTGGCGGTGGACAAAATTTGCTCCCTGAATTAGCGGCCCGGCCAAAATCCTTGACGCGGAGGTCATTTGTATACAACGGTATTCTATAACAACAGCCAATGGCTCGATTTCGGTCTTAGAAGAAGCATAAGCCTCAAGATCGCATACAATCACCGAGCCAGCTGCCATTAAGGGGACCGAACAATGAACCGATCTGTGAAGACTATAGCGGCTTGTAGCGTTTCAATCATCGCTCTTGCTTCTGCAACATTTGCTCAAGCCCAAACAGCGCCTTCCACCGCCTCGATTGATGAAATCGTTGTGACCGCACGTCAGCGGGCAGAAAATCTAAAGGACGTTCCAGCCGCAGTCGTGGCCCTCACCGCAGGCACCCTCAAGGCCGCAGGCGTTCAGCGCGCCGGTGACTTCGTGGCCATGGTTCCCGGCGTCAGCCTGGTGCAGGCCGCCGAGCAAGGCGATGCACAGGTCAATATCCGCGGCGTCAATAGTGCACGCGACGCGCAATCTTCCTTCGCCTTCGTGGTCGACGGCGTTCAGATGGCCAACCCCGGTGCATTCAATCGCGAATTTACCGATCTTCGCCAAATTGAAATTGTTAAGGGTCCGCAAGGCGCGGTCTATGGCCGTAATGCTGCGGCCGGCGCGATTATCGTGACCACGGACAAGCCAACCCAAACCTTCCAAGGCTCAGCTAGCCTTGCGGTTGGCAACAACAACACCCTCACGACCAAGGGCCGCATTGCCGGACCACTGGGCGACAAGGCTGCCGGCAGCCTGTCCTTTGATACCCGCAAGACCGACGGCTTTTACGACAATACCCGCGGACAGAACAATCTTGACCGCTATGATGGCTACAACATCAATGGCCGTATCGTTGCTCAAGTCGGCGACAAGACCGAAATCGACCTAAAGGCTCGCTATGGCCAACTCGATGCTGGCTCGATCGCCTACAATGCCGTCTTCGCCCTGCCAAACTTTGCGGCGGCCTTTAGCGCTCCCACCTTCTTCGAAGATGTGAATAACCACAGCTTCATCTTCCAAAACAATATCGATCACATGAACCATCAGGACGCTCTGGAGCTGTCGGCAAAGTTCGATCACGATCTTGGCTTTGCCACCCTGACCGGTTGGGCGCTCTATTCGGACATCAAGAACGACCTGCTGGCTGATGGTACCGCAGCCTCCTTTGGCTTCTTCAATGCTGAGCCCACCTGTAAGGCCTCCTTCGCGGCATTGGCCGGTAAGGTGCCCCTGCCCTATCCGACCTATTATGGCGCAGATCTCGGCGGCTCATTCTTTGGCCCCTACACACCTTTGACCTGCGACGGCTATCAGTATCAGCGTCGCAATCAGAGCGACACGAGCGCTGAATTGCGCATCACCTCTAAGGCGGGCGAGCGCCTGCGTTGGCTGGGTGGTATCTATGCCTTAAATATCGACCGTGAAGTCGGTGTTGCGGCCGGTATCGATTCAGGCGGTGCGCCACCAAGCTCGCTCTATGTTGCAGCCGGCAAACCCTATGCGACCGAGCAACTGCTTTGGGATAGCTTCAAGTCCAATGTCAGCTCGATCTTTGGTCAAGCTGCTTACGACATTCAGCCTAACCTTGAAGGCTCCTTGGCCCTTCGCTACGACCGCGAAGATCGCAAGGTCTCCAATCTGGTTCCTGCCGCCGCGCGCAGCACCTACATCACGCCGGGCAAGCCTCTTAACCCAGGCCTGATCGCTGCTAACGGCTCCTTCCTGTCCAGCATCCCCGACCGCAGCAAGACCTACGATCAGGTTCAGCCCAAGGTCGGCCTGCGTTGGACTGTAAACGACGCTTGGACGCTCTATTCTGATTGGGGCGTTGGCTTTAAGTCGGGCGGCTTCAACAACCAAGGCAGCAAGGCCACGGTTGATGGCTATATCAATACCCGCCGCACGGCTGCTGGCTTCAATACCGTCAAGATCACCGACGATTTTGACAAGGAAGTTTCGACCGCCTTTGAAGTGGGGGCCAAGGCTCGCCTACTCGACGGCCGCTTGACCCTAGACGGCACGGTCTACAATACGACCGTCAAGGACATGCAGTTCTTCGAATTCTTCGTCGGTCCCTTCGGCCTGCTTCGCGTGGTGTCCAACATCGACCGCGTGAAGATCCAAGGTGCTGAACTGGGGGCTCGCTTTAAAGCCACCAGCGACCTTACCCTTGAAGCGTCTGGAGCCCTCACCGACTCCAAGATCAAGAAGAATGCCGTGCGGTCCGACACTGTGGGTAACAAGTCGCCCTACACGCCAGACTACACCTACAATCTGGCCGTCCAGTACAATCACACCGTCTTCAGCAACTATGACCTGACAGCGCGGGCCGATGTGCGCACGACGGGGCCAACCTGGTTCCACGTCGTTCAGGACCAGACAGCTCCGACGGTGTTTGAATATTACTATCCAAACTTCGCTCGTGCAGACTACTCACGCACACAGCGCGATGCCTTCACCACGGTGGATGCCCGCGTCAGTGTGGCCCGTGGCGGCTTGACGGTTTCGGCCTTTGGCCAAAACATCTTTGACGAAAAGTACCTGTCGGAAGTGATCCCCGCTCCGGAATTTGGTGGCTCATTCGCCACGCCTGCCAGCGGTGCCTCTTACGGTGTCGAAGTCGCAGTGAAGTTCTAAAGACGACAAGACCCGGCCTATCCTTGGCCGGATCACCCAATCAAAACAGGCCCCTTCGGTTCACGCCGGAGGGGTTTTGTCTTGTCAGCGCGGCGACTGAATTGTCTTACCTTAGATTGTTTGAAAATACGCCTCGAGCCCGCCTGTTCTGACCAAAGTCGAAAACGGCTAGGACAATAATGATGTACGAAAAAACACAACAGCGGCATAAGCTGCTCGCTATGACCCCTGAAAGATGCATATATGATATTGAATTTCATTATATTCTAAATCAATTCTACTGCTGAGGCTGCGGGAAAAAACCTAGGATGCACAGCCTTAGTAGGCCTTCAACAGAACAGTTTCCTGCACATCCAAGACCGCTGGGCTGGATCAGCACCACGGCCATGGCCATGGGCGGAAGCAACCAGGCCCTATTCCTGATGTCAGCCCTATTCATTGGTCAGGCCGCGATCCCTGGGCAAGGAAGTGCTGCGGTTCCTCTGTTGATTGTTGGCCTGTTGTTA
>CANFKD010000042.1 GCA_947447115.1 Caulobacteraceae bacterium
CCCAACCCAAAGCCAAGGGCACCAAGAGCCCCGACGCAAAGGACCCCGGCCGCAAAGATCCGGCCAGCCGGAATATGGGCGAGGCTGAAGAGTTCTCCGAAATGTTGCAGTAGGCTCTCGCCCCAAAAGCCGCCCAAGCCACTGGCAAGAGGCCAAGAGGCGGGTGTCGGCGCGGCGGCGAGCAGACCCGCAAAGGCCAGTGCGCCAATCAGGCCAACCAAGGCGCGAAGCCGAAGGATCCCGCGGCTATCGTCAGGCTCACGCTCTCCGGCGCGCCACAGGCCTGAGGCGACCATCAAGAGGGCGCCCGCCCACGCGGCTAAGCCAAGGGACTGGATAGAGGCATCGGCAATGCCAGCGCCGAGCGTGCCGAGAAGATTGGTCGGCTCTACCCCTGTGGCGGCATTAAAGCTGGGGTCCGCGGCATTATAGGAGGCAAAGGCAAGGATCAGCGCCAAGCCCACGCCCGCCGTTACGCCGCCGCGAAACCGAGCGGTCAGCGGATGATCCCAGCCAAATCTCAGGCCCATGCCAATCAGTTGCAGATTGGACCTTTGCGCCACCCGCGCCATATAACGTACTCCACCCAGACGAATCCGCCTTCCATTAGGGCCTGATTTTACGCCAAGAGGGTTAAGGCCTGTTTACCATGACCCGTCGGTCGCAAAGATGCCCTCACACAGATGCGTCAAATCCCCTCTGGACGGCGGCCGGTTCCAAACGACATAAGCAATCATGACCTTGAACGCGCCCGTACCTTTTCAGCCCAGTTTCGATGCCGATGTCATTATCGTTGGTGCGGGCATGGCGGGTATGACCCTCGCACTCGCCTTGGTCAGTGGCGGCCTGCGGCCGCTCTTGATCGACCCCCAGACCTTCGACGCTCAACAGGCGCCGGAGTTTGATGGCCGCTCGTCTGCCATCGCCTATTCAAGTTTTCGGTTCTGGAAGGCTATTGGCGTTGGTGAGGCTCTGGTGTCCAAGGCGCAAAATATCGAGCAGATCCTTGTCACCGATGGACGCACGCCCGGCGCGGCCAATGGTGCCGCTAGCCCGTTTTTCCTGCGCTTTGACTCTGCGGAAATTGCCGACCGTTCGGACGGTGAGCCGCTGGGCTATATGTTAGAAAACCGCTCTATTCGCGCAGCCCTTGCCCAAGCGGTTATGGACGCAGCCATCCCCGTTCTGGCCCCCGCGACAGTGGTTTCAGCCAGCGTCGATGGGGCGGCTGCCGAGGTCACGCTCAGCGATGGCCGTGTTCTTCGAGCCCCCCTCGTGGTGGGTGCAGAGGGCCGCCACTCGATCATCCGCCAAGCGGCCAAGATCGGCACCGTGGGATGGGACTATGCCCAGAGCGGCGTGGTCGCGACTGTGGGTATGGCCAAGCCTCATGAGGGCGTGGCCCATGAATATTTCCTCCCCTCGGGGCCCTTTGCGATTCTGCCCTTGACCGGCAATCGCGCCAGTCTGGTCTGGACCGAAAAGACCGACCGGGCTGAGGCCCTCCGCAACGCAAGACCCGAAGTCTTCGAAGCCCACCTGCGCCGCCGGTTTGGTGATTTTCTCGGCGAGATCGAAGTCTTGGGCCCTCGCTTTGTCTATCCCCTGTCGCTGCAGTTGGCCGAGGATATGGCTGCGCCCCGACTGGCGCTGATGGGAGATGCGGCCCACGGGGTTCACCCCATCGCCGGGCAGGGGCTCAATCTTGGCCTAAAGGATGCGGCCGCCTTGGCCGAGGTTCTGACCGACGCGATCCGTCTTGGCGAAGATATTGGCTCGCTGGTGGTCTTGGAGCGCTACGCGGCTTGGCGGCGGTTTGACAATGTCATGCTGGCGGCGGCGACCGATGTCTTTGTGCGGCTCTTTTCGAACGATAATCCGATGCTGCGGTTTGTCCGAGGCGCAGGGATGGCGGTGGTCAATCTGATTGGCCCGGCCCGCAAGTTCTTCATGCAGGAGGCGGGCGGCGCGGTCGGGGACCTGCCCAAGCTCTTGCGCGGCGAACCGCTCTAGGGGTTTCGGCTCAGTCCTTCTGCAGCGAGGCGCGCCAGATAGGCCGCCCATATCTGGTCTCGGTTTTGGCCCAGATCATAGAGATGATCCCAGGTGTAGAGCCCCGACTGGTGACCGTCCGAAAACTCCAGCCGCACCGCATAGCGACCGATGGGCGTGAGATTGACGATGCCGACCTCAGACTTACCAAATACGGTTTTGCCCGGCCCCGATCCATGGCCGCGGTCTGCCGCACTCTGGGTCATAACCCGCAAGAGCTCCGCGCCAATAAGGTGCTGCTCGCCGGAGTCATAGGTGACTTGAAGCTGGCCCTCGCGGCGCAGAAGGGTCAGGTCTGTGGGCCAGGGGGTGGTCATTCGCCCTCTTCGAGGGTGCGCGCCTCTTCGGCCAGCATGACCGGCACACCATCACGGATCGGATAGGCCAGTCCGGCCTTTCGGCTGATCAACTCACCTTTCTGGCGGTCATAGTCGAGCGGACCATGGCTAATCGGGCAGACCAAGACCTCTAACAGGCGCGGATCAACATCATTTTGCAAGGGGGGCGTCGGGGTCATGGTCGGTCCTATTGCAGGGGCGTGGGCGCGTCGTCGTCGCCCCTCGGTTCAGCGGCATTGATCTGCATCAAGGCCAGTAAGACTTCCCGGCGGTCGGCAGGGCTGAGCGCTTCTAGCAGGGCCTGACGCTCAGCGGGTGAAAAGGGCAGGGCGGCGGCGAGACTGGTGACCAGCGGCTCAGACGGCGCGGCCTTGGCCCCACCCCAATCAATCTCAAGACCGTGATGGTCGAGAAACCTCTTGAGGACGGCAAGAAACTTGGGACGATCAAAATCTGATCGGTCCTCTAGGGGGAGAAAATCATCGCCATAGGCGCGATAGTCCGCCCTCACCTGTCGATAGGGCGTCAAGACCGACAGTTCTTCGGTGATGTGAAAGCGGCAAAGACCTGTGAGGATTATCTCGTAGCGCCCGTCAGAGGTCTCGGAAAAGCTGTTGATCTGGCCCAAGCAGCCAACCTTCACCAGGTCGGGGCGAGCGCGATCACTGCCCGGAACGGTCTGGATCATGCCAATGACCCGCCCGGTGGCCATGGCATCGTCAAACATGTTCAGATAGCGCGGCTCGAAAATGTTCAGCGGCAACTGGCTGTGGGGCAGCATCAGGACGCCGCTGAGGGGAAAGACCGGAATCACCGGCGGCAGATCAGAAAGGGTTCTAAATTTCCCACTGGTCATCGAGGCGCGTCCGATCAGGAAAACAGGATGGAGGACAGCCGCCGCCGCCCTTGCTTGGCCACATCTGACATTGGACCAGCGGCCTCGAACACGGTCAAAAGCTGTTTGCGTGCCGCCTCATCGTTCCAAGCCCGGTCGCGTTCGATGATGATCAGCAAATGGTCGGCTGCGGCGGCCAGATCGCCTTGGCCCGCAAGCGCCTTGGCCAGCTCAAACCGGGCCTCATGGTCATCGGGATTGGCCGCGATCTGGGCCTCAAGGCCCGAGGTTTCCGATTTTGGCGCGGAGGCGAGGGCCAGCGCGGCCTTGACGCTGTCGAGGCTGGCATCCTTGGCCCCCGCTGGGACCATGGCAATCAGTTCGGCGGTGCGCTCCAGATCACCGCTCTGGAGATAGCAGCGGGCCAGACCGGCTAGGGCCTTGACGTTTTCGGGGTCAATTTCGAGGGCCTGAGCGAAGGCTTGCCCAGCACCGGCTAGGTCCTGCTCAGCGAGAAAGGCTGCCCCCTCGGCGAGAAGCTCGTCAATGTCGGTGGGACCTGCTGGGCCAACCAGCTTTTCGATAAAGGCCTTCAATTGGCTATCGGGCACCGCGCCCATAAAGCCGTCGACCGGCTGGCCATTGACGAAGGCATAGACCGCGGGGATCGATTGCACGCGCAGTTGACCGGCATAGGCGGGGTTCTTGTCGACATCGATCTTGACCAGCTTCACCGCGCCCTTTGCGGCGATGACCGCCTTTTCGATGGCCGGGGTCAGGGTCTTGCAAGGCCCGCACCAGGTCGCCCAGAAGTCGACAATGACCGGCTGGACCTTCGAGGCCTCGATCACATCGGCCATGAAGCTGGCGTCGGTGCCGTCCTTGATTATGCCATCGCTAGCGCCATTCGGTTTGGCGGGGGAGGCGGGGGTTAGTCCCAGCATGGTCCGTCCTTGTCGTCTTTGGTCAGGAGATCAGTCTTTAAGATGGTCTCGGCGGGCGCTCAGTGCAATGTCGAGGATAGGGTCAGATGCGATCAACCGGCCATTTCGAGATCAACGATCATCGGTTCGTGGTTGACCGCCTTGAGGAACATCATCAGGCCCTCCGTTGAAAGGCCGGTGGTTGCGCCATTATGCAGCGGATGAAAATTGACCGGCTCCTTAGCCGCCAAGGCGCTATCGAGCACGAACCGCACGCGGCCATCTCGATCGTTGATCAGGGCGAGCGCCGTGACGGAACCGGGCCTTACACCCAGAACCTCAAGCAGCAGGGCCTCTGAACCAAAGGATAGGCGCCCCGACCCGATGGCCTTGGGCAGGGCCTTGAGATTGATCTGGGTGCTGTCCAGCGCCGAGATCAGCCAGATCTGGCCCCGATGGTCCTTTAAGAACAGGTTCTTGCTGTGGCCGCCGGGAAGGGATGCCTTGATGTGCGCGCCCTCTTCGACCCGAAAGACCGGTTCATGCTCCAAGGTGGTGTGGGCGATGCCCAGTCCATCAAGGAGGGCGAAAAGATCTTGGGGTGAGGCGTGGGTCATGGCCATGATTTAGGGCGACAGGCGCCAATGCTCAAGACCGATTAGCGCTTGGCACTGGACGATGGGCCATTGGCCCGGTTAGTCAGGGATCTTGCCCCGATCTGCGCCAAGAGAGGCTCACCCGATGGATCTAGAGTGCTTCCCCACCATGAGCCGCCCGCCCGAGATTGTTCCCGGACAGCCGAACCGCGATTGGATGGACGCCTTTTCTCAGCGCCACCCCTATCGCTGCCTGCCCCTGACCATGGCCAATACCAGTGGCTGGGAAATCCTGTGCCCCGTCGGCTTTACGGCGGAGTGGAATGGCGGCCCGGAAAAGAGCGACATCAGCTTTCGGCCCGACACACCCTATCTCGGCTTTCATGAGTTTGTGGTCTCGCACTTTACTCAAGGCATCATGACCTTCCATCCGGGCTATATGTTCCGCACGCCCCTGAAGTGGTCGATGATGGTTCAGGGTCCGCCGAACCTGATCAAAGACGGCCTCCAAGCCCTGTCGGGTCTGGTCGAGACCGATTGGCTACCCTTTCCCTTCACCATGAACTGGGCCTTTACCCGCCCCGGCAAGGTGCGGTTTGAGCGCGGTGAGCCCTTCTGCTTCTTTACTCTGGTCCAAGATAAGGCGCTTGAGGCCTTTGAGCCGGTGATCCGGTCCCTTGATTCAGAGCCGGTCTTGCGCGGACAATATGAGGCTTGGAACCGCGAGCGGACGGACTTCAACAAGCGCTTGGCCAAGCAAGATCCCGCTGCGGTGAAAGAGGCTTGGCAGAGATACTATTTTAAGGGGGAAATCCCCGACGATCTCGGCACAGCGCCCTCCGACCACGTCAAGCGCCGCCGCCTTGCCCCGACGCGGGTGAAGCTCTGAACGATGGGGGCAAACTTCCGCCCTTAAGGTCGAGAAGGGCCTTGCAAAGCCCTAGCCCCTCTGTCATAAGCCCGCCCTCGACGCGGACATTTTGGTGTCCTGGAGCGCGGGCGTAGCTCAGTGGTAGAGCACAACCTTGCCAAGGTTGGGGTCGAGAGTTCGAATCTCTTCGCCCGCTCCAATGTCGACCTTCTGATAGTCTAGGGTAGAGGCCTGCGGGCCGAAGACTGGGCCCTGGCGCCACAGGTGAGCCGACGAGCCCGGCTCCCTTTGCAAAAAAATCATAGCGGCATGCCATTTTGACGCCGGGCTGAAGGCGGTTTGCAGTCAACTGTGGCCCTCATGTCGCGCCCCTAATGCGACGATACAACGCATTGAATATATTAAATTTATTACAGTCCCATATCTCACGGGTGACAAAAGCCCCATAAATCACAATAAAATTTACCAATCCACAAATTTTGGTCAATTGCTGACATCAAACCCCGCGAACACGGTTTAAAGTCATTTCGATAACCTTTGGGTGAACCAAAGGATCCAAACGGGGAACAAGATGAAAGCACACCTTATGGTCTCCACCGCCGCGGCGGTGCTGGTCTCGATGGGGGCAGGAGCCGCCTTCGCAGCCGATACGCCAGCAGCCGCTGCCGAAAACGATCGCGCCATTGAAGACATCGTCGTGACGGCCACGCGCCGTGAAGAGGCGGTCAACAAGGTCCCCGTGGCCATTCAGGCGCTCGGCGGCGAGTCGCTCCAGAAGCTGAACATCGCCAACTTCGAAAAGCTGGTCGAATATCTGCCGAACGTCCGCACCGCCTCGCACGGTCCTGGCACTTCTTCGATGTATATTCGCGGCCTATCTACCGACACCCCTGGCCTGCAGATTCTCGGCACCGCCGGCGCTCAGCCCAACGTCGCGCTCTATCTGAACGACGCACCAAGCTCGATGCCGGGCCGCAACCTTGACGTCTACGCGGTTGACCTTCAGCGCGTCGAAGTGCTGGCCGGTCCTCAGGGCACCCTGTTCGGCGCGAGCGCCATGGGCGGCGCGGTGCGTTACATCACCAACAAGCCTGACCTGAAGGAGTTCCATTCGGGCTTCAACGGCAGCTATGCGATGACCAAGGGCGGCGCGCCGAGCGCTGCAGGCGACGCGTTCGTCAATATCCCGCTGATCGAAGGCAAGTTGGCCGCACGTTTGGTGATCTATAATGACCAACAGGGTGGCTATATCGACAATGTCGCCGGCACCTATCAGATGCCGTTTGACGGTCACGTTGGCCAGGCCGGCAAGTTGCCAACCGGCAACCCCTTGCTCGTGATCCGCGCGCTGGAATCCTGTTCGGGCGTCGCCAACTGTAATGGCAGCACCTACAAGGTTCCGACCCGCCAGACCATCAACAATGACCGCTTTGTCGCCAACAACTACAATGACGCGTCCTACACCGGTGCCCGTTTGGCTCTGGCCTATGAAATCAACGACAACTGGTCGGTCGATCTGATGCATATGCGTCAGAACCTCAAGACCAATGGCGTGTTCGATTACGAGCCCGGCGTGGGCGACCTGAAGGTCACCCAGTTCAACCCCAACTATCTGCGTGATGATTTCGACGAAACCACGCTGACGGTGAATGGCCGATTGGGCATGTTGGATATGATCTATACCGGATCCTATCTGAACCACACCGCTGTCCAGCAGGCGGACTATGCGTCCTACTCCAATATCGGCCTCTACCTGCCCTATTATGAGTGCGACCGCGGCGTCTACTACACCGCTGCCTATAACGGCAACATCGGTAAGACCTGCTACACCCCAAACAAGAGCTATAAGGTCAAGAACGAGAACACCCGTTCGACCCACGAGTTCCGGGTTACGACGCCTGCCGACAAGCGCCTGCGCGCCACCGGCGGCCTGTTCTATGATGAAAACACCCTCTACGATAACACCGACTGGTTCTATTCCCAGCAGGCGGCGGGCTTCATCTATACGCGCGCTCCTGACCCCAGCGTCAATGCGCACGACCCAAGTGTAAAGGGCGTCAATGTTGGCTTCTTCAACGATGTGACGCGTAAAGACCGCCAAATGGCGGTCTATGGTGAAGCCTCTTACGACATCATTCCTGACAAACTGACCATCACCGGCGGTGCCCGTTATTATGACGAGCAGGCCTCGATGACCGGTTCGTCGAACTCGAGCTTCGGCTATGGTTCTCGCGGTAAGTATGATCCTGTCACGGGAACCTACAGCGCCGTCGCCACGCCGCCGAAATATTACGGCATCAGTGCAAACCTTGCCAATACGCTCAAGGGCCTTTCGCCTGCGAAGTACTCGGGCACGATCTTCAAGGGCAACCTGACCTACAAGCTGGATGACGGCTCGCTCGTCTATGCGACCTATTCCGAAGGCTTCCGTCCCGGCGGCTTCAACCGCAAGCCCTGTAACGTGGTTAGCCCTGCCTGTAACAGCCTGAAGGCCTTTGTGCCGGATACGGTGAAGAACTACGAAATTGGTTGGAAGCTGGCCCTGCTCGATCGGACCCTGCAGTTCAATGCGGCGGCCTATCAGATCGACTGGGAAAACATCCAAATGACGGTGTTCGATCAGAACATCTCCAACCAGACCTTCACCACCAACTTCACCGATGCGCGCATCCGTGGCGTCGAAGGCGATGTGGCTTGGCGTCCTACGAAAGAGCTGACCATCAATGGCGGCTTCTCTTACAATGACTCCGAGTTGACCAAATATCGTAAGGCCGCAACCGTTCTGGTGCCGCTTGGTAGCCCACTGGCTCTGAGCCCCAAGTTCCAGGGCAATATCCGGATGCGTTATGAGACCGAAACCGCGTCGGGCCTGCGTCCGTTCGCGCAAGGTGGCTTCCACTTCGTCGATTCCAGCATCTCGTCGGATATCGACAATGTCAGCATTAAGCTGCCAGGCTTCAACGCCACGGCAGGTTATGCGGCGCAAGTGCCAATCACCTATAACGGTGTGACGGTGAAGCCAGGCGACGTGATTGTTCCTCTGAAGGGGGCCCTGAAGCAGAAGTCCTACACCACGCTTAGCGCGTCGGTCGGTGCTTCGAAGGACAACTGGACTGTGGAACTGTTCGGTGAAAACCTCACCGACGCCCGCCCAGAGCTTTATAAGAGCGGCAATGATGGTGAACTGCGCGTGACCACGTCACGTCCACAAACCTTCGGTGTTCGTCTCTCGATCCGGAACTAATCAAACTGTGGTGGACCCCCGATCATTCGGGGGCCCATTGCTTTTTGCCCCCACCCCTATCGATTCCGGTCCAAACCGGATCAAAACAGCGATAAACATCCTTACCTTGGCCCACTGAAACGCTATGATTGAGCCATCGGATAAGGATCGACATTTGACCCAAGCTGCACTGTCCCTGGCCCAGATTGACGACCTTCTCGGCCGTGCGCGGGACATGTTGCAACAGACCAAATTCCCGCAAGCGGCCGCCCTGTGCCAACAGGTTCTAGACGCCGATCCGATCCATAAGGACGCGCTCTATACCTTGGCTGTGACCTATCGCTATCAGGGCGATGTCAAGCGGGCCCTTGCGACCAACGACCATCTCATCTCCATAGATCCCGGATTTGGCCGGGCCTATCAGGAGCGAGGCCACTGTCTGCGCGACACAGGCGATAGACGCGGCGCGCTCCTCGCCTACCAAGGGGCTGTGGCCAATAATGCCGCCCTCATAGCCAGTTGGCAGATGCTGTCAGAGCTTCAACGTGCCACCGGCGCGCGCACCGCTGCGGAGTTCTCGCAGGACCAATATGATTATCTCAATAGCCTGCCGCCTGAGATTTTGAGCGTCGCGAACCTGATCCAAGAGGGCCGGTTTTTGCGGGCCGAGCAGATTTGCCGTCACTATCTCCAGACCAAGGGCCACCATGTTGAGGCCATGCGGTTCCTGGCCGAGATCGGCACCAAGTTCAATTCCTATGAGGAGGCCGAGTTCCTTCTTGAATCGTGCATGGTGCTCGAGCCGGACAATACCAGCGCTCATGTCGACTATGTTGACGTGCTCCATAAGCGGCAAAAGTTCGCTAAGGCGCTCGAGCAGGCGACGGTTTTGCGCAAAAAATCCAAGGGCGTGCCGCAGATCGAACTGCTCTATGCCAATGAAAATCTCGCCGTCGGTAATTTCGATGAGGCGCTGGGCGTCTATGGGAAGCTCGCCAAGGAAACACCGAACAACCCGACCATCCATCTGACACTCGGTCACGCCCTCAAGACGGTGGGCCGCCAGCCCGATGCCATCGCTGCCTATAGCCGCGCCTATCAGATCCGCCCCGATTTTGGCGATGCCTATTGGAGTCTCGCCAACCTCAAGACCTATCGCTTCACCGACGATCAGATCGTATCCATGCGCCAGCGCGAAGCGGACCCCAAGACCGCCCTGGTTGACCGCTATCACCTCTGTTTTGCCCTCGCCAAGGGTCTGGAAGATCGCGGCGACTATGGTCAGGCCTTTGAGGCCTATGATCGCGGCAACCGCCTTAAGCGCGAAGAGTTGGGCTATGATTGGCGCCGGATCAGCCGTGAAATGGACCTGCAGATCGAGCACTGCAACCCAGCCCTATTTGAAGCCAAGGCGGGTTCGGGCAGCTCCGCGCCCGACCCGATCTTTATTGTTGGCCTACCGCGTGCCGGATCGACCTTGCTGGAGCAGATCCTCGCCTCGCACAGTCAGGTCGAGGGCACGATGGAGCTGCCTAATATCTTGGCCCTCGCGCATCGGATCAATGGCCGTCGCCGCGTCGACGAAGAGCCGGCCTATCCGGCCAATATTGGGGCCCTATCGCCGCAGGACCTGACCGCCTTTGGTGAGGCCTTTTTGCGTGACACCCGCATCCATCGCAAGAAGGGCGCACCCTTCTTCATCGATAAGATGCCCAACAATTTCAGGCATATAGGCCTGATTCACATGATCTTGCCCAATGCCAAGATCATTGATGCGCGGCGGGGGGCTATGGGCTGCTGTTTCAGCGGCTTTAAGCAGCTGTTCGCTGAGGGCCAAGAATTTACTTACGGCCTTGAAGAGATAGGTCACTACTACCAAGACTATGTGGCCCTGATGGATCACTGGGACCGGGTCTTGCCCGGCAAGGTTCTGCGGGTCAATTACGAGGATGTGGTGGCCGATCTTGAACCTCAAGTGCGCCGCCTGCTCGATTTCTGTGGCCTTCCGTTCGAAGAGGGCTGTATCAATTTCCATAAGAATGATCGCGCCGTTAGGACCGCCAGTTCAGAGCAGGTCAGGCAGCCGATTTTCACCAGTGGCCTAGATCAGTGGGAGAACTTCTCCCCCTATCTGGATCCGCTAAGACAGGTTCTGGGTCCGGAACTGGCATTAGGTTGAGGAAGACAAGATGACCACCGCAACACCCGTCGAAGAAGGCCAGACCTATTCCCTAGGGGCGCGCTGGTACGTCCTGTTCATCATGATGTTGGCCTATACGATCAACATTGCCGACCGCTATGTCATGTCGACCGTGCTGGAGCCGATCCGGTTGGAGCTCAAGCTCACCGATGGCGGCGTGGCCTTCCTGACCGGCGTTTCGCTGGCCCTTTTCTACGTGACCATGGGCATTCCCCTGTCTTGGATTGCCGACCGCTATAATCGTCGCAATCTCTTGGCCGTTTCGATCACGGTCTGGTCGGCCATGACCACCCTCTGCGGCCTGTCGACCAACTATCTTCAGCTTCTGTTGGCCCGCGTTGGGGTGGGTATTGGCGAGGCGGGCGGAACGCCCTCCTGCAACGCCATTGTCGGTGACTATTTCCCAGCCGACCGTCGCCCTATGGCCATGACCATCTTTGCACTGGGAGCCCCTATAGGCGCTTGGGTCGGTGCGGATATGGCCGGCTTTGTCGCCAACAAATATGGTTGGCACGCGGCCTTCTTGGTTTTGGGCGTGCCGGGCATCCTGTTGGCCGCCCTGATCATGCTGACGGTCAAGGAGCCCGTTCGCGGGCGTCTGGACGCGGTCTCGACGGAAGATGCGCCAAGTCTGGCAAAGACGGTGGCCTTCTTCTTCAAACAGAAGGCCGCCTTCCATGTGATCATGGGCAGTGGCGTTTCGGCCCTTTGGGGTTGGGGCCTGATGTGGTTCACACCAACCTTCCTTCAGCGCGCCTATCAGTTGAATGTTGGTGAAGCCGGTGCGGTGGTGGGACCGATCCATCTGGTCATGGGTATTTTGGCCTCTTTGCTCACCGCGTGGCTCCTGTCGCGCCCGTCTTTTGTAGACCCAAGGCGCATTGTGAAGCTGCTCGCCATTGTGACCGGTTTGGCGACCATTCCGTCATTCATCGCCTATTGGACCCACTCTCTATCCATGGCCACGGCCATGTTGTGGATCTTCATCCCTGCCATCTATTTCTATATCGGCCCGGCCTTTGCCCTGGGGCAGAATCTGGCCCCCCCAAAGATGCGGGCCATGTTCACGGCCATCGCGCTACTGATCGCCAATGTCTTTAACCTGATCGTCGCCCCACAGGGCGTGGGCTGGCTCAGCGACTTTATTGCGGCTCTGCAGAAGAGCCCCGACTTTGCATCCTTCATTCCAGGCGTCAGTTGGTTGGGCGCCCATCTCGCCGGTTTTGTCGGCGTGGATGACGCTTCGTCGCTGAGGTTTGCCCTGCTGGTCTTGGCTCCAACGGGCTTTTGGGCGACTTGGCACTATTGGATGGCTGCCCGCACCATTATCGAAGATCAAAAGACCGCCATCGGTTACGTCTAGCCTCGGTTTAGCCCCCACTCCTAGAGGGTGGGGGCGCTTAGTCCGGCCCAGATCGCCCGAAAATTGCCTCAAAATTTCGGCAAGAGATCGGGCTGATGATCACAGCCTATGGAGACAGAGTTTAGCGATGAGAGCGTTTGTTATTCCCGGGACCCTTGCGGCAGTGCTGACGATGGCCTGTCTTGGATCGGCAAGGGCGCAAGAACAGACCCCCGCCGCGCCGCAAGAAAAGCCTTCCGAAGCGACGGCTGCTGCCGTTTCAGCCACCCCGGCGGCCCCACCGCCAACGGTGCCAGTTAAGCGTTCACCAAAAATTTCAAAAAAGCTTGAGGCGGAATTTGCGCGCGGCGCAAAGGCCTATGACCAAAAGAACTTTCAAGAAGCCCTGTCGATCTGGCTGCCTCTGACAAAAGAGGCAAATCCTCGCGTCCTCTATAATGTCGGGCTGATGTATGCCAACGGCCTCGGCATCCCCAAGGATGACTATGTTGAGGCCTATAAATGGTTCGAGATTTCGGCATCCCGCGCAGACGACCCTAGGGAAAAGAAGAAGGCCGAGCGTATGAGGGACATGGTGGGTCTGGAGCTGACGCCCGACCAACTTGCTGAGGCCAAGGCCCGCGTTAAGGCCTGGCACCCGAAGTGGGGCCTTTGGCGCTAAGGCCATAAGGATACTGACGGATCACGCCGGACCGAATGGCCAGCGTGATCCCTCAGGTCATTTTATTTCAGAACGACGATGACGACGCGGCGGTTGGCTGCACGGCCAGCGCGCGTGGCATTGTCAGCCGCAGGGGCCTCTTCGCCATAGGAAGCGCTAGACATGCGCGATAGGGGCACGCCCTGCTTGGCCAGATAGGTGCGAACCGCATTGGCCCGCTCCATGCCGACCCGCTCATTGGCCTTGGTAGAACCCTTAGAGTCCGTGTGGCCCTGAATTTCGAGATAGACGTTTTGATTGTCGGTCTTCAACTGGGTGGCCAGAGCTGAAAGCTTGGCTTGACCGTCATCTGAAATGATCGCCTTGCCACTGGCAAAGGTCACCGAACCATCCGTGGTCATGACCACCGAATAGAGGAACTTGCCTTCAGCCAGCTTGCCAGCCGCGATGGCGCGGGCCAGAGCGTCGCGCGCGGTTTGATCGACCTGGTTCAGGCGGGTTTCGAGACCGTCAATGCGGCCACCGATCTTGGTGCCCTGCTCGTTCAGGGCGGTGCCCTGACGTGACTCGAGGCCAGCAACCTGCTGGTCGACATATTTTTGAGTGGCGCAACCGCTCAGGCCGAGCGCGATGGCCATGGCGCCAATGGCGATGCTGGCAGACTTTGAAACGAACATGGGACCCTCTCCACGAAACTGAACTGAGCGTAGGGCTTGCACCCATGGCGCCTATTGGAAACCGATATCTATCCGATATCAGAAAAAACCTTCGATCGGAAACCGATCTTATAGCGGCGCCACCCTAATGAGATGTGACCAAGACCGCAATGTGACCCATCACGCCTTAACATCGGAATGTCTCATTTTTTTGATGAAGACACGCTATTCGGGGCCGTTCGGATCTGGTCAACATCTCGGACGGCACCTCTCGCAGCACTGGTCGTGAAGGCAGCGTAGGCGCGCAGGGCGTCTGTGACCTTTCTTTTGCGTCCATGGGCCATCCAGCCATCCGCGCCGCGCGCGTCCATTTCCGCCCGTCGCTGCTCCAAGATATCCTCGGAAACGGCCAGAATGATCGAACGATTGGGGATATCGATCTCGACCCGGTCGCCTTCGTGAACCAAAGCGATTAGGCCGCCCTCTGCGGCCTCTGGCGAAACGTGGCCGATCGATAGGCCCGAAGTGCCGCCCGAAAAGCGTCCGTCGGTGATTAGGGCGCAGACCTTGCCTAGCCCTTTGGACTTCAGGTAGCTGGTCGGATAGAGCATCTCTTGCATGCCGGGCCCGCCGCGCGGACCCTCATAGCGGATGACCAAAACGTCCCCGGCCACGATCTTTCCGGTCAAGATCGCGCTGACCGCATCGTCTTGGCTCTCGAACACGCGGGCCGGACCGGCAAAGGTCAGGATGCTCTCATCCACGCCCGCGGTTTTAACGATACAGCCATCAAGGGCCAGATTGCCGCTCAGCACCGCCAAGCCGCCATCTTTGGAGAAGGCATGCTCGACATCGCGGATCACGCCATCGGCGCGGTCTGTATCGACAGCCTCCCAGCGGCGCGACTGGCTAAAGGCGGTTTGGGTTGGCACGCCGCCGGGGGCTGCGCGGAAGAAGTGGTGCACATCCTCGTCTTGGCTCTGAACAATGTCCCAACGCTTGATAGCGTCGCCGAGGGTCGGGGCGTGGACGGTCGGCAGATGGGTGTGCAGGAGCCCGCCACGATCAAGTTCGCCCAGGATCGACATGATGCCGCCTGCGCGGTGGACATCTTCCATGTGAACGTCGCTCTTGGCGGGCGCGACCTTGCACAGGCACGGCACCTTGCGCGACAGACGGTCAATATCATCCATCGTAAAGGGCACGCCGCCCTCTGACGCGGCGGCCAGCAGGTGCAGCACCGTATTGGTCGATCCGCCCATGGCAATGTCGAGGCTCATGGCATTCTCAAAAGCCTCGAAAGTGGCGATAGAGCGCGGCAGGACCCGGTCATCATCGCCTTCGTAATAGCGCTTGGCCAGATCCACGACCGTGCGACCGGCCCGAAGGAACAGTTGCTCGCGGTCAGAGTGGGTGGCGAGGACCGAACCATTGCCGGGCAAGGATAGGCCCAAGGCTTCGGTCAAACAGTTCATCGAATTGGCCGTGAACATGCCCGAGCAGGAGCCGCAGGTCGGGCAGGCCGAGCGCTCGATGGTGGCGACCTCTTCGTCACTGTAGGAATCGTCTGCCGCCGCGACCATGGCGTCGACCAGATCCAGCGCCACTTCCTTGCCCTTAAGGATGACCTTCCCGGCCTCCATCGGTCCGCCCGAGACGAAGACCGAGGGGATATTGATCCGCATGGAGGCCATCAGCATGCCCGGCGTGATCTTGTCGCAGTTGGAGATGCAGACCATGGCGTCGGCGCAGTGGGCATTGACCATATATTCGACGCTGTCGGCGATCAGTTCGCGCGAGGGCAGGCTGTAGAGCATGCCGTCATGGCCCATGGCGATCCCGTCATCAACGGCGATGGTGTTGAATTCTTTAGCAACGCCGCCCGCCTTCTCGATTTCCCTCGCGACCAACTGGCCGAGATCCTTCAGGTGGACGTGACCGGGCACGAACTGGGTGAAGGAATTGACCACCGCGATGATCGGCTTGCCAAAATCGCTATCCTTCATGCCGGTGGCGCGCCAAAGGCCGCGCGCGCCTGCCATGTTGCGGCCGTGGGTCGTGGTGCGTGAACGATAGGGAGGCATGATGTTTCCTAGGGCGATCGGTCAGACGGGTTGGTGCATTACAGATGAGATATATGCCCCAATTTTGCATCTCCTGCCGCCGAAAAAATCGTTGGTTCACGCCCGCCGCCTCGCAAGGGCTCGATTTATCACATTCGCAGGCCCGGTGTGCCTTGGCGTTTGGGGCAAAAGATGAAACCGTTGCGGTTCTGAATGGGTCTTTGTGGGTTAAGTCAATGCTGAGCTTTCGCCGTCTAAACCGCATGGGTTCCGTTGGGGCCATCGCCCTCGTGGCGGGGCTTGTCGGATTTTCGGGTCCCGTGGCCGCGCAGGTCGCCGCTCAACCGGCACCCGCCGCCCGCCCCGCACCGGTGACGGTCGTGCGCAGTACCGAGTTGGGACCGATGAGGGGTGTGGTTAAGGGTCCATCGGTCAATTTCTTAGCCATTCCCTATGCCGCACCGCCGGTCGGGCCCTTGCGGTGGAAGCCGCCGCAACCGGCTAGCGTCTGGACGACAGAGCGACTGGCGGAGGCCTTCGGTCCGGTATGCCCTCAGGCCGGCGGCGTTCCCTCAACGCCCCAGTCTGAAGATTGCTTGACCCTTAATATCTCCGTCCCGACCGGCACGACACCGGACGCCAAGTTACCGGTCCTGTTTCGGATCCATGGCGGCGGCTATATTGCCGGCTCCGGCCCGTCGGAACATTCTGCAGAGGTCTGGAACCCTGAGGGGGTGATCCTGGTCACCTTTAACTACCGGCTTGGCCCCCTTGGCGTCCTAGCCCACCCCCTATTGGTGGCCGAGGCGGCGGGTAAGCCTCAGCCGGTCAATTTCGCGCTGCTGGATATGAAGGCGGCCCTTGAATGGACCCATCGCAATATTGCGGCCTTTGGCGGCGATCCGGCCAACCTGACCCTGACCGGCGTGTCAGCGGGCGGTGAGGGGGTTCAGCTCCTTCAACTGATGCCGGGCACCGAGGGCCTCTTTGCGCGGGCCATTTCCTCCAGCGGCTATACGGCCTGGCCCCTTCCGCGTTCCACCTCGACCGCCGATGGCGCGCTCGCTGAGGCTGTCCGGCTCGGAGATGAAACCATCTTGCGGGCCAATGGCGGCAAGGAACCGGCCAGTCTTGATGAGATGAGGGCCCTTGAGGTCAAGGCACTCTTGGCCTCGATCCGAGGCTTTCAGCTGCCCGTCATAGATGGTGTGACGCTTCTCGATGATCCGGTGACCCTTTTTGCCAAGGTCGCAGACCATCCCGTTCCGGTGATGACCGGTGGCAATAGCTATGAGGGCAGTGTGTTTCCCAGTTCTGGTGTGACACCAGAGGAAGTGGTTGGCCTGCTGGGCGATCAAGCCCCCGCTATGAAGGCGCTCTATGCCGATGATTTTGCGGTCAGTGAGGCGCGGGGCGTCAGCCGAATGTTTGGCGACATGCGCTATGTCTTTTCGAGTGCCGCCATGGTCTCGTCCGTGTCGCGCCGTCAACCGGCCTATCTTTACTATGTCACCTATGTCGATCCCGACCGCCGCGCGACCCAGCCGGGCACCTATCATGGGGGTGAGACCTTCCTCCTCCAATGGGGCGGCCGCACCCCAGCCAGTTTGGCGGCTGGCAATCCCGGCAAGACGATGAGGGGCTATTGGCTAAACTTCATCAAGACGGGCGATCCCAATGGTAGGACTGAGCCCCTATGGCCCAAATCTACCCCCGACCAACCGCACTGGATGGTGTTTGGCGAGACGGTCGCGGTCAGGGATGACGTCTTGGCCGACAAGCTTGCTCTGCTGCGGAAAATCCATTCCGCGCGGTTCAGCGTTCAAAGCCAAACGACGGCGGCTAGAAAATCTCGTTAGGGCTCTAGGTATCTGAGGTCTGGACCTTGCCGTAAGGCACAGTCTGGCTAATTTGTAATTGGAACAGCCGCGATTATCCCGTCATAGTGGGGGCAAATCGATGGCTTTAGTTAGGGTGGATTGTGCGTGGATAGGTCCGAACTGCTTCGTTCTTTGAGCATTGATCGTTCAGCAGGGGCGGAAACCGACGGTGGCTCGTCCATGCCGCCTCTGCTCATTGCCGGGATCGTCGCCGGAGCATTGGTCCTTGGCGGAACCCTCGGTTGGGTGGTTAAGCCCGCGCCGAAAGTTAAGCCCGTGGTGGTCGCGGCCGCGCCTATGGGGGCGAATAAGGGCGTCGTGCGCCCCGGCGGCCTGACCGCTTCTGGCTATGTAGTTGCTCGCACCCGCGCCACCATCGCCTCGGAAGTGACCGGGCGCGTGGTTGAGGTGCGTGTCGAAGAGGGTCAGTCGGTCAAGGCCGGTCAGGTCCTGGCCATTCTCGATGGCTCCTTGGCCAAGGTCGATGCTGCCTCCAGCCAAGCGCGGGCCCTATCGGCTCAAGCCGCCGCTGACTCCGCCCAAGCGCAATATGTTCAGGCGCAGCGCGATCTGGCCCGTTATGAGTCGCTTGCCTCGACCGGCTATGTCAGCGATGCCAATGTTCAGGCTGCACGGCTCAAGGCGCGTGTGGCCCAAACCCAAGCGGCCCTATCGCAGGCGCAGATGGTCGCTGCCCAGTCCGATGCCAACCGCAGCCGCGTTCAGCTTGGCAAATATGAGATCCGCGCACCCTTCACCGGCATTGTCATCGACAAGGCCGCGCAGCCCGGCGAGATCATCTCGCCCCTGTCGGCAGGTGGCGGCTTCACCCGTACCGGTATCTGCACCATCGTCGATATGGACAGTATCGAGATCGAGGTGGATGTGAACGAGGCCTATATTGGCCGGGTCACAGAGGGTCAAAAGGTCGAGGCGGTGATGGATGCGTATCCCGACACCATGCTTCCCGCCCATGTGATCGCTAAGATCCCCACGGCCAGCCGCGACAAGGCCACCGTTCGAGTCCGCATCGGATTTGACGGTAAAGACGTCCGCATCCTTCCCGAGATGGCCGTAAAGGTCACCTTTCTTGACGCCAAATCTTAAGATCGACCGATAGGACCCCCCGACATGAGTGCCCTGATCCAGCTGAAGAATGTCAAAAAGACCTATAAACGCGGCAAGGAAAGCATCACCATCTTTGATGGCTTGAACCTGACCATAGAGCAGGGTGATTTTGTCGCCATTATGGGCCCTTCCGGCTCGGGCAAGACCACCTTGCTCAACCTGCTCGGCGGCACCGATCGTAGCGACAGCGGCGAGATCAATTTCGACGGTGAGCGCATCGACGGCTATAATGAGGGTCAACTGGCCGGATGGCGCGCCCGCTCTGTCGGCTTCATCTTCCAGTTCTACAATCTGATGCCGGTGCTCAATGCCGCTCAAAATGTTGAGCTGCCCCTGATGCTGACCAAGCTCTCGGCCGGCAAGCGCCGGGCCAATGTCGAGACGGCCCTCAAGATTGTCGGCCTCTGGGACCGCGCCAAGCATAGGCCCAAGGAGCTGTCCGGCGGTCAGCAACAGCGCGTGGCCATTGCCCGGGCCATCGTGTCTGATCCCAAGTTCCTGCTCTGCGACGAGCCAACGGGCGATCTGGACCGCAACACGGCCAATGATATTCTCGGCACGCTGCAGCAGCTCAATCAGGAAATGGGCAAGACCATTGTCATGGTCACCCACGACCCTGAGGCCGCCCGCTTTGCCAAGCGCACCTTACATCTGGACAAGGGCGTCTTTGCCGAGGTCACCCAATGACCGACTTCGACCTGGTTTGGAAAAACCTGTTTCGAAAGCCGCTGCGGACCATTCTGCTGACGGTTTCGATCTTTATGGCCTTTTTGATCTTCGG